>JAMPXY010000029.1 GCA_023700945.1 Alphaproteobacteria bacterium | reverse complement strand
GGAGAAGCACAAAATGAGACGCGTCGTTGTCACAGGCATGGGTATGGTATCGCCCTTAGGGGTTGGAGTTGATTACAACTGGAAACGGATTACCGCCAGTCATAGCGGCATATCCCGAATCGACCTTTTTGATGCCTCGGATATTGCCTCACAGATTGCCGGACAGGTGCCACGCTGCACCACCGAGACTCCGCTTGAGGGCGCTTTTAATGGTGATCTTTATGTGCCGCCCAAAGATCAGAAGAAAATGGATATTTTTATTCTGTTTGCCATGGGGGCGGCCAAGGAAGCGGTTGAGGATTCTGGCTGGAAACCTGAGACCGAGGAAGAACGTTGCCGTACCGGCGTGCTGATCGGTTCGGGCATCGGTGGATTGCAAAGTCTGTATGAAAGCTCGGTTACTTTGCATGAAAAGGGCCCGCGCCGTCTCTCACCCTTCACGGTACCGGCGATGCTAATTAATCTGGCCTCGGGTCATGTTTCGATTGAATACGGATTTAAGGGTCCGAACCACTCGGTGGTGACGGCTTGCGCAACAGGTACGCACGCGATTGGTGATGCCGCCCGTCTGATCATGTACGGAGATGCAGATGTGATGGTGGCCGGGGGCGCCGAGTCTGCAGTTAATCGTCTCGGGGTGGCCAGTTTTGCTGCCATTCGGGCCTTGTCGACGGGTTATAATGACCGTCCAACCGAGGCTTCACGGCCGTTTGATGAGGCACGGGATGGGTTTGTAATTGGCGAAGGGTCCGGGATCGTGGTCTTGGAAGAATATGAACACGCCAAGAAACGCGGTGCCAAAATTTATGCCGAGGTCGTAGGGTATGGCCTTTCTGGGGATGCCTATCACATGACGGCTCCTGCAGAAGACGGTGATGGGGGCTATCGCGCGATGAGGGCGGCTTTGGCCAGCGCCCGCCTTAACCCCGAGGATATTGATTATATCAACGCCCACGGTACCTCGACCCCGATGGGTGACGGTATTGAATGCACAGCGGTTAAACGCATGTTTGCCAATACGCTGGATAAGGTATCGATGTCATCGACCAAGTCGGCGATTGGCCACTTGCTGGGGGCTGCTGGTGCAGTCGAAGCGATTTATTCGATCAAGGCCATACAAACCGGGGTCTTGCCGCCGACGCTCAATCTTGAAAATATATCCGAGCCTTGCCGGGGGCTGGATCTGGTGCCGAAGATTGCCAAGGAGAAAAAGGTCACGATCGCCCTGTCTAACTCATTTGGTTTTGGCGGCACCAACGCCAGCCTGATTATGAAGGCGGTTTAGCGGTTTTCTGCAAGTTCAATTCATGTGAGAATGGCCTTCCGGCAGGAGGGCCATTTTTCATGCACGTTGCTTTACGATTTATAATCTGTTCATTCACCCTGCTGGTCATTGCGGGGGTAGGGTCTGCATTGTGGGCTTTGCATGAGTTCCGTAAACCGGGGCCGCTTGCCGAAGTGCACTATATCGTGATTGAGAAAGGCAAAGGTCTCAATGCGATTGCTGAACAACTGGACCGTGAGACTGTTATCTCTAATCCGTTGATTTTTAAAGTGGCGGCACGTTTGCAGCAGGTTCATACAAAATTGCATGCTGGTGAGTATGAAATCATGGCCGGAGCCAGCATGGCGTTTATTCTGGATCAGATGGCGCGAGGGAATGTTTACGACCGCAAGCTCACCTTCCGCGAAGGTCTGACCAGTTGGCAAATCGTGCAAATTCTGAATAAAGCAGACAACCTCTCCGGGGATGCTTTGACCGCCATCCCGGCTGAAGGGTCGCTTTTGCCGGAAACTTACCATTTCATGAAAACGGACATGCGCCAAAGCATAATCGACCAGATGGAAAAAGCTATGATCAAGGCACGGGACGAATTATGGCCGGCCCGAGATCAGGGTTTACCACTGAATACGATTGAGGAGGCCTTGATCTTGGCTTCGATTGTCGAGAAGGAGACCGGGGTTGCGGACGAGCGTGGCAAAGTAGCCGGGGTCTTTATTAACCGTTTGCGGCGGGGTATGCCGCTGCAATCAGATCCAACCGCGATTTATGCGCTGACCAATGGTGAGGTGCGTGAGGACGGGATGGGCCCGCTCGGGCGACGCTTGCTGCGCAAGGATCTTGAAGTTGATTCCCCTTATAACACTTATAAATATTCTGGCCTGCCGCCGGGGCCGATCTGTAACCCGGGGCGGGAATCACTGGCGGCGGTTTTGCATCCGGAAGCGCATGAATATATTTATTTTGTGGCTGATGGCACAGGAGGGCATGCTTTCGCACGGACGTTGGCCGAACATGAAGCCAACGTCACACAGTGGCGGCGCATCCGGGCGCAGGGCACTCCTTAAAGGACGGGATTTTATAAGGGCACGGGTGCGACGGGTTTTGCTGTGATGGGGCTTGCGATCTTTATCTCAGCTTTGCTGATGGCAGCTTCGACCAAGGCGATGATCTCGTCATAAACCGGTTTTTTGTATTCTGCGGCTTCGGGTCCCGAACCTTCACGGTGTTTGCGGATATCAGCGAGGCTTTCTGCCACGATCGGGAAAAACCGGGCTTCAGCGCCACGGTCAAGAAGCGCCGTAACATAGTGTTTGTTGCCACTCATGATCGCCATCGATAGCACCATGCCGTTGCCGGCATCCGGACTGATTTTTGCATCTTGCAACAGATAATCGAAAGAAGAGCGTTGGCCGCCATCAATGGCGGAGGCCATGGCGAATCCTTCATCATCACGGGCGCCTGCTGCTACCAGTTTGCGCAAGATATTCACGTGACCGGATCGTGCGGCATAGGCCAGATAACGGGTGCCCGGCTTGTTGAGGTCGAGTGTAACCTTGGGGTTGGTCAGGATGAGATCAACAATCTCCTCATGACCGCGCAGGGCGGCCATCGCCAGCGAGCGTTCCAGTGCGGCGACATCATTCATATAAGGCAGCATGGCTTTCACCATATCGATTTCGCCGCGCAGCGCCGCGCTAACGAAACCCTCGCCTTGTTGTGCGTTTGCATCGGCACCCTGCGTGAGGCATGTCTGCAAGTTTTCTATATTCTGGCTGTTGACAGACTCGATCAGGTCAGAGCTTGGATTGCTGCAGGTAAAAACTGTGGGTACTGGCTTGGCTAAGGCCTTGGCCGCCGGTTTGGCCGTTGGGGTTGCTCTAGGGGTTTCTGCTTTGGCTGGGGCCGAGAGGATGGCAGGGGTGGCCAGCGCCAAGGCTGCCGTCAAAAACATGTTGCGCATAGACAAGGCCTGCATCGTGTCACCGTCCTGTTAAGATTTATTATTGAATAATGACTTTTATAGTGAGTACCTCTAGTCGCGACAACCCCGTCACTTCGCAGGGCAGCAATTTACCGTTTCAGGGTAATTTTTGACAGGGAGGGCCGCCCCGTCTTACAGTAAGAAGAACAACAGCAAGGAGTGGCCTTATGATCGGCAAGAAACAGACATCGACGATTTCAGCCCATCAGGTGCATAGCATCTTGAAAAGCTTCAATTATGAAATGGTGCCTGCCACGCCGGACCGGGAATTGAAGAAAATTGCCAAGGCCACAGCACGAAAATTCCCCGGAGTCGAGGTATCCGCCAGCGGTGACAGTGTTTATTTCCGGTTTAATGGCGAAGCGGGCAAGGGGCCTTCGGCACCTTTCTTTGTTCAGGCTGATGGGATGTTAAAAGAGCCCGTTCTCAAGGGTATTGAGAAAATCACCGGCATCAAATTTGCCGACCATATTCATCGCTAGTCTTCATCTTTATCATCGTTATTGCGGTGCGCGGGTGGGGGTCTGCCGCGCATCGGGCTGACATGGCCGCCGCCGCTGCGTCCGCCTCCCGGACCCAGACCCGGTGGGGCCGGACCTTTAGGGGCCAGATGCGGGGCGGCCTCAAAGGCCTTTTGCCGGGCCAGATGCGGCGCAAATTTCAGGATCGAGGGACTCATTCCGCCCATAACAGAGCCGCTCGAACTTTCGTCAGAAAGGTCAGCACGGTGGATCGGCTGACCTTTGACACAGGCCTTGAGGAAGCTTTCAAACGCCAAAGCTGAGGCTCTTGGCTTGGCAAAACGCGCACGGTCACTATTGGCTTGCGGGTCATTGGTCAGCAAGATGGGTACTTGCCGGTTTTCACGAATCTCACCGTCAACGATCGTGCCCACTTGGATTGAGGTCGCGTAGTAGAGCGTTTCTATATAGCTGTCATCAACCGGGATATTCAGATCCAGCGGGTCGAGGTCGGCATATTCCAGTGTCAGTTGCCCGGTATCGGAATCAAACATCACCCCCGCGACCGGGCTGCCAGCGGCGGTATCACAGACCAGCCCGGCATCGCCTTGCGTTGTTAGTAACAGATCAATATTCAAGATTTAATACGCTCCCCTTGCCACGATTATAGCAGCGGCAGTTACAAATGTAAGAAGGGGCAGGCAAGCCCTTCGTCAATACTCCCGTCAGGCTTGCCGAACGTCTAATTTTATTTGACGTTTAAGGCACGCAGGAGTACACCCATTCCCACAGAAATGATTATACATAATAATAAATAATGAATTGCTCATCTAGTGGATGAAAATGAATCAGCTTTTTATTAGTTTTGCCGCCGGGTTTCGGGCAGGAGTGACTGGCTTGCTGGCAACAGGGGTTGGCGGTCCTGGCTTGGGGATGGGCGTGGCCATAGGCAGCTTGGCTGCAACGGCAACTGAAACCAATCAGGGCGCTTTGGTGCGCCGCCCCGGCTTTTCTCCCGGCGCAGGGCTGACAGGGTTATTCACCGCCGTCGCGCTTGGCGGATATGTCTTTACAGCTATTTTGGACTCTCAGACGGAAAAACGGGGAGAGGCGGCGTTGCAAAACCAGCAAGCCGTAGCAATTATGGCGGTTTCCAATCTAAGTTGGGCCCGCTATGGCGAGGCACTAATCTACCATGATGCGAATGCTTCCCCGGAAAAGCAAAAGGCCCAACCGGGTGAGTTGAGCCTGTGCTAAGTATCTGTATCTGAACATTAAATTGGAGCGGGTGACGCGATTCGAACGCGCGACCCTAACCTTGGCAAGGTTATGCTCTACCCCTGAGCTACACCCGCGTCCACAAAGTCCAGACGCCCGGACTATAAGAATTTGTCGGATAAATGCAAGTCAAAAATAGCAGGAAAAATCAGGGTTTTTTCTAAAAAAGGCCGAGAATACTGGTTCTTAGGCCGCCAAAGGATCGCCAATATGCACCAACGGTACATCATAACCATAAAGTTTACGCCCCGGCCCGTGGTCGATCACCATGACATTCGGGCTGGCCTCAACTGCTTCATGGGCGACATCCGGCAGCTCATAATGCATTAGATCGCCTTCGTGTTCGGGATCATCATAGACCAGCATCATCAGCCGCTGGTCGCGGTAATATTCAATCCGGCGGATATCATGGGGAAAGGGGGAGTCGGCAAAGACCACCAATCCACCATCGCCCAGTCTGCTGAGTTCTATGTTCATCAAGACCTATCCCCCCAAACGGTGGGCCTGTTTCATGGCCGGATGGCTTGGGGCCACCAGCGACCCGATATCATTTTTGGCCATGGGCAACTCCTGTCCGTTGGCCTGACAATGCGCCGCCATCAGGCTGGGTGCACTGGTGCCCGGCATGGGCGAGCCACATTGCGGAAATGTATCTACAACACCCCCACGCTCCGCCAGATGACTGGCCAGATCAGTAATTTCTGCCTTTTCAATACTCATAAGAACTAAGGTCTCCTCTCACACACTTGACATATTTTTAACACAGTAGGTCTTACCAAATCGTTGATTTTTCCGCAGGAATGACTAATTTTCTTGAGCTTCATACCCTTGTAAATCAGCGCCCTGAGCTCAAGGGGCTTAAAAGTGAAGAGTTTCAACAAGATGACATCAGAGAGCCTCAGGTCAGATCCAGCGGATCTTCCGCCTTTACCAACCCCCGCGCCGGTGTTGCTGGCGTTGCTGGCTGATCTGGATATCTCTTACCGCCTGTATCATCACCAGCCTGTGTTTACCGTAGAAGAGAGCCTTGAGATCGAACGGGAGATGCCGGGGGCGCATTGCCGCAATCTGTTTGTCCGCGATAAAAAAGGCACCATGTTTTTGGTGGTGGCGCGTAATGAAACCGCAATCGACCTGAAAAAACTGATGACTTTGCTTGATTGCGGGCGGCTTTCGTTTGGTTCGGCCGATCGGTTGTGGACCTATCTCGGGGTCAGGCCCGGCTCGGTCTGTCCGTTTGCGATCATCAATGACCGGGATCAACAGGTGCGGATTGTACTGGACCATTCGATGATGGGTTATGAAATTGTGAATTATCATCCGATGGAAAATCATATGACTATTGGCCTGTCGCCTGATGATTTACTGACCTATATTCGTCATACTGGCCATGAGCCTTGGATACTGGATTTAACCCCGGCGGCGCCGGATGAAAGTGAGAGTGCAGCATGATACTGGGTTTGGGAAACAAGGCCGCAGGCAAAGCGAGTACGCAGACACAGCCCGGGGCAACGCCAGCAGTGGTTATTGATGTCGACACAGAAAGCTTTGAGCAACAGGTGATCATGGCGTCGATGGACACGCCGGTGCTGGTGGATTTCTGGGCGCCGTGGTGTGGCCCGTGCAAGCAATTGATGCCGGTGCTGGAAAGTGCGGTCAAAGACGCCGCAGGCAAGGTGCGATTGGCCAAGGTTAATATTGATGATAATCCTGAATTGGCGCAGGCCCTGCGTGTTCAATCTGTTCCGACTGTGTTCGCTTTTTTTAAAGGCCAGCCGGTAACGGCTTTTGCCGGGGTCAGGCCTGTTAGTGAAATCAAGGCAATTATTGATCAGTTGGCCAAGATGGCGCAGCAAAGCCAACCCGAGGAACCGGCTAGTCTTGATATCCCCGCAGTCTTGAAGGCAGCGGCAGCGGCGCTCTCGGAAAATGATTTGATGACAGCACAGGGGCTTTACGCGCAAATCCTGCGGCAGGAACCAGAGCATGTGCAGGCCTATGCCGGGATTGTTCGGACTTTTATAGCGGCGGGCCAGCTCGATCAGGCGCAGCACATGATAGAGGGCGCTCCGGAAGCAATTGCCAAGGACCCGCAATTGGCAGCGGTGCGCATTGCGCTAGACCTTGCCAGCCGTCAGGGTGACCGAGGTCAGTTGAGTGCGTTGCAAAAGACCGTGCTGCAAAACCCGGATGATCATCAGGCCCGGTTTGATCTGTCGTTGCTGTTGTTTGCCGCCGGGTCCAAGGAAGAAGCGATTGAGGCCCTGATCGAAATTATTCGTCGTCAACGTATCTGGGAAGAGGATAAGGCACGCAAGCAATTGCTGCAATTCTTCGAGGCGCTGGGCCCTGTAGATCCGCTGACCTTGTCTGGACGGAGAAAATTATCGTCAGTGCTATTTTCCTAAGGGGCTGTTTTCTTAAGGGATTGCATCTATATTGCTGCTATGACGAACACTGCTTCACAAACATCCAGTTCTTTTGCGTTGCCGCAAAGCCTGCCGATTTTTCCTTTGACCGGGGTTTTATTGCTGCCACGCGGGCAGTTGCCGCTCAATATTTTCGAGCCACGCTACCTTGCCATGGTCGAGGATGCCCTGAAAACGGATCGTCTCATCGGTATGATCCAGCCGCGTGATTTTCAGCAGGGTATGACAGCGGATCGCGCCCCGTTGTTCGAGACTGGTTGTGCCGGAAAGATCACCGCGTTTGAGGAAACTGAAGATGGCCGCTATTTGATTACGTTGACGGGTGTTAGCCGTTTCCGTATGGCCGAAGAGTTACCGCTACAGCGTGGCTATCGGCGGGTGCGAGCCGACTGGAGCGCCTTTAGCGAAGACCGGCAGGCCCGGGACTGTCTGGGCATTGACCGCAATCAACTCAAAGATTTGTTGCGTAGTTATTTCGATATTGAGGGGTTGTCTTGCAGCTGGGATTCGATTGATGGTGCCAATGACGATAAATTGATGACTGCCTTGTCGATGATCTGTCCGCTGGATCCGGGAGAAAAACAGGCCCTGCTGGAGGCGGCCTGCTGTCGCAGTCGTGCCAAGATGTTTATGACCATGCTGGAAATGGCCATTCATAACGCCAAGGCCATCTGTGGCTGTGGCGGTTGCCATTAGGCAGGTCGGTTGCACTGTCGCGGGAGTTGTTCTAGTAATAGCAGCATGATCCAGAATATTGACCCAAAACTGCTTGAAATACTGGTGTGTCCCTTGACCCACACCTTGCTGCGTTATGATCAGGGCCGGCAGGAACTGATCTCCGATCAGGCGGGTCTTGCCTATCCGATACGAGATGGCATCCCGATTATGCTCCCGGATGAGGCGCGGGTTCTTGAAGACCATGAGGTGAAGAAATGAGTTTTGATAAAAACCGCGTTATCATTTTTGATACGACCCTGCGCGATGGTGAACAATCACCCGGTTGTTCGATGAATCATGAAGAAAAGCTGCGTATGGCGCGGCTGCTTGATGACATGGGTGTGGATGTGATCGAGGCCGGGTTTCCAATCGCGAGCAAGGGCGATTTCGAGGCCGTGCATGCTATCGCCGGCGAGGCGAAGAATGCGGTGATTGCAGGGCTCTGCCGCACGGTTAAAAAAGATATCGAGGCCACGGCTGAGGCAATTAAGCCTGCCAAGCGCCAGAGGATCCATACGTTTATTTCGACGTCGCCGCTGCACATGAAATACAAATTGCAGATGGAGCCCGAAGCTGTCATCGAGAAGATCCATGAATGTGTCAGCTTTGCCCGCAATTTCACGGATGATGTCGAATGGTCTGCAGAAGATGGCAGCCGTACCGAGGATGATTTTCTCTGCCGTGCGGTTGAAACCGCGATCAAGGCGGGCGCGACCACGATCAATATTCCTGATACGGTCGGGTATGCCACGCCGGAAGATTATGCCGCACGGTTTCGGATGCTGATTGAACGTGTGCCGAATATCGATAAGGCCATTCTCTCCGCCCACTGCCACAACGATCTGGGTTTGGCCGTGGCTAACTCGCTTGCAGCAGTGCAGGCGGGGGCGCGTCAGGTCGAATGCACAATCAATGGCATTGGTGAGCGCGCCGGGAATGCGGCGCTTGAGGAAATCGTTATGGCGATCCGTACCCGCCCTGATCGTTTGCCTTATACCAATAATATTCAGACCACTATGATCACCCAGGTTTCGCGGGCCTTGTCAGATGTTACCGGCTTTACCTGCCAACCGAACAAGGCGATTGTTGGGGCCAACGCGTTTGCCCATGAAAGTGGCATTCATCAAGATGGTATGCTGAAAAATGCGCAAACCTATGAAATCATGACGCCTGAATCAGTGGGTCTTGATAAATCCGAACTGGTGCTGGGTAAACATTCAGGCCGCCATGCCTTCCGCAAGAAACTGGAGGCGCTGGGCTACAAGCTCGGGGAAAACGCCTTAGAAGACGCCTTTGCGCGCTTCAAGGATCTGGCCGACGCGCAAAAGAAAGTATCCGATGATGAACTGATCGCGCTGGTGGCTCAAAACGTTGCACACATGGAACGCAAGGGCATATAAAGTTGCCTTTAAGATACGCCGCCTTCGAGGGGGTTTTTGACAATAGCAGCGCCACTGCGCTCGACTCTGATCTCTGTCAAAACCTGATGTTTCTCAAGCGGTTCAAACGATGGGTTTGCAGTGCCGATGCTCCGCCTTTCGCTCTCACTCATGTAAGATCCCAGTTGATGCAGAAGCTGTGCGACCACTTCTTTGCGACGTGTTGCTAGAAAAGCTGGCACGGCGGCTTTGTCTATTTCTGCGGGAATGGTCTCGGACACACCGATAAAACCGGATGATGCCTGCGAAAATGAAGCTGATAGTCCGCCTCTCGTTTTACCCTGCGTATTCTTGTTGATGGTCGCGCGGTGAAAGGCTTCTATTTCTCTGGGGGTCAGAAGCTTTGATGTGTCAGAGAATAAAATCAAATCTCCCCAGCGCACTTGCGATTGCGCTCTCTCTGATACGACTAAAATTTTCTCGGTAACGTAGTGCCTCTCTACTGGCGTGACAGTTCCTTGATTATCATTAGGCGCCGAAGAGGAATCGCTTGCTGCGGATCGAGAGCTTCTTGAAGACGTTCTGGAACGTTTCAATCCAGAGAAGCGGTCGTCATTTTGATCCCAGAGATCACGGCCGCGTGGCTCCGGAAAACGTGACCGTTCCGGCGGGCAGTTAAACGCACCGCCTTTGGCCCACGGGTTGAAGAAAGGCTTATCACTAAAGGGATCACCGGTTCGCCCGGCTAGCTCACCTCTTCCAAAATGGGCATCCAACAGTTCCCGGCGCGTGGATCTTTCAGCGCTGTCGTGGCCCCAGCGGTGCGCTTCCCGCTCGTAAAAGCTTCTGGTATCGCTGCTGAAGCCGCGTCCAAATCGACTCTCAAAATCGTCGCGCCCTGGCATTTAATAATATCCCTTAAATATCCCTTAGAGTCATGAACATCATCACTTTATATGAAAAATAATTATCTGTCAATTTATCCGGGACCTCGGTTCCATCATGAAAGAAAAGGCCGCTTTACAGCGGCCTTTTATCAAATCTGCTTCTCGCTTTTACAAATTGGCCACTTCACGCGGCGCGTTGTCGGAAGCGGCGCGCATGATTTCCTCGGCCAGCATATCGAGATCCAGAAAGTGATCGGCCTGCCGGCGCAATTCATCAGCGACCATCGGTGGGGTCGATTTGATCGTGCTGACCACGGTCACGCGGACGCCTTTGCGCTGCACGGCTTCGATCAGGCGGCGGAAATCACCGTCCCCTGAGAACAGCATGATATGATCGACATGGTCGGCCATTTCCATCATGTCGATCGCGAGTTCAATATCCATATTGCCCTTAACCTTGCGGCGGCCTTGGGCATCGACAAATTCCTTGGTGGGTTTGGTCACCATGCTGTAGCCGTTATAGTCCAGCCAGTCGACCAGCGGGCGGATCGGTGAATATTCCTGATCTTCGATCAGGGCTGTGTAATAGAAGGCCCGCACCAGGCGGCCTTGCTGGGCCGACCATTGCAGTAATTTTCTATAATCTATGTCGAATTCAAGCGCGCGGGCGGCTGCATAAAGGTTGGAACCGTCAATAAACAAGGCCAGCTTTTCTTCGGCGTAGAAGGGGATATTGGAAAGGGCTTTGGATGATTTCGGCATATTACAAACTCACCAAGTGGTACACGTTGAAACAGGCTTTAGTAGGAAGCCCTAATGTAGATAATGATTTCCCGGCCAAAAGGCCAGATTAAAAGTCTCTAATATAAACAAAAGAAATTTTATTATGAAAATAGTTAAGGGGGCAGTGAATGATTCTTGCTTTAGCGGTGTAAAATGCCTATAAACACCCGAGTTTCTGCAATTTTTTGACCATAGGTGATGATTCATGGCACGCGTAACCGTTGAAGACTGCATTGAGAAAGTAACCAACCGTTTTGAACTGGTGATGGTTGCCGCCCAACGTGCGCGTCGTCTGGGTTCGGGCGCGGCCCTGACCATTGATCGTGATAATGACAAAAACCCGGTGGTTGCCCTGCGCGAAATTGCCGATAGCACTATTTCCGTGGATGACTTGCGTGAAGAGCTGATCAAGAATAATCAACGCGTGCTGGAAATGGATGACAGTGAAGATGTTATCGACCAAATGGACGGCGAAGCTGAGTGGAGCGCGATTGCCGCCGCTCAGGCCGCTGCGGGCGAAGGTTTTGAAGATATCAGCGATGATGAGGAAGATGACGATTTCTCGGATTCGGCGCTGGATGATCTGGCCGGGGGCCCGGTTGAAGATCAGTAAGAAGTCGTGAATGTTATTTAATAAAGGCCGGATAGTCCGGCCTTTTTTATTGGCTGTTTGTGCGCTGCCCCCTATATTGGGTGCTTAACGCTGTCGCGGAAGTATCATGATTGAACCCTCGCCTCTGATCGCCCAGATCAAGACTTATGACCCCGATTTTGACCCGACCCCGGTCAATCGTGCCTATGAATATGCCAAAAAAATGCATGAGGGACAAACCCGCTCCTCGGGAGAGCCTTACTACACCCATCCGCTGGAAGTCGCAGGCCTTCTTGCCAACATGAAGATGGACACGCCCACCATCATCACCGCCATCTTGCATGATACGCTCGAGGACACCAGCGCTACCTATGATGAGGTCAAGGCTCAGTTCGGCGAGGAAGTTGCCACACTGGTGAACGGTGTCAGCAAGCTGTCGCGGATTGAGGGGCAAACTGTTGAGGGCAAGCAGGCCGAAAATTTTCGTAAGCTGGTGTTGGCCATGTCCGAAGATATTCGCGTGCTGCTGGTTAAGCTGGCTGATCGGTTGCATAACATGCGGACCTTGCACCATATTCAAAAACCGGAGAAACGTCAGCGCATAGCCCGTGAAACCATCGAGATTTATGTGCCATTGGCCGAACGGATCGGTTTGCACAACCTTAAGGAAGAACTGGAAGATTTATGCTTCGCCCAGCTTAATCCTGAAGCTCGCGAGAGTATCGCTAACCGCTTATCCTTTCTGCGTCAGGAAGGTACGGAGGTGGTGCAGGAGATTATTGATGAATTACGCAGCCTGATGGCGGCCTCGGGGATTAATGCCGAAGTTGCCGGGCGTGAGAAAACAAAATATTCGATCTGGCGCAAAATGCAGCGCAAGAATGTCTCTTTCGAGCAACTATCTGACATCATGGCGTTTCGGATCGTGGTCGATAATATCGAACAGTGTTATGGCGCTTTGGGGCTGGTGCATAGTACCTATCCGACTGTCCCGGGCCGCTTCAAGGATTATATCTCAACGCCTAAACCCAATGGTTATCGCTCGATCCATACGACGGTCATTGGTCCGGCTAATCACCGGGTCGAAGTACAGATCCGGACCCGGGATATGCAGGAAGAAGCTGAACTGGGGGTAGCGGCGCACTGGGCCTATAAATCAGGTAAAAAAGCAGAGAAGAAGGATGCCAAGCAATATCGCTGGCTGCGTGATCTGCTTGAGATCCTTGAGCAGGAGCAACGCCCGGAAGAATTGCTCGAAAATACCAAACTCGAACTGTTTCAGGATCAGGTTTATGTCTTTACCCCCAAAGGGGATCTGATTGAACTGCCGGCCGGGTCAACCCCGGTTGATTTTGCGTATGCCGTGCATTCAGGTGTCGGTGATAAATGTGTTGGCTCTAAAATCAATGGCCGGATTGCGCCCTTGAATACCAAGCTGAATAATGGCGATCAGATCGATATCATCACCGCCAAGAATCAAAGCCCTTCGCCGACCTGGGAACGCTTTGTTGTTACCGGCAAGGCGCGTTCGCATATCCGCCGGTTTGTCCGTCAACAGCAGCGTGATCAGTACAGCGCCTTGGGCAAAGCAATGTTGCAAAAAATCTTCCAGCAGGAAGGTTATGAATTCACGGATAAGGCTGTGGCCCATGTTGTGCCGCAATTCCGCATGGATGAGATTGACGATCTCTATGCCGGAATTGGGCAGGGCAATCTGGTTGCGCGCGAAATTTTCCGCACTATTTTCCCGGCACACAAAACGCCGACGGCCAAAAAACCCACCGATGCCGAGGTTGAGCAACAGGCCATTCAGGCGCGTAAGGGTGGCGGTGCTGGTAAACCGATGCCAATCAAGGGGCTGATCCCCGGTATGGCGGTTCACTATGCCCGGTGCTGCCACCCCCTGCCGGGTGATCGGATTGTCGGAATTGTCACCACCGGTAAAGGTGTGACCGTTCACACGATTGATTGCGAAACACTGGAGAATTTTGCTGATACCCCGGAACGCTGGCTGGATGTGTCATGGGATGATGGCCCGGATTCTCCGGAATCCCATGTTGGTCGTCTGCAGGTGACTATTTCTAATGTGGCTGGGGCGCTGGGAACGCTCTCAACTGTGATTGGCAAGAATGGCGGGAATATTATCAATCTCAAGATTACCAGTCGTTCACTTGATTTTTGGGATATGCTGCTTGATGTCTATGTGAATGACACCCGCCATCTCAATAATATCATCGCGGCTTTGCGGGCAACGCCGCAAATTGCCTCGGTTGAGCGGGCCCGCGGCCGCTAGGGGGGATTGTGTTGTTCAAACGCCGCCAGCCCCGGGGCTTGTTTCCTTATCTGCGTGAATGGGTGTGGCCTACGATGGGCTGGAATCGCACCTTGTCTTATTTTCATCATCGTTTGTTCCGTAGTGCTGATTCCAGTTATCGCATCACCGGGGGGCTTGCGACCGGCGTGGCGGTGTCTTTTACGCCGTTGCTGGGGACTCATTTTTTACAGGCTTTGCTTTATGCGCATTTTTTCCGCCAGAGCAAGATTGCGGCCATGATCGGGACGTTCTGGGGTAATCCATGGACGATTCCGCCTATGTTCTATTTTGATTATAAATTGGGAAACTTTTTGCTGACACTGGGGCAAGGGCGGGATGACCTGATGCTGCCGTCTGGGCAAGGATTGGGGTATCTATTAAGCGAGCCGTCCGCGCTGTTTTTACCGCTGATGTTGGGTGGGGTGGTTTTCGCCCTGCTGGTTTGGCCACTTGCGTATATGCTACTCTATTTCCCGGTGCGGGGTATGCGGCGCGCTTACAGGCTGCGCCGATTACTATTGGTAAGGTTTAAAAAGAGGCAATCACAATCATGATTATCGGCACAGGTTCGGATATGGTCGATATCAGACGGATCGAAAGAACTCTGAACCGCTTTGGACAGCGTTTTATTGAGCGTTGTTTTACGATTGAGGAGATCAGTCGGGCTGAAGGTCTGCGCCCTTCTGGTAAACATATTGCCAGCTATGCCAAGCGCTTTGCCGCCAAGGAAGCGTGTGCCAAAGCGCTCGGTACCGGGATTGCCCAAGGGGTATTCATGCGGGATATCGGGGTGGTGAATGATGATTTGGGTAAACCCTCTTTGGTGCTGACCGGGGGGGCACTCATGCGGCTCGAGGCGATGATTCCGCCGGGAAAGCAGGCGCGACTGCACCTGACCCTTTCCGATGATCCACCTTTCGGGCAAGCTGCGGTCATTATCGAGGCTGATTGAAGCCCCTGTTTTTTCTAGGGATTTATGCCAGAATGCAGGAAGAGTCTGGCAAAAGCTGTCAGATTTCGTTACAAGAACGCTCATGACTAAAGATATGAAAATAGATCAAACACCACCCGATCCCCTTTCGTCTGTCCCCTCGGCAGCTGAGGAGATCCCCGCGCCTCCTTTGAATGCGCGCGAAGAGTGGATGGATTTTCTCAAGACGGCCTTCATTGCCGTTTTACTGGCGCTGTTGATCCGTACTTTTTTTCTCGAGCCGTTTAATATCCCTTCAGGGTCGATGAAGCCAACCTTGGAGGTCGGTGACTATCTATTTGTTCATAAACCGGCTTATGGCTATTCCCGTCATTCCTTTCCTTTCAGTCTGGCACCTATTGATGGACGTCTGATGGCTGAAGGACGCACCCCGCAGCGTGGTGATGTGGTTGTTTTCAAGTTACCGACCAATACCAGAATTGACTATATCAAGCGTCTGATCGGGATGCCAGGCGATACGATTCAGGTGATTGATGGCGAGGTCTACCTCAATCGTAAAAAATTGCCACGTGAACCGGTCGGCCTCAAAAAAATCAACGAGGGGGGCATGACCCGTGTGGTCCATGAATACATTCAGACTTTGCCGGAAGGGGCGATGTTCCATATCTATGAAGAGGCTGATAACAAACCGCTTGATAATACCGAGGAATTTGTTGTCCCCCCCGGTCATTATTTTATGATGGGGGATAACCGCGATAACTCACAGGATAGCCGAGTGCTGAATATGGTGGGTTATGTCCCGGTTGAGAATTTTGTGGGCCGGGCTTCGTTTATCTTTTTCTCGACTAACGGCAGTGCCAGTATTGGTGAAATCTGGAAATGGCCTACCACGATCCGTTACAGCCGCCTGTTTCAGGGGATAGCTCCGCTGCGCCCGCCTGAAGCTATGGACGTTACAGCGACTATATCAGGTCACAATGCAGCCCCTTGATCGTTTGCAAGAACAGTTGATCTATCGTTTTAAAACGCCGATGCTGCTGGTGGCGGCCATGACCCACGCCAGTATGGGGCCTGGTGCCAATTATGAGCGGCTGGAGTTTTTAGGTGATCGGGTTTTAGGGCTGGTCATGGCATCGTGGCTTTATGAAACTTTCCCGGAGGAAGCCGAAGGCGATCTGGCCAAGCGCCATGCGGCGCTGGTACAGGGGGAATTATTGGCCGAGATTGCCAGGGAATGGCAGTTGGGTCAGGCCCTGATTTTGTCCGAGGCCGAGCGGGCCGCAGGTGGTGCTGATAACGATAATATGCTGGCCGATGGCTTCGAAGCCTTGCTTGGGGCTTTGTATCTCGATGCAGGATTATCATTTTGTGATAATTTTATCCGCCGCAGCTGGGGGGTGCGGATTCAGCAGATGGCAGTACCGCCGCAAGATCCGAAAACCGGATTGCAGGAATGGGCACAAGGTCGTGGCTATCCCTTGCCCAGCTATGAAATCATTAGTCGCGTTGGCCCCGATCATGCCCCTAATTTTTTAGTTCGGGTGACGGTGCAGGGGTTCCCTCCGGCTGAAGCGGAAGGCCTTTCGCGTCGGGCGGCTGAAAAAGAGGCGGCTCGTAATCTTTTAGCACAGTTAGAAAGAAAATTATGACCGATACACAATCCGGGGATGAGACAAGGTGCGGCTTTGTCGCTGTGATCGGGGCGCCTAACGCCGGTAAATCAACTTTCATTAATGCTCTGGTGGGTTCCAAGGTATCGATTGTTTCTCCCAAGGTCCAGACAACCCGGACCATGGTCAGGGGCATGATCGTCAAGGATCGTTCACAGATTATCTTTATTGACACGCCGGGAATCTTTTCGCCGCAGAAACGGCTGGAGAAGGCCATGGTCGCAGCTGCCTGGCAAGGCCGTGATGAGGCCGATATCGTTCTCGTCATGGTTGATGCCAGCCGTAAAAAAATAGATCCCGATACCCGGGCGATTGTCGAACGTCTGGCGGCAGTACGTGGTAATATGCCTTGTGTTTTATTGCTGAACAAATTCGATCAGGCGCGCAAGGACGTCTTGCTGAAAATGGCAGCTGAATTGAACAGTATGCTCGATTTTACTGCGACTTTCATGATTTCGGCCTTAAAGCAGGACGGTACCGATGATGTACTGGCGTGGTTGACCAAAAATATTCCGGCCGGGGTCTGGCATTACCCCGAAGATCAGATCAGCGATATGCCCTCGCGTTTGTTGGCGGCAGAAGTGACTCGTGAGAAGTTGTTTCGCGCACTCTATCAGGAATTACCCTACGCTCTGACGGTTGAAACTGAGACATGGGAAGAGTTTGATAATGGTGACATCAAAATCTCCCAGATTATTTATGTGACCCGTGACACGCACAAGGCGATCGTTCTTGGCAAGGGCGGCCAGCAGATACGCGAAATTGGTGAAGCGGCCCGGCTCGAGCTGCAGGATATTTTTGAATGCAAGGTTCATCTCAAACTTTTCGTCAAGGTTGATCAGGCTTGGCTTGAGGATCGTGAGCGTTATGAGGTGTGGGGATTAGATTTCAACGCCTGAGGATTATCATAAGTGATTCTTTTGATTCACTTTTATCTGTCCCTTGACTCTTTTTGCGTAACGCGACTCCGTTTTTATCCGATTCGGATTATTGTGGATAAAGAATACGAATGATTCGCCCGACTCTTTCCACGCGAATCACGCGTCGATACAGTGACCTCCATCAACACCGACGATCTACGTAGTTATATGTGAATCAGGAATTTCCTGAAGGTTTCGTCGGCGTAAGTGTGTGGATACTTCAGGGGAGATGAAGTCTAATGAGCTGGACCGATGAACGCGTAACGCTTCTCAAAAAACTGTGGTGTGAAGGTAAGACCGCTGCAGAAATTGCCAAGGCGCTGGGCGGCGTCACTAGGAACGCTGTGATTGGTAAAGCCCATCGTCTCAAGCTTTCGAACCGGATTTCGCCCATCCAGCAGAATGAACGCAAAGAAGATCGTCTTCCCGATATCCGCAAGGTAACCAAGGCCAAAATTGTTCAGCCAGTCAAGCCTGCCAATACGGCGTTTAAAGGCCTGAAGCTGATTGAGCTGAAGGAACGTATGTGCCGTTGGCCGTCTGGTGATCCCAAAGACGAAGATTTTGCTTTTTGCGGTTGCGGCACTGTGCCGGGCCTGCCTTACTGTGAAGACCACGCGAAGATGGCTTATCAGGTGCCGAGCCGGAGTCGCGTACTCAAGGCTGAAGATTTCGACGATGTAGCGGCCTCGGCCTTACCGGAAGATGATCTTAAAGAGGTCGTCAACGCTTAATCCGGCTATATCGTACTGCGTAGCAGAGTATTTCTATCCCTATTTTGTGTCATGTGACCTTCTCTGGCTGCTGTGTCTACGGCAGCCAGAATTTTTTAGAAGGCTACGGGATCAGGATTTGGCGATAATTTCGATTTCTACGACTTCACGGCCCTTGGGAACTGCTCGGAACAGCATGCTGACACGCTGTCCGGTTTCCAATTTCTCGATGCCGTTTTTCTCGAGACAGGTTTTGTGGATAAACACATCTTTCATCCCATCATCAGGAACAACAAAGCCAAACCCTTTGTCTTCCTTGTACCATTTGACCTGACCGCCCATACGCTGGGTTTTGCCGATCGGCATGTTGGCAGCTGCCGGGGTGTTTTTGATTTGTTCAGGCAGATTACCGGCATCAACCAGTTCTAAAATTTCCATGACGTGCGCGCCCTTGGGGCCACGCTGGATCTGGCAGAGCAGACAGGCCCCATCGCCCAAGGCATTAATACCGCTGCGCTGCAGAGTAGTGATGTGCAAGAAGCAGTCGAGATCAGGCTCATCTTCGGGAACAACAAAGCCAAACCCTTTGGGCGTATTAAACCATTTCAGTCGCGCGCGCACTGGCGGGCCGGAAGGTGATGCCTCAACCTGCCCTGCTAACCCTTTTGCCGTTGGTTCGTACACAAAATTCACCCTTCATTCTTCATACAAAAAATATAAATGGATGCGCGGGAAATATTTGTTGTCCGACACCCAAAGATTGTAATGGCGCCATATTGGCAGAAGAATTCTTGCGAATCCAGAATTTTTAACAAATGTAAAGGCCAGTATTAGAATATACTGAACTAATTGAACTCCCCCTTGAAACTATATTATACCATAACTCAGTAGTGTCTGTGCAATGCAGCACCGGAATTCTTTCGTAATCGGACGAGTTTCCATGGAAAATCAAGACTCTATAACCTAACATTGTCGGATACCCCTGTTATTCGCGCAGGATGTGATGCTTACTTTTGAAGGAGACGCCCATGACCGCTGTTGATACCCGTGCTTCCGCGTCTGGTTGGCCTTGGCTGGCTCATTATCCGGCAGGGGTTGATTGGCATGCCGCCATAGATAAAGGTCCGGTACACGAGATGCTGGAGCGCACTGTGGCGGCACATGCGGCGCGTCCTGCGGTAGATTTTATGGGGCACGTGGTCAGTTGGGGCGAGTTCGGCCAGCAGGTCAACCGTTTGGCACAGGGGCTGCAGACTTTGGGGGTCAAAAAAGGCACGCGGGTGGGCTTATTCTTACCCAACTGTACCTATTTCCTGATGGCCTATTATGCCATTCTCAAGGCCGGGGGTACGGTGGTGAATTTCAATCCCCTTTATGCACCACGGGAACTGGTCCATCAAATTCAAGATAGCCAGACCGAGATCATGCTGACGCTTGATCTTAAAATACTCTATGACAAGCTTTCGGATATCAGACAGGAATCAGGCTTGGCGCGGATTGTGGTATGTCCGTTTGCCGATATTTTACCCTTTCCTAAGAGCATCCTCTTTCCCTTGCTCAAGCGCCGCGATGTTGCAACCATTCCCGATGAATCTTATATCAGCTGGTTGCAGGATATCATGGAAAATGAAGGGACTCCAGCAGCAGTAAGAATTCAGCCGGAGGAGGACATCGCTGTTTTGCAATATACCGGCGGTACGACCGGTGTGCCTAAGGGGGCGATGTTGACCCACGCCAATGTCAGTGCGAACACCCATCAATGCGCCTTATGGTTCCTGGGAGCGAAGCCAGGTGAGAAAATGCTGGGGGTGATCCCGTTTTTTCATGTGTTTGCCATGACGGCGGTTATGAATTTGAGCGTTCGTTTGGGTTTTGAAATTGTTATTCCGGTGCCACGCTTTGACCTTGATAAGACACTGCAGGCCATTCACAAGAAGAAACCCAATTATTTTCCGGCTGTGCCTGCTATCTATAATGCGATTAATAATCACCCGAAGCTTGCGCAGTATAATCTGCGTTCTTTACGATTTTGTATGTCGGGTGGTGCGCCGTTGCCAGTTGAGGTCAAGAAGTCATTTGAAACCAATACCGGGTGCGTGGTGGTTGAGGGGTACGGTTTGACTGAGACAACTCCAGTGGTGTGCGTCAATCCAGTGGTGGGGGAAAACAAGGCAGGTTCTATTGGGATGCCGTTACCGGGAACAATCGTTGAAATTATCAATCCGGAAGATAAAACCACGGTGATGGCGGCAGGAGAGCGGGGAGAATTGTGCGTTCGTGGTCCGCAGGTCATGAAGGGTTATTGGAACAAACTAGAGGAAACCAACAACGTTATGCATCAGGGTCGTTTGCATACCGGTGATATTGCGTTGATGGATGAG
>JAMPXY010000134.1 GCA_023700945.1 Alphaproteobacteria bacterium | reverse complement strand
TGTCATGTCAGGAAAACCTGACTTGTCTTTTTACACCAAATTGACCTTAGGCGGCCACAGATTCTGTGGCTTTCTTGATCGATTTGCTGACCTGATCATTGATCGGCTCCAGCGCTTCGGTGGTCAGTTTTACAGTCAGCTCAGAGAGCTTGGTCGCACTGGACATAAAACCATCAAAGTTTTCCTGTGCCAGTTTGTTCTGAACTTCCGTCAATTCATTCAAGGTTTTGCAACCCATCAGCGTTTTTAGAGCTTCGCTATTTTTGCTAGCATTCTCCTGTGCCAAAGACATGCAGGTCTTGATCAGATCTTCAGTACCCTTGACCCAGATATTGGTCGATTTCAGAAAAGCTTCCACACTTTCCTTGCTAGCTGAGGCCGCATCGTTGGCGAATTTATCATATTGAGTTTTATTCTGTGTCATCATTATCTCCATTGTTTTTAAAATATCAGGACTACGCAGCGGGTTAAACGAAAGCGTGGCGGCAACAAAAGGATGAGCCGCCGATGCCGGGATAGCACGGGCGGAACCCGGCTGATCCGTAGCGCTAGGCACAGCTACTAAAGCAGTGCCCGATGGTTTTTTACGCGTTATATGATCAGCCATAATTATCTCCCTTATTATCCGGTAACTTACGATCAAGCCCCTTTTTGTTTTGCTGACCGCAGTCTGTCATAGCTTTCGCCGCACTGCAATGGCTGCGTTGCAACAACCTGGAATCATTGAACTTTTCTAAGACCCGGGAACATTCGCCGAAACTAATTGGCGTACCGGGCCCAAAAACTCAAAGTCCTCCACTTCTTGTGCAGTGCACAATATCAAATATAGCCCTAGCCTTGGAGCCGGTCAAGGTATTTTTGTGCACTGCACAATTATATTTGATCATCCTTTTTCCGCTCTAAGAGCTTGACAGGGCGATTCGAAGATTGCTTATCTCAAAATCAGAAGATTACAAAAAATCAGGGACAGGGATCATGAGTACACGGAACGGTGTTTTCACCGCTTTTCTCTCGCTAGCATTTATGACCGCTTCTTTGGGCCTCAGCCCTGACGTCGAAGCCGCCAGTAAAAAGAAGGCCCCGGCTGCCAAACACCAGATGCATCATAAAAAGCATCGGTCCCCCCCGACAACATTGAACGGCCATGTACCGGAAGTTTCCTCGGTCATTTTATTACTTGATGAAACCCGCCCCGAAGGATTCCGGCTTCTTAATTCCGATGAGCCGCATGCCCGGCGGACCCCCGCCTCCATCACTAAAATTATGACCCTCTCCCTGCTCTTCGATGCCATAGAGGCTGGCACGGTCAAGCTCAGTGATAAAATTACGATATCGGATACGGATACAGGTGCGGGAGGAACAATGTTGCCAGCCCGCCCGGGGACACAAATAACGGTCCAACAAGCTATTCTGGCAATGGTGACGCGTTCGGCCAACAATGTGGCGGTATCGGTTGCCGAACATTTAGCAGGCAGCGAGACAGCCTTTGCCGCCAAAATGAATCAGAAAGCCCGTGACCTTGGGATGCGCAATACCAATTTTGTCAATTCACACGGCATGCGCGATCCTGACCAATATAGCTCAGCCTATGATCTGGCGCTGCTTTCGCACCACATTATTACCCAGCAGTCTGAGCATTATCACTATTTCTCAACACTCTCCTTCATGTATGGCCGCGCCACCTACAATAATCATAATCGTCTGATGCGTATTTACGGAGGCATGGACGGCCTGAAAACCGGGATGACCAACCATGGCTGGCAACTGGCTGCCAGTGCCGAACGCATTATCCCCGCCAACCCAGCTAAGAACCAGCCCGAAACTATTCATCGCCTGATCGGTGTATTTTTGGGGGGCATTACCAAAGAACAGCGCAATAATTGCCTCGGCCACATGATGGATCAGGCGTTTATCAACCTCGGCCACAATATCGAGGGCGATCGCTTCACCTACAGCGAGAAAGCCTGCACCTCGGTGCGCCACAAACCGGCACCCAGTTCCTGAGCACCATAGTAATCCATTTAAAAATGAGCACTTCCGTCTCTCATGGCATGTAATTTGCCTTGATAAATCAGATTGTTACAATTTTATCAATTGTGTCGTTTTCGTGGACAAAGTTATGATGGGGCATTATGATGGTAGATAGAGCTTTTGGCCTCATAGGTGTGTGTACCACACGCTGGTTTTCACCCCAGTCTTCGGGTTTTCCCATGGTATCTTGTAGACGATTTTTTCTGATGACGCTGACCACACTGGTGGCCCTCGGCTTCTGCGCGTCACCAGCCTTTGCCGCCACAAAAAAACAAAGCTCGCAATCCAATAACCGTTATGCCTCACTAGTAATGGATGCCGAGACCGGACAAATTCTTTCACAGAGCAACCCCGACAAAAAACTCTACCCCGCCTCCCTGACTAAAGTCATGACTCTGGTTTTGACCTTTGAAGCGCTCGAAAATGGCACACTGACCCTGCGGGACCGCGTCCCAATGAGCCGGCGGGCCGTCAATATGTCGCCCAGCAAAATCGGTCTGCCGGTGGGTGCGAGTATGCGGGTCGAGGATGCTATTTATGCACTCGTGACAAAATCAGCGAATGATGTGGCCGTGGCTCTGGCCGAGAAAGTCGGTGGGACAGAACCACAATTTGCGATGATGATGACACGCAAGGCTCGCGAAATCGGCATGATAAATACCCGCTTCGTCAACGCCTCGGGCTGGCACGACCCGGCGCAAATATCGACCGCGCGTGACATGGCCAAGCTGGGGCGTTACGTCATTTACCGCTATCCCCAGTATTACCATTATTTCAGCACCAAGAATTTTACCTTTCAGGGAAAAAGCTATCATAACCATAACCGCCTGATGAGCGAGTATCAGGGTATGGATGGTCTGAAGACCGGGTATGTCGGGGCCTCAGGTTTTAATCTGGTGGCTTCGGCCAAGCGCGGCAATAAACGTCTCATCGGCGTCGTCTTCGGTGGGCGCTCGGCCGCTTCACGCAACGCCCATATGGCGACACTGCTGGACCGGGGCTTTCAGGGAATCGTATCGGTCAACGAATCTTATGTCGCAGGTATAGCGATCAAACCACCACCAGTCCCCAGTCGCAAACCGGTGACAGATATAGCCATTGCACAATCTATACTAACCCCCAACACACTGGCCTCAGCCCGCACTGTACAAGCGATTGCACCGGCCTCAGGCCCAATTACGACGAACACAAGCGGTAGCAACAATCAGCTAGCTCCAGCGCCATTTGCCTCGTTTGGCGCCTTAGCCCAGAATGACGGGCTTAATGAAGTCTTCGGTCAGGGGGACTTTGACAGCGCCGCCGAACGCCGGGTTGAATCCGGTCTGGTTGCCATCGCTGCCGTCAAAAAAGAGCCCTATCAACGTCCGGTCTGGTCAACAACCACAGCTGTGGCGGCTCCGGTTGATAACGCCACGCCACGTCTGGAGGACCAGCACGCCGCCTTACGCCCCTGGGCTATCCAAATTGGTGCTTTCACTAGCCGCGTGCAAACCGACAAAGCTTTGAGGACGGCGATGAACAGCCTGCCCGTACCCCTGACACAGAATATCCAGCCCGTCATCGTACCGCTTAAAACCTCTGAAGGTTGGATGTTTCGCGCCCGCCTCAATGGTTATAACAAGGAAAATGCCGCCAAGGCCTGTGCCCTTTTGAGGGAATGCCTCACCGTCTCGCCGGAAGCTGCCCGGTAAAAATCAGATCATGAATGACAAGCAATCCGGGAATGTGATCTTCTTTATCCTGCTGGGGATTGTGCTTCTGGGGTTGGTAACCGCCGCCATGCGTTCGGGCGGGCTTGAAGGGTCAAATATCGACCGCGAAACCGGGGCCATCAATATTTCTCGATTGAAAGATCAGGCTAATGCCATAGAACGCGGCATAGCCTTTATCATGCAAAACGGTCCCAGTGAAACTGACTTACGCTTTGCCCATGCCAATGCCGCCGCCGAGTACGGCAACAACGCCTCGATTACACCCCAGTTCCAGCTGTTTAATCGCTCCGGTGGCGGGGTTGAATATCTCCCACCTCCACCAGGTGTCAATGACGGCAGCGATTGGGAGTTTTTTGGCAACACCCACTTGCCCCAAGTCGGCTCAGATAAACCCGAGCTGGTGGCTATATTGCCCAATATTACGGAAGCTGTCTGCACCACCATTAACCAGCAAACCGGATACACCGGCACTCCTACTGATTCAGGCGGGGGCAGTGGCACTCTTGGCTGCATCCATAGCGACCCCGGCAGCCGCTTTTCGGCCACCACACAGTTTCCTTCACTGGCAAGTAACGCCACCGATGAAGGTAGC
>JAMPXY010000028.1 GCA_023700945.1 Alphaproteobacteria bacterium | reverse complement strand
TGATGCTGGATAATGAGAGGTTCTCATATCATCGCCATGCCACCATTCACATGAATGGTCTGCCCTGTTACATAAGCCGCTTCATCGCTGGCCAGATAAACGGTCGCCGCTGCGATATCTTCAGGCCCACCCATCCGTGCCATGGGAATATTGGCGTTGATTTTGGCTTTTTGATCATCCGTCAGCACATCCGTCATCGGTGTCGCAATAAACCCCGGAGCAATGCAATTAACCGTGACGTTGCGACTGGCGATTTCGGCGGCCATGGCTTTCGTCCAACCGACCAGACCCGCTTTGGAAGCGACATAGTTGCACTGGCCCGGATTGCCCGTGGTGCCGACAACCGAAGAAATATTAATGATACGACCCCAACGTGCCTTCATCATGCCGCGCTGGCAGGCTTGCGCCAACAAGAAGGTAGCGGTCAGGTTGACGCGGATCACTTCATCCCATTCCTCAGGTTTCATACGCAAGCTGAGATTATCTTTGGTCAGGCCCGCATTGTTGATAAGGATATTGATGCTGCCCATGGCTTCGGTCGCAGACTTGACCAACGCTTCGACCTGCGCGGCCTCGGAGAGATCGGCCGGGAGCACATGAACGCGGTCACCCAGTTCGGCTGCGAGTTCTTTGAGTTTACCTTCATTACGACCCGAGATGCCAACAACCGCGCCTTGCGCATGCAAGGCCTTGGCAATCGCCCCGCCGATACCACCTGTGGCGCCGGTGACAAGGGCTGTTTTTCCTGAAAGATTGAACATTTCTATAACTCCTTATGAGGCTCTTTTTAGATCAGTATTGAGGATTGCCGTCAAATCGATATGTTCCGCCGGAATATTGGTGGCCGAGATACCCAGAAAACGTTCAACCAGCGGAGTAAAGCGCTCGACAGAATCGGTAACAAGGAAGCGTATGTCCGGCTGGCCTTTTGTGCGACCGTTTATGAGTTTTTGCGCGGCTTCGCCGCAATCGATGAGCGTCACGTCCTGTCCTGCGACATCGACGATGACATCACGCAGCAGCGGAAAATGCGTGCAGCCAAGGATGATCGTATCCGGCTTGTCAGCATTTTCAAACACCGGGCCAATATAGCGTTCGACGGCGGCGCGGGCGATGGGGCCATCAATCCAGCCTTCTTCCGCCAGCGCCACCAGCAACTGCGTTGCGATGCCTGTAACTTTTACGGAAGGATCGAGAGCGTCGATCGCGCGGGCATAGGAACCGGAACGAATGGTCGATTGCGTCCCCATCACCAGAATATGTTTGTTTTTTGTGGCCTTGATCGCAGCGGCAGCGGCAGGCGGCACCATCGAGATCACAGGCACTGGAGCAATGAAATCGGCGATCGCCTCAGCGGCATGGACGGATGCCGTGTTACAGGCAATTACAATCATTTTGACATCGTACTGTCTTAAGACTTGCGCCAAACCAAGAGAGTAAGCGCACACTGTTTCAGCACTTTTCGTGCCATAGGGCACGCGCGCGGTATCGCCGAGATAAATGAAGCGCTCTCCCGGCATCGCCGCCATGAGCGAACGCAAAACCGTAAGGCCGCCAATTCCGGAATCAAAAACCCCGATAGGACGTGGATCTGAGGAGAAATGAGAGCACGAGCTTTGCATGATTGTTGCGTAGCATAAAAAAAAGCTGGGATTACTTCCAGCTTTTTATGTCTCTGATTACTTAAACAAGCGTCTACGGCTTCAACGGAGTTACACTTAGGGCCCGGGCCGGGTCACGTACGAAATTCAGGACATTGGTTGCTGAAAGTCCAGTTTCTTGTAATTTTTCCACAATTTCGTGATTATCACCCTCTATCCCCCGCTGGCGAGCAGCGGCAATTTCGCGCTCAGTCAACACATCAATAATCTCATCATAGCTATAAGACCGAGCTGCCGCCCAATAAACATCTGGCTCCGGCATTTTGGCTAGCAGACGCCATTGGGAATGCACCGGATCAACAAGGCATTCAGGAACAGCAACCTGCGCAATCTCTGTATGCAGGAACCTATGCATTTCCCTCACGGGCGTAGAAGTCAACACCAAGGGCTTACCGCCCATGGCCGTATTAAAGGCACTAATGAGCATTCTAAACTTTGATGGATAAGCAGGGATAGCGTTGCTATTCGGCATTATAAATAACCCTTCCATGGTGTTTCGTATCGGGAGATTATAATAACCTAATAATTATGTCAATATATAGCAGCTGTCGGTAGTGTCTCGGTTTGAGTATTAACGATTCTGCCATGCTCTTGCTAATAGACAATCCTTTGATTGTGTCAAATTATTCCCGACTATTTGCCATGACAGTAAAAATTAATCATCAATGATATCAAATGGATGTCTGTAGCACGGAATATTATTGACATAAATTATTTACCATAATAAAATATCCGGAATTTGCTAGGAGAATAAAAATGCCCGTATATGAAAAAATTGAAGAAACTACACAGCGCGCCCTTGTTAATAGCAGTGAACTCAATCTTCGTTTTGATCTGCCACAAGAGTTTTGTACCGCAGCCTGGCATGCCTTGAACGACCCAATTGAGGCCGTCATGGCCGCCACTGGCCAGCCTGAGTATTTTGGTCAGAACAGCCCCTTGCGCAATGTTCATCTGACAGAACCACTGGTCCGCAGTTTAGGGGCGATTATGTACCGCGCCGTATACAGCGAAGCCAAACGTACCGGACAGGAATACCCCAAAGTTTTAGGTGACAATAACAATATAGAGCGTCTTATTGCAGGCTGTGTAAATCACATGCACGGCGCTATCGCACACCGCTATGCGCCGAAGAATGTTTTTGACAATTAATCAAATTTTCTCGCACAGATCTGGAAAAAAAGCCACCGATTGGGGGCTTTTCTTATTTAAGCTTTTCAATCAATTCGTCAATCTGCGCGGGGGTGCCCACAGAGGATGCCACCACATCAGTCTCAATCCTCTTGACCAATCCGGCCAGCACTTTACCCGTGCCAATCTCGATCATTTCGGTGACACCCTGTTCTTTCATCCAGGTCACGGATTCACGCCAGCGGACTCGGCCTGTGATCTGTTCAACAAGAAGCTCACGGATTTGATCAGGGGCGCTGACGGCACTCGCCGTCACATTGGCAACAACCGGAACAAGGGGGGGACGAATATCGGTTTTGCCCAGCGCCTCATGCATTTTTTCGGCGGCCGGGGCCATCAGCTGGCAATGGAACGGGGCAGAGACGGGAAGCGCCAGCGCCCGCTTCGCCCCCGCCGCTGTCGCGAGGGCGATCGCCGCCTCGACCGCACCTTTATGGCCAGAAATGACCACCTGGCCCGGTGCGTTATCATTGGCGGCCTCACAAATTTCGGAATGGGAGGCCTCGATCGCGATGGCTTTGACCTGTTCAAAATCAAGGCCGAGGATCGCGGCCATTGCGCCCTGCCCCACCGGTACCGCTTGCTGCATCGACTGGCCGCGCAATTTCAAAAGACGCGCCGTATCCGAGAGGGTGAAAGACCCGGCAGCGGTCAGCGCTGAATATTCACCCAAGCTGTGACCCGCAACAAAACTGGCGACGCTCGGCAGCACGAGACCAGCATCTTTGGTCAGGACATTCATCACCGCCAGAGAGACCGCCATCAACGCAGGCTGGGTGTTTTCGGTGAGATTGATGTCGTTCTCTGGCCCCTCCCACATGATTTTGGTCAGGTTCTGGCCGAGAGCATCATTAATCTCCTCAAAAGTCTGGCGAGCGGTCGGATAAGCGTCGGCTAGGTCCTTGCCCATGCCAATGACCTGAGAGCCCTGTCCCGGAAAAATGAAAGCGCGCGTCATATTATAGGTACCCCTCTATTGGAAAACCGCCTGATAGAAACCCTAGTGCCCACCAAAGTCAACAGGCTGCGGGAGGCCTCGCCCGCCCGGCCTATAAATTGTGCAGTGCATTAATATTATGTTATTAAGTTTGTTATATACTCAAAGAGCACGGAAGTTTTGAATTTCGCAACGAAACGTGTTATAGTGACCTCCTTGCGTTAAACAGAATGAGATAAGACGAGCGGCCCGCTCTGGACCCGGCACAAACCTTGCAAGGTGATGTGGCCACGGTCCCGAAGCTGGACATGAGACAGGAAAACTGTCAGGCCGCGGAGTTAACATAAATATAAAGGCTTGGAAGGAAAGACAATATTATGGGTTGTTCCATTATTAACGATACGATTCATTTGCATGTAGAAAGCACTCGCCAGGACATGGATGTCCTGCTGCCGAGCCGCCCCGGTGCGCAAGCCAAAACCAAAATTACCGCAGGCAGCGCCCTGCAAAACCCGGATTTAAGCAAAATGAGCCTCTCGGCGATGCTGCGCCGGGTGCGTCAGGACGCCACCTTGGGCGGCCAGAAAAACTACTGGTCAGCCTTTATGGAGCGTACGCAAGCCCACTGCGCCAATGGCAACAGCAGCGAACAGGCCTGATTTTCCTGATTTTTCCACAGAATTTCCTTGATTCGGGGGCCGCTATGAGTATAGTGGCCCCCATTCCATAAACCTCGCTGCTGTTCTTGTGACATCAGCTTTGTTTTGCGATTGGCAAATACAAAACCGAGAGGAGAAACGTACTATGCCATTTTATGAAACCGTGTTTATTGCACGTCAGGATCTGGGGACCCCTCAGGTCGAAGAGCTGACCAAGCAATTCTCTGAGATCATCACCAAAGCTGGTGGCAAGATCACAAAAACCGAAAGCTGGGGGCTGCGCAACCTGGCTTACCGCATCAAGAAAAACCGCAAAGGTCATTACGTCCTGATCGAGCTGGACACCCCGGCCGATGCCATGATCGAGATGGAACGCAACATGCGTATCAATGAAGATGTGCTGCGTTACATGACCGTTCGTCTTGACGAACTCTCGAAAGGGCCGTCGCCGATCATCGATAAATCACGCCGTGATGATGAAGACGAAGACAGAGCTGATCGCTTTGACCGCGGTGACCGTGGCGACAGATCAGAAAGACCCGACAGAACCGAAAGAGAGGTTGCATAATGAGTGCCCCATCCGAAGCTCCTGCAGCAGCAGCGGGCAAGCGCCCGTTCTTCAAACGCCGCAAAACCTGCCCGTTCTCTGGTCCGAATGCTCCGGCTATCGACTGGAAGGACGTGCGTACGCTGAACCGTTACGTATCCGAGCGCGGCAAAATGATGCCAAGCCGTATCACCGCAGTCAGCCAAAAGAAACAACGTGAACTGGCCCGCGCCATCAAACGTGCCCGCTTTATGGCGCTGATGGCTCCGGTTCGCATAGAACCCGAAAACAGCCGTTAATCCGGTTGTGGTCAAGGAAAGGTAAAAGAAATGTCTATGGACGTTATACTTCTGGAGCGTGTCGAAAGCCTCGGCAACATGGGCGAAAAAGTCCGTGTGAAACCGGGTTACGCACGTAACTATCTGTTGCCTCAGGGCAAAGCCCTGCGCGCTACCGCAGACAATATCGCATATTTCGAATCTCAACGCGCGGCACTGGAGAAACTCAATGCTGAAAAACGCGTTGATGCTGAGAAAATTGCGAAGAAACTCGAGGGCCTCAAAGTCTCGATGATCCGCAACGCCTCTGAAGGCGGCCAGCTTTATGGTTCGGTAACCGCACGTGATATCGCTGATGCGATTAATGCTGCTGGCAAAGCCGAAATCGGTCGCCACATGGTTGTCGTCAACCAGAACTTCAAAAGCATTGGCCTGTTTGATGTGCCGGTTGTACTGCACCCCGAGGTAAAAGTCGCCGTCACCATCAACATCGCCCGCAGCGAAGAAGAAGCCAAAACCCAGGCCAAAACCGGCAAAGCCGTGGTCGTGGATTACAGCGGTGCTTCCGAAGCCACTGATGCCAAGGCCTCCTTGCTGGACGCCGATGCTCTGGCCGCTGAAGCCGCACGTAGCGCCGAAGAATCAGCTGAAGCGGAAAAAGATGCCGCTAAATCAGCTGCCAAATCAGCCAAGCGTGCGACCAAAAAGGTCAAAGCCGAAGACAGCGCTGAAGAAGAAGTCACTGAAGAGTAATTTTCTTCTACTTAGATTTAAAATTCAGGAAAAGGTCGGATCTTCCGGCCTTTTCTTTTAGCCGCCAGTCTGGCCCATTTTATTATGCCCGTTATTCACAGCCCCTCTTCAGTGAGTCTGTAGCCGTGCGCGATTTCACAATGTAATCTGGTAGGCATGTCACCAGAAGCCGCCCGCAAAGCCAACCAGAATACCCCGCCCTTAACCGGCATCGCCGAGCGGGGTTATCGCGTCATGCCGCACAACCTCGAAGCCGAGCAAGGACTGCTGGGCGCCCTGCTGGTTGACAACCGGGCAATGGAGCGAGTCAGCGATTTCCTGAAATCCCATCATTTTTTCCATCCAGCCCATCAGCGCATTTACGCGGCTATCCAAAAGCTGATCGACCGCGGCCAAAGCGCCAGCCCGGTAACACTCAAGGGTTATTTCGAACAAGATCAGGATCTGGCCACGGTGGGGGGCGCTGAATATCTGGCCGAACTGGCTGCCACCGTCATCAGCGTCATCAATGCCGATGACTATGCCCGTACCATTTACGAACTGCATCTGCGTCGTGAACTGATTACCGTGGGCGAGGATGTGGTAAACGAATCTTTCGACCAAAAACTTGATGAGGAACCCATGGGGGTTCTACGTCGAGCCGAAGGACGACTTTATGAACTGGCACAATCCGGAGATGTCAAAGGCGGTTTTGTTTCACTGCGTGATTCTGTCAAGGTTGCCATCGAGATTGCTGAAAAAGCCTTTCGCACCGAAGGGCATGTTACCGGTGTCACCACCGGCTTGCGTGATCTTGATGAAAAACTGGGTGGCCTTCACCCCTCCGACCTCTTGATACTGGCCGGGCGGCCCTCCATGGGGAAAACAGCTTTGGCCGTCAACATTGCTTATAATGCAGCCCAAGCCTTTGCCAACAGCGGGGGCAAGGAAGGGGGGCGGGTCGCGTTTTTCTCCCTTGAGATGTCAGCTGACCAGCTCGCCACACGTATTCTTGCCGACCTCTCCGGTATTTCCGGAGACGCCATCCGCAAGGGTAATTTCCGCGAAGATGATTTTCGCAAATTCGTTCAGGCGGCACAAAAACTCTCCCAGGTGCCGCTTTATATCGATGATACCCCGGCCCTTTCGATCAGTGCGGTCCGCTCCCGTGCGCGCCGCCTGCAGCGCCAGCATGGCCTTGAATTGCTGGTCGTTGATTACCTGCAGCTTTTGACTGGTACTGGCTCTCGCCAATCCACAGATAACCGCGTGCTTGAAATCTCTGAGATTACCCGGGGATTAAAGGCAATTGCCAAAGAATTGCAAATTCCAGTTCTGGCCCTCTCGCAACTCTCGCGGGCGGTTGAACAGCGCGAAGACAAACGCCCGATGCTCTCGGACCTACGTGAATCAGGCTCGATTGAACAAGATTCGGATGTGGTTATGTTTGTCTACCGAGAGGAATACTATCTCTCCCGCTCAGAGCCCAATATTGACGAAGCCGACAAATACGCCAAGTGGCAGGAAAAAATGGCACGGGCCCATAATGTAGCTGAATCAATTATTGCCAAACAACGTCATGGCCCGATTGGCACTGTGCGCATGTTCTTTAACCCTGACCTGACGCGTTTCTCAGATCTTGAACAAACCCATAACGATCAGCCAGACTATTGACCAAGCCTATTGATCGGGCACGGCCAGACGATAAATATCATAAGTTATCGCTGGCAAATCCATAACCATCGTGCCGGGGTAATAATCGCCATAGGCGATATCAAGTGTGCCGTCATGATGGTATTTTTCCCAAGCAGCCCGAAACGAATCAGAAACCGCCCAATAAGCCGCAAAATCAAAAAAGCCGTCTGCAACCAATGAAAAACGACCAATAATCAAGATTTGTGGTTGGTAACGCTCCAGATCTTCGGCAATCCGTCCACCATAAGACAGGCGCAGAATTTCACTCTCCTCCGGAGAGATTAGATCCTGTTGCAGCATTTCTGGCAAAAACCAAAAAGATGGGAAACGTGAACCGTGAGTAACCCCCGTGACATAAGCCGTTTCATGTACGATTCCCATACTGTCATTAAACATGAAAAAGCTGCAGTTCGGTACATCACTGCAGGCGGCTGTTATCATGCGGGTTAAAGCTTTGTCATGATATTCATGGTAATCCGGCAGGGAGCGATTGGCCGGAAAAATCACCAGTACCAAGCCCATCAAAGCCGCCAGTGCCAACCCGGCCGAAAACGTACGCCGTTTACTCTCGAAAGACAGCCATTCAGCCACCAGCAAAGCTACCGCCGGCACAAAAAACCCCAAGGCAGGAAAAAGATGATAATAAAAACCCTTACCCTGCACGTAATAGGGGATCAGGCTAAGCAGGGCTGACGCCGTCAACAACAAAATAAGATCAAAGTAGCAAATGCGATAACGTAGATAACAGGTCAGAAAAAACAAGACAGCGCCTGCCAGAAAAAATAGGCCCACAAGTTTGACTAGACCTATCTCACGTTGTGAAAGATACAGCTGCCAGACATCCGGAAATATAGTGACGGCATAATCAGAAAAGACAAATAGTAGCAACAGCACATAGACAATCAGCATAATCGCCAACGACAATGTATCAGCGCGCCAGAGAACAGACAGCTTCCGTTCACGACGCAACCCATCCAGCACCATAAGAAACGGGATCAGGCCATGGTGTGGCTTGAGCAGAATCAAAAATGCCCCGATCATAAAGACAGGCCAACGCCAATGGGCTGGGATCACCATGTTCCGATTCAGTGCATATTGAAACAGGACAAAAGGTACTAACCCCAACGCCAACAGATGATCACGTTCACCATAGAGCGCGTTGGTCATCAAGGTCTGTGAAAGAATAAACCCGCCGACAACCACAACGCAGGCCGCCTGATCACCCCGAGTCAACCGCATCACAATATAGCCAACAGCCCAACTCGAAATCGCCACCAGCAACATGACATAAACAAAAATTGTAATCTGGGCGCTGACCCCTGTCAGGGTTGAGATCACATAAGGCAGCGCATAAGTCAGCAGGCTTAAAGGCGGGTTCGGCTCAAAAATTGATTCAGCCATGGTCTGCCCCCCTGCCCAGCGGGCAAAGGCTTCATACAGCCAAACCAGGTCACTATGTGGTGGGGTACGTAGCAAGCTTTGTCCCCACGGTAACAAGGCCAGCAACACAGGCAGTAAGAACAGCCACGGCAACATAGGGGACAAACGGCGAATCGTCATGATCAGAACCTCAGGCGCTGAATTGTAACCGAGGAGCCAAAAAAGAGATCCCCATAAAAATCACCCGGCGGATAAGGCCGGGTGAAGTTCAATACGCTTAGGACGCGAAAACCTGTCTGATTATTTATTCTCTTAATCTCCGCAGAGACCAGAAATTATATATTATTGCGTTCAACTCACCATTTTTGTAATAACTTTATGAAATCTAGCAGTTTTAAAGCAATAAAACAACCATAATCTGGCCCAACCACCCACTTGAGCATTCAAAATCAAGACTGTAGGCTGAGCTTATGTTTTTACGACAAACCAAAACCATGACACCTCCTGCCTCCGGTACAGCCCCCGCTACGACCGCCCATGGACGCTTAACAATTAATCTGGGCGCAATTGCCGCCAATCACGATATCCTCTCCCGTAAGGTCGGGCCAGCTTGCCAACTAGCCGGGGTGGTCAAAGCCAACAGCTACGGCACCGGACTTGACCGCGTCGCCCCCACCTTGTTTGCCCGTGGCTGCCGTCGTTTTTTTGTCGCCACTCCGGCAGAGGCCTTAACATTGCGCCAGATTTTACCATTAGCAGAGATTGCTGTACTGGGTGGTGGCCTGCCCGAAGCCCGTGACGATTACATCCGCTATCAGATTGAACCGGTCTTAAACAGTTTGCATGATATCGCCCTGTGGCGCGAGGCCGCCCGGCAGATAGACAAGCCTTTGCCTGCCATCATTCATCTTGATACCGGGATGAACCGTCTGGGTCTGGCCGCAGACGAAGCCCGCACCCTGATTGCCGACCCCGCTTTACGACGCGGACTGGATATCATTTTGGTGATGAGTCATTTTGCCTGTGCCGACGAAAAGTATCATCCGTTGACGCAGCGGCAATATGAATGTTTTGCCGACTTTGCCCGCCATTTTCCGCAGGCACGAAAATCATTGGCAAACTCCTCCGGAATTTTCCGTCATCAGGATTATCATTTCGATATGGTGCGTCCGGGCATGGCCATTTACGGCCTGAACCCTACCCCCGAAGCCCCCAATCCGATGCAATTGGTGGTAACCCTCGAGGCCCGTATCCTGCAAACCCGCACCCTGAAAAAAGGGGAGACTATCGGTTACAGTGCTACCCACATCTTTAATGCCCCAGCCCTGACTGCTACCGTCGCCTTGGGTTATGCTGATGGCTTCCACCGTGCCCATAGCGGCAAGGCCAAGCTCTATTGGCAGGGGATCCCTTGCCCGGTTGTAGGTCGCGTCTCGATGGATCTGGTCACGGTCGATCTGTCCCATCTGCAAGCCCCGCTGCCCCAGGCCGGCGACTGGTTTGAGGTATTGGGTCCGCACCAGAGCGCCGATCAACTGGCAGAGAGTGCCGGAACAATCGGCTACGAGGTTTTAACCAATCTAGGGACGCGCTATCCGCGTATATACCGCGAAGCCCTCTGAGATAAGATCTCTGCGAGCGCCCCGTAATGCCCAGGGGGCAACTCGCCATAACCTTGATCAGCTGGAATCAGGTCACTCAGGCGTAAGGATGGCGGCACATCCTCATCAGCCAATGGCGCATAAAGATTATAGACATCATCCGGGAAGCGATAATCCCACCATTCCGCCTGCAAGGGCATAAGCGGTCTTTGCAGAAGAGCCGCCGCACCCATCAAACAACCTGTCAACCAACCACGATGGCGACGCACAGTAGCATCGAGATGCGCGTACTCACGATGCGCCGGATTTTGGGCTGCATCAGCCCCGCCTTCAGGCAGGGCATCCACCGCCGTGCCCATATCCAACAGCTGGCCATCCGCGCCACGGATAGATAAATCAATCGCCATCCCGCGTGGATGTCCCCCTTTTCCCGGTGGGGCAAACATGCGCAGCGGCCCCTCCGCCGTCCAGTGCGGATGCGCTTTGACAATCGGCGTGTCACAGATCAGGCGCTGCACCGTCGTCGTGCGTAGTCCGTCATACAATTCCAGCTGGCCCCCTATCTGGCTATAGAGCAACCGGGCCGCCACCAGAATGATCTCCGCCATATCCCGGTGCAGCGATAACCGGGCACTTGGGCAATAAACCGGGCCGCAAAAACTGGCAGACCCCGCATACATCACATCAACCCGCAAGGGATAGTCAGCGATAAAGAGATCCATCGGCACGAGGTCTTGCGGGTCAAGAGGGTGTAAAGTTGTTATATTCATCAATATAAACAAGGCGATAGTTGAAAAACGACCAGTGGATTTTCTACTCAAAATGGTCTAGGGTCGAGGAGCTTAAAGGACGGCTTCGCCCACCCAACGTAAGAAAGATTATACCAGATGGTCAGCGATGTGAAACAGGATCAGGCAAGCAAACCCATGCCTATGGAAGGGCTGTTGAATTTCTGCGCCCGGATTGGCCGCACCATCTTATTGTTTTTGCAAGCTACCGGCCGCTTAAGCCTGTTTATCAGCGAATCAATCAGCCATGTATTTCGTCCGCCCTTCTTTCCGAAACTGATCCTGCGCCAGTTCATGGATATTGGTTATTATTCACTCCCGGTCGTGGGCATGACCGCTTTATTCACCGGGATGGTGCTGGCCCTGCAAAGCTACACCGGATTTTCCCGCTTCAATGCCGAATCCGCAATTGCCGGGGTGGTGGTTCTGTCCGTCACCCGTGAACTTTCACCGGTACTGGCAGGCCTGATGGTCGCAGGTCGCGTAGGGGCTGCTATAGCTGCCGAAATCGGCACCATGCGCGTCACCGAACAAATTGACGCGCTGGTGACCCTCTCGGTCAATCCTTTTAAATACCTGATCGCGCCACGGGTCATCGCTGGCACACTTATGCTGCCTATACTGGTTTTGATTGGCGACATTATCGGGGTTTATGGTGGCTATATCGTCAGTATTCACAAACTGGGTTTTAACCCCAGCTCTTACCTGACCCAAACCTGGGACATCCTTGAGAATATGGACATCATCTCAGGTCTGGTCAAAGCCGCCGCCTTTGGCTTCATCGTGTCACTGATGGGATGCTATCACGGTTTCAATTCCCAGCGCGGTGCCCAAGGCGTAGGTGCAGCCACCACCAATGCGGTGGTATCATCCTCGATCCTGATTTTGATTTTCAACTACATTCTGACACAGGTCTTCTTTTCATGACTGACATCACACCCAAGCTGGAATTGAAAGACGTCAAAAAATCTTTCGGCACCAAAAAAGTGCTGCAAGGGGTCAATCTCAAGATAAATCCTGGAAAATCTTTGGTGATTATCGGTGGCTCAGGAACCGGAAAATCAGTGGCGCTTAAATGTATTCTGGGTTTGCTGCACCCGGATTCAGGGTCCATCTTGATCGACGGTCAAGAATCAGTCGGGATCTCCCCGCCCGAGCGCGATCAAGTCATGCGTAAATTTGGCATGCTGTTTCAAGGGGCTGCACTGTTCGACTCGATGCGGGTCTGGGAGAATGTCGCTTTCGGCCTGATCCAAGGACGCGGGATCGATCGCCGCACCGCCTACGACACCGCGCTCGATAAACTCCATTCAGTCGGTCTGGATGAATCCGTGGCCCAGCTCTACCCGGCCGAGCTTTCAGGCGGCATGCAAAAAAGGGTGGGCCTCGCCCGGGCGATTGCTGCCGACCCGGAAATCATCTTTTTTGATGAGCCCACCACCGGGCTCGACCCGATTATGGCCGATGTCATCAATAACCTGATCGTGAAATCTGTAAAACAGCTGGGCGCCACCACTCTTTCGATCACCCATGATCTCGCCAGCGCCCGCAAGATCGCCGATGAAGTCGCCATGATTTATCAGGGTCAGATCATCTGGCAGGGGCCTGTTTCCAGCCTTGACCACTCCGGCAACGAGTATGTCGACCAGTTTATCCATGGCCGTGCCGAAGGCCCGATCACCGACGAGATCAAGGCCCGGGCCTAAAGTCGCGGTTTTAGGCCTTTTCCCTGCCATAATCCCATGTAATATAGGGCTATGCGGTTCCTGACTTACTTATTTCTCGCGGTTTTTTCCATCGGTATGCTGGGTGTGCTGGCCGGGGTAGGCACCGTCATTTATGCCATCTCCTATTACGGTCAGGATCTGCCCGATTATTCCCAGCTCAAGGAGTATCAGCCCCCGGTCTTAACCAGACTTTATGCTGGTGATGGTCGTCTGATGGCTGAGTACGCCAAGGAAAAACGCGTCTTCATGCCAATCGACACCATTCCCGATTTGCTCAAGCACGCTTTCATTGCCGCCGAAGATCAAAATTTTTACGTCCACGAAGGCGTTGATTTTTTTGCGATCGCCAACGCCGCTGTAGGTAACCTCGCCCGGGGCGGTCGCCCCCGGGGGGCTTCGACGATTACCCAACAGGTAGCCAAAAATTTTTTGCTGACCAATGAAGTGTCATACAAACGCAAAATTCGAGAAGCCTTGCTGGCCTTCCGTATGGAAAAAGCCCTGAGCAAAGACCGCCTGCTTGAGCTTTACCTGAATGAGATTTATCTCGGCGAAGGCGCCTACGGCGTGGCGGCGGCAGCCCTCAACTACTTTAACAAGCCGCTTGAGGATCTGGCGATTGAAGAAATGGCTTATCTAGCCGCACTGCCCAAAGCACCCAACAACTATAACCCTGAACGTCATCTGGAGCGCGCCACTGAAAGACGTGACTGGGTTATTGGCCGCATGCAAGCCGATGGTTACATTAGCGCCGAAGAAGCAACCGCTGCTAAAGCCAAACCCCTGAGCGTCACACGCACCGAAATCCGCCCGGTTGACGCCCCTTACTTTGCCGAAGAAGTTCGTCGTGAACTGGCCGAACAATACGGTGAGCAAAGTCTTTATGGCGGTGGACTCGCAGTTCGCACCACAGTTGACCCGCGCCTGCAGGACACGGCTGAACGTGCTTTGCAAAACGGTTTGATGGCTTATGACCGCCGCTGGGGTTGGCGCGGTCCCGTCACGACCCTGCCTTCCTTGAAAGATTGGGGAGATGAACTCGCCAAGATTCAAAGACCCTCAGCCATGCTGGCAAACTGGGATCTGGCAGTAGTGCTGGAAATAAACGTTGACAGCGCCACATTGGGGTTACCTGATGGTGGCCGCGGCACCTTACCGCTAAAAAATGTGTCATGGGCAAAAAAGAGATTGGCACAAGGTGGTTTTGGCCCTGAACCCACAACCCTAAGGCAAGTCGTCAGCACAGGTGACGTCCTCATGGTTGAGGCTGCCCCCGAGGAAAGTAATAAAACTGCTTATGCCCTGCGTCAGATCCCCCGAGTCAATGGCGCTCTAGTGGCGCTTGACCCCCACACCGGTAGAGTGCTGGCCATGCAGGGTGGCTGGAGCCATAAACAGAGCGTCTTCAACCGTGCCACCCAAGCCAAGCGTCAACCCGGCTCCGCGTTCAAACCCTTTGTCTATCTGACCGCTCTTGAAAAGGGCTTTACCCCCGCAACCCTCATACTCGATGCCCCGATTGTGATTGATCAAGGCCCCGGCATGCCTAAATGGCGGCCGACAAACTACAAAGGTGAATATTTCGGCCCAACAACATTGCGGATCGGAGTTGAAAAATCCCGCAATCTGATGACCGTACGTCTCGCCCATTTTCTTGGCATGGATGCCATTATTGAAACCGTCAAAAAATTTGGTGTGGTTGAGAAAATGGAACCGCATCTGGCTTATTCACTGGGTGCGGGCGAAACCACGGTTTTACGCATGACCACTGCCTATGCCCAGTTGGTTAATGGCGGCAAAAAAATTACCCCAACAATGATTGACCGCATTCAGGATCGTCACGGTGTGACTATTTATCGTCATGATCAGCGCCCCTGCGAGAATTGCGGCCCACTGCTGGAATGGAATAATCAATACACCCCGATCATCCCCGATAACCGTGAACAGCTAACCGACCCGCGCTACGCCTACCAGATGACCTCTATTCTCGAGGGTGTGGTCGAACGCGGCACTGCCGTCAGATTGAAAGATCTAGGGTATCCGCTGGGTGGAAAAACCGGCACCACCAACGAATCCCGGGACGCTTGGTTTGTGGGCTTCACGGCTGATCTGGCAGTTGGAGTCTATGTTGGATTTGATAACCCTGAATCACTCGGGAAACGTGAAACCGGCTCCTCACTGGCGGTCCCGATCTTTCGTGAATTCATGGAGACGGCCTTGAAAGATGTGCCCCCAACCCCCTTCCGTGTTCCACCCGGCATCAAACAGGTGCAAATTAATGCTGCGACCGGCGCGCTCGCCCAGCCCGGCGATAATAAACTGATCTGGGAAGCCTTCCTCGCAGGCAGCGAACCCTCAAGCCAAATGTTCATTCTTGATGCCAACGGCATCAGTAACTTACCCTCACTCAGCAGTGATGTCACCGACAGTGCCGCAACATTAGGTACAGGCGGCATCTATTAATTAGAAATCAAACCTGCGTTCAAGCGTGCGATCATCCTTGACCAAGGTCAGGGTGAGACTTTTACCCATGATGGCCTGCGCCAGATTATCAACCCCGTCAGGGGCCGCCAACACCAAAGAGGCGCTGCGTGAATCTTTATCATCCGGAGTGATCACAGGCGGAGCCAGCAGATAAAGATCGGAACCTGCCTCCACAAACAGATCAGCCCCTTCGAACCCTTGCGCCAGATAGGCCTGTACCACAATCGCCTTGGGTCCCAGCACAACATTATCAATCCGGATATCAGGCTGATTTTCCTGTGGCGGTAACGAGGCAAAAGCCTTTTCCACCGTAACCGCCTGCGCATCTTTCTCGCCAGTCCCGGCGGGCAAGGTCAAAGAAAAGCTCAAAGCCTGTGGCACGCAGAGATCCTTGCACACCATAATATCAGCCTGCACCGACAACGCCATCGCCTCGCCGCTTGTTTCCGGAGTAAGGGTAACAGGCAAAAGCGCGCTGTCCTTATAACCAAAGCCATAAAGCCCTTCATACTCGAAACGGCGCGGGGCAGGCCAACCGATCACAGCCTCCTTCAAATTCTGAGAAGCTGTCCAGTCAAGATCCGGCGGCAAACCACCATCACCGGGCATTCGCCAGTATATATGCCACCCCGGCTCCATTACGATTTCCAGAGCAGCCTGGACGCTGGCAGGCCCATTCCCCGAGTTGCCCATCGTGGATTGCGCCGTCAGCAAACGAACTTTGAGAAAATCAGCCTGCGCCCACGCACTCTCAGCCGCCATCACCGGAAACGAAGTCAACAGCAGCGTTAAAAACCCAATATAATTCATAAACTTGGCAGAATTGTGCGTCATCACCTCTCCGATCACCTGTATCCTTGATAAAGGATATGCTAAAATGTAGGAACGGCAAGATACAAAAAGACAGGATATCGAGAGGATATGGCCACAGGTACATCCGCAAAAGAAGGCTATCTGACGGGTAAGCTTTTGGTAGCCATGCCCCAGTTAAGCGACACGCGATTTCATAAAGCCGTGATCTTTATATGCGCCCATGATGAAAACGGCGCCATGGGTCTGGTGGTTAATCATATCTTGCCCGGCCTCGAATTGCCGTCCCTGCTGGATCAGTTGGCAATTGACGGCCATGCCCCAAACGCTGATATGCCGGTCATGAGCGGAGGCCCGGTCGAAACCGCCCGCGGTTTTATCCTGCATAAAGGCAGTTTTCAGCAGATCGAGAGTCTTGAAATCGAGAGCAATATCTACGTCACAGGCACCATTGAGGCCCTCAAAGCCGTAGCCCGCGGCGAAGGCCCTGAAAAAATGCTGTTCATTCTGGGTTATGCCGGGTGGACTGCCGGACAACTGGACCACGAACTACAGGATAATGCCTGGCTGGTGACGGATGCCGATCCGGCTGTGATTTTCGAAGGCGACCCGGAAGAACGTTGGGATCGAGCCATCAAGAAAATTGGCATTAACCCTTCAATGCTTTCCGGCAGTGCGGGTCGAGCTTGATAAAATCAAGCCATAACGTCTCTTTTCTCCCATTCCTCGTAAGGTAGACCGTAGAGGACATGATCGCGCCAGAGACCATCAATCTCGATATAGCGTGCGGCGAAGCCTTCTTCCTTGAAACCAAGACGAGTCAACAACGCCCGGCTACGTACATTTTCCGGCAAGCAAGCCGCGTTCAAACGATGCAACTTTAGAGACCAGAAAGCATGTGCAAGAATAAGCCGTCCTGCCTCGGTCATATAGCCATGCCCCTGCTCGGCCTCATCAAGCCAATATCCCAAGGCGGCAAACTGGGCCGCCCCACGGCAGACGTAATTAAGATTAAACCCACCCATAATGGTCTCGGGTTCGTTATGCATGATCAAAAATGCATAAGCCCGATCACCGTGCCACTCCCGTGTCTGCCGGCGGATACGGTCTTGGAAATAATCTTCACTTAGGCAATCTTGTTCCCAGGTAGGTTCCCATGGTTGCAAAAAGGCACGGTTACGGCTGCGCAACATTGCCCAGGCGTGCCAATCTGCTAATTGCGGTGGGCGTAAATGCACCCGTGTTCCCTTAATCCGTATCATAGGCATTTCTGGGGGATCGGACGGGGAAGAATCGCGCGAGAACATCAGGATAAAAGTCTACGTTTAATATCGTCATATGACTCAAGAGCCGCCAGCGGCCCCAGAGCCGCCACTGTTGGCGTGCTGGCAAATATCTGACGCGCCATCCGCGCCACATCTGCGGTAGTCAAAGCATCAATTTTATGAATTTTCTCCTGAATATCGAGCACCTCATCGAAATGAATCAAATGTTTGGCCTGCTGGTTAGCACGCCCCATCATTGATTCCCGCCCCATCAGCAAATTTGCCTTCATTTGCGCCTTGGCCCGGGCCAGTTCCTTTTCGGTAATGGTATCGGCAAATTTCAAAATTTCAGCACAGGCCACGGGTACCAGTTCGGGTAAATGCTCAGGGCCAGTGCCCGCATAAAGCGCAAACTGCCCGTCATCTTGATAAGACGTATGGAAGGTAAAGATCGAATAAACCAGTCCGCGTTTTTCCCGAATTTCCTGAAACAGGCGCGATGACATTCCGCCACCTAAAATAGTTGCCAAGGCGACAGCAGCAAAAATATCCGGATCACTGCGGCTAATCCCCTGAAAACCAATCAACAGGTGACTTTGCTCGAGTTCTTTTTCTTCACGACGCTCACCACCCTGATAATCGGCAGCCCGGGGGGCAAAATCAATATCCTCAGGCAAAGCGGTAAATAGATCAGCTGTACGTTTGACAAAATCCTCATGATCGACATGACCCGCCGCAGATACCACCAGACGGCGCGGTGAGTAAAAACGATGAACGTAGTCCATCATCACATCGCGCTTCATTCCCGCAATGATACCGGGATCACCCAAGATCGGCGCCCCCAGCGTTTGCCCGGGGTAGGCGATTTCCTGATAATAATCAAACACCAGTTCATCCGGCGCATCATTATTCATACCGATTTCCTGAAGAATGACACCGCGTTCGCGCTCAATCTCGTCCTCGGGCATATGGCTGTGCTGGATAATATCTGCCATGATATCAATAGCAAGCGGCATATCCTCTTTCAGCAAATGCACGTGATAAGCAGTAATTTCTCGGCCGGTATAAGCATTGACGTTACCTCCTACCTCCTCCAGCTGCTCGACGATTTCCGTTGTGGTGCGTGAGGGCGTACCTTTGAACATCATGTGCTCGACCATATGCGCTACACCGTTATCCTTGATATCCTCATGCCGGGTGCCCACATCCACCCAGACCCCGAGCGCGACACTGTCAACTTCCTTGACCGTATCCGTGATGACCCGCAAACCATTGGGCAATGTGGTCATTTCAATAGTCATAACAAAAATACTCCGGGTAAGGGCTTCATAGTCAGTAAGATAGGACAGAAATGATCGGCTGCAAAGGCTGCTCTATGCAAGGTCACTTTTTAACTGATTGCCGGATATAACCCCGCACCTTATCGAGGTCACGCGGCAGAACGATAAATTTCTCAGCCCGGCCCTGTAGCTGCGCCAATGCCGCGGGCATAACAGGGTCCATCCCTGTAGCCTGCCGCACAGAATCCGGAAATTTAGCCGGATGGGCACAGGCCATCATCACCATCGGCGTAGCGGGATCCTTATCAATCTCCTGCTGAGCGGCATGAAAGCCCACGGCGGTATGCGGGTCGATCATAATCCCGGTCGCCTGATGGCATTGCTTCATAATTTCAAGGGTATTGAGGTCACTGCAGCGATAAGCACGAAAATCCCGACGGGCTTTTTGCATCAATTCTCCGGATAGATGGAAAGCTTTCTGGGTTTTAAAACTATCCATCAAACGCGCCAAGGCTGCGTAATCACGTCCCATCAGGTCACACAAGTAACGTTCGAAATTACTCGATACCTGAATATCCATACTGGGGCTGAGCGAGGGCACCACGGCTTCCGGACGCATGTCGCCTGACTCGAAAAACCGCGTCAAAATATCATTGCGGTTTGAAGCAATCACTAAATTCTTAATTGGCACACCCATGCGTCTGGCTACCCAGCCTGCGTAGATGTTACCGAAATTGCCAGTGGGCACGGTAAATGAAACCTGACGTTCCCCCCCACCCAGAGCAATCGCCGCCACGGCATAATAAACAACCTGAGCCATAATCCTGACCCAGTTGATTGAATTTACCGCTGAAAGATGCTGTTCAGCGCGAAACGCTTCATCAGCAAACAAGGCTTTGACGATGCCCTGACAATCGTCAAACGTGCCTGCAAGCGCGATGTTGAAAACATTAGGTGCTGACACAGTGGTCATTTGCCGCCGCTGAATGTCTGAAGTGCGGCCTTGCGGGTGTAAAATAAAAATATCGATATTCTTACAATGGCGGCACGCCTCAATCGCAGCTGAACCGGTATCGCCTGATGTTGCCCCGACAATTGTAATTCGCTGGCCGCGCTGACCCAGCACATGGTCAAACAAACGACCCAAAAATTGTAGGGCATAATCTTTAAATGAAAACGTCGGGCCATGAAATAATTCCATGATCCAGGCATTGGGCCCTGCCTGAATCAAGGGCGTCATCGCCGAATGATTGAAAGTTGTGGACGTGTATGTTTTACCCAGCAGGTGTTGCAACGTTTCATCGGAGAGATCTTCCCCCACAAACGGCTTGATGATATGCATGGCAATCTCAGCATAACCCAGACCAGAGAGATGACTGAAGAGGTTACGATCCAGTTCCGGCCAGATTTCAGGCAAATAGAGACCACCATCCGGCGCCATACCCGCCATCATCACATCAAGAAAACGGGAAGACGGGCCCGGACCACGTGTAGAAACATAACGAATCATAGCCATATTTCACCACACCCCCCGGCGAAAGTCACCGGGATTTGCTTTGCCTTTACGGCTGATAATCACGACCAAGATAGCGCCGTGAAAGATGGCTGAGATAAAAACGCGTATTGAGGGGTTCCCCTGTGGCGTTGACAAATAATTGATCTGAGGTTAGCAACGACCCTTGCTCATGCACATGCTGACGCAACCAGTGGCGTAGGGTTCCAAAATGGCCCCGCCCGATTTCAGCCGGGATTTGCGGCTGCGCCTTGACTGCGGCAGCAAAAAACTGGGCTGCCCCCATCGCGCCAAGCGTATAGGCTGGAAAGTAACCAATACTGAGCGTGGGCCAATGAACATCTTGCATATGCCCCTTTCCCGGATGAGGCGGGACAATCCCCAGTGATTTTTGCATACCCTCATTCCAGGCATCAGGTAAATCATCAATATCAAGGGCACCCTCGATCAAGGCCTTTTCA
>JAMPXY010000133.1 GCA_023700945.1 Alphaproteobacteria bacterium | reverse complement strand
CGCGGTCGTGGGGGCGTACTGAATTAATTGCATCAGTTCATTCTGGTAGACGACCTTGCCCGGGGTGGTGGCAATATTTCCCCCCAAGGTGAAGGCATTGTAATCGGTGGTGCTGATATTCAGTTCACCGCCGCCGCGCTCAAGATCCTCGATCAGGTTCTGTAACCCCTTGATCAGGTTCTCACCGCCGGTATTGACGGTTTCTTCCAGTACTTCAGGATTGGTTAGGAGGAAATTGGTTGGCGATACGGCATTGATGAATTGGCGGGTATAAAAATCCAGTTTCTGTTTGGTTTCCGGGGTCAGACCTTCAGTATCCTGTACCAGTTTTTCCAGCCAGCGGCTGGTGAGGAGATAGGATTGCTTGATGAAATCGAAATAAGCACTTTGTTGCCAGAGCGGTGATTTAAAACGCTTGTCGGTTTTCTCAGCCTCGTAGAGAGTTTCGCCGTTTTGGCCGAGGAATTTTTTGGTGCTTTCGCTCCAGAGATGCGTCCAGTCAGTCCAGAACTGCAATTGAGAATCGATTAATTGCTGTGGATTGGAAATTATATTTCCCATAAACTCGGCATACGCTTCGCGCATATGCATGGGGTCGGCTGTGAGTGGGGTTTTGCCCAAGTCGTATTTTTCAAAGAAGTCCTGCAACAGGGGCTGGGCACGCTGGCTGGCTTCCATAAGAATGTGGCCGAGCTGGACAAAATCAGGCATCGGTGATGCGGGCAGCGGGGCGGGGGTATCTGTCTTGGGCTTACTCATAAGGGCCTCCATGCCATTTGGCAAATATGCCTGATGATGACCGTTAGTACAACCGCCTAAACTCTTGAATCCTGCGTCTGAATGGGCCACGATGGCCTCCTTTGGTTCATATTAGAGGAGTCGTTTCCTTGCGCCCGTTTATCCGTTTGATGGTTATTGCCTTGTTGTCCTCCACACTGGCGGCCTGTGAAACCGCACAGGTCACAGAGAAGGAAGTTGTGGTCACGCAGCAGGAAATTTCGGAAACTGCCCTGAAACAGACTTATGACCAGATGATGGCCAGCACCCAGAATGGTAGTGTGCGGGTGTTTTCCCTTGATGCCCCGGCTCCTGACTCGGTTTATGTGTCTGCACCGACTGATTCCTCAATGCCGCTCGATGCTCCTGTGTTCCCGCAACCGGCAGGCCCAGGCAAGGCCTATGGTGGTGACAGCAATGTAATGGTGTTCCCGGTTGATCCGTTACCGCAAGGCACGTATCAGCGTGGCACCATTCCACCGATGATTCCGCCGAGCCCGTTGGCACCGATGCCCTACGAGCAGGGCCTGAGCATGGCTCCGGCTGGACAGGCAGGCGGTAGTGCAAAAATTTATTTTGATCATGGTGCTACTGCTGTTTCTCTTGTGGGGCAGGATGTCACGGCGGCGGTTACCGGCCAATGCCGTGTTGCGGGCTGCGCGCTGGTCAAGGTCGAAGGGCATGCCAGCACGCGCGCTGTTGCCAAGGATGAAATTCAACGCCGCCTGATCAATCTCAAAGTCTCGATGGATCGAGCGATGAATGTTTCGCGCCAGCTGATCCGTGACGGCATCCCGGCCGACGCAATTCAGGTCACCGCGCATGGTGACCGCGTGCCGCCAGCGATCTTGCCCGGTGTTGATAGCGAGGCGGCCGCCCGTCGTGTGGAAATCAGTACTTCGTCAGCCGCGCCACTGATGTACTAGGAAAGACGTTATCATGTCATCACCCATGCGTATCGGGATCGCCGGTCTGGGCACTGTCGGGATCGGTGTTGTCAAACTCATCCGCAAGCATGCCCGCGATCTTGAGCGCCGCAGCGGCCGCAAGGTCGAGATTGTTGCCGTTTCGGCACGCAATCGTAAAAAGGTACGCGGCATCGTCCTCTCCGGTTACGAATGGGTTAAGGACCCGCTCGATCTCGTCAATAATCCTGATATTGATGTCATCGTTGAATTGATTGGCGGCTCCGAAGGTGTTGCTCGCGATCTGGTGACCGCCGCGCTTATGGCGGGCAAGCATGTGGTGACCGCCAATAAGGCGCTGTTGGCCCATCATGGCCATGAACTGGCCTTGCTGGCCGATAAGCAGAAGGTCAGCCTGTGTTTTGAAGCCGCTGTAGCCGGGGGTATTCCTGCAATAAAGGCGTTGCGTGAGGGTTTTGCTGCCAACGATATTCAGGCGGTGCGCGGAATATTGAACGGTACTTGCAATTATATCCTGACCAATATGCGCGAGAGCGGTCGCGATTTTCGTGATGTGCTGAAAGAGGCTCAGGCTAAAGGTTATGCCGAGGCCAACCCGGCTTTCGATGTTGATGGCATCGATGCCGCACATAAGCTTGCTTTGCTGACAGCGCTGGCGTTTGGCATCAAGCCAGACATGGACAGCCTTGAAACAACGGGTATCCGTCATATCACCGCCTCTGATATCGCCCATGCCACTGAACTTGGCTACCGCATTAAATTGCTCGGCCTCTGCCGCCGTGAGGGCACACGCCTGATCCAGAGTGTTGAACCCTGTCTGGTGCCGGAGCAAAGCGCTCTGGGCGGCGTTGAGGGGGTTCTTAACGCGGTGCAGGTACGTGGTGATTTTGTGGGGCAGGGTTGGCTGGTCGGGCGCGGGGCTGGCGAAGGGCCGACGGCCTCGGCTGTGGTCGCTGATTTGATCGACATTGCCCGTGGCCACCGCGTGCCGGTGTTTGGTATTCCGGCACGGCAGATGAAGGTGGGTAACTTTGCCTCGACGGATATCCTCGAGGGACATTTTTATATGCATGTGGTGGTGCGCGATCAACCCGGCGTTTTGGCCCAGATTGCGGCTATTTTGCGCGATCACAAGGTTTCAGTCGAAGCCGTTCTCCAGCGCGGGCGTGATCCCGGCAAGCCGGTGTCGATCGTTATGACCACGCACAAGGTTAAACAGGCCGATATGCGCCGTGCCGCCAGCAAGATTTCAGGTCTTTCACTGGTCAAGGGTAAACCCTGCCTGATGCGGATTGAGCAGGATTAAAAGGCAGCAGCCACAGAGTTCCTGATAATTATGAATAATTAAGCGGCTGATGCCTGTCAAATCTGCGAATTTAAGGGGGATGGGAGCGGACGGATGATTGCTTACGGGGCCCAGACTTCCTAGAGTAAAGGCTTGTCAGCAGATTTTTTGGAGGTTTTCCGATGGCCATGTCCGCACGTATGCCGGCCCCTGAGGAGGGTTTTTATATGGATCGTAACGTGGCTCTGGAAGCTGTGCGTGTAACCGAGGCCGCAGCGCTGTCGGCGTCGCTTCTGGTCGGACGCGGAGATGAAAAAGCCGCCGACAAGGCTGCCGTCGATGGGATGCGCCGGGCACTCAATAACCTGAACATCGAAGGTACGGTGGTGATCGGCGAGGGTGAGCGTGACGAAGCGCCGATGCTGTATATTGGCGAGCGCGTGGGTGCGGGCGGCCCGGCGATTGATATTGCGCTTGATCCGCTCGAAGGGACATCGATTACCGCGAATGGTGGGCCCAATGCGATGGCGGTGATGGCGATGACCGATAAGGGGGGCTTCCTCAATGCCCCCGATACCTATATGCAAAAAATTGCGGTGGGACCGAATATCCCTGCCAGTCTGCTTGATCTTGATGCGCCGATAGATGATATCGTGCGCAAGGTTGCCAAAGCCAAGGATTCTCAGGTCGAGGATTTATTGATCTGTATTCTCGACCGTCCCCGTCATGAGGCGATTATTCGTGCTGTGCGCCAGACCGGGGCACGCATTATGTTGATTCAGGACGGCGATGTCAGCGCGGTGATGGCCACCGCCGATCCGCTCACCGGGATTGATCTTTATGTGGGAACCGGCGGCGCGCCTGAGGGTGTTCTTGCTGCTGCGGCCTTGCAATGCACCGGGGGTAGCATGCTCGGGCGGCTGGTGTTCCGTAATGATGACGAGAAGGCACGGGCTGACCGTTGTGGCATCAAGGACTTTAACAAGATTTATACAACCAACGAACTGGCTAAGCCCGAGAATGTGATGTTTGCCGCGACCGGCGTAACAGACGGCACCATGCTTAAAGGCGTGCGCCGGTTTGCGGGAGGTGCGGTAACACATTCCATCGTTATGCGTTCGCGCACCGGTACCATCCGCCGCATTGAAACATGCCATGACTTCACCCGTAAGGCCCTCTAATCCCGACTACGGGCTTGACCTTGAACACTCATGGAGGGAGGCGTGGGATTTCACGCGTCCGCTCAATTTCAATCATGGCTCGATGGGTTGTACGCCGCGGGCCGTCTTGCAACAGCAGGAAGGGATCAGTCGTCGTGTCAATGCCGGGCGCGAAGAGTTCGTCCGCGAGGGGGGCTTTTCCCGGATTGAGGAATCCCGCAAAAGACTGGCGGCCTTTGTG
>JAMPXY010000027.1 GCA_023700945.1 Alphaproteobacteria bacterium | reverse complement strand
TTCATGACCTGACGGATAGCCCCTTGCATGTTATAGAGCCAAGCGCCGTCATCGGGGTCTTGGACAATGCTGGTGATTTCCAATCCCTCATCTAAAAAGACACTCCAACTGGCAATATTGCGGACTTCCACTTCGGACAGAACATGTTTACGCCGTGCCATCAAGCTATGATTGATCCAGGCATGAACCATTTCATGCATCAACCGGTTGCCACGGTATCTGGGCAGAACGGTAACGCCTTGCAGAACGGATACGCTTGTTGACAGAGGTTGATCGTCCATGACGGTCATGCCGCTTTCAGGTTTGTTTTTTGTTGGGTAGACCGCGATTGATTTGGCAATCAGTTGGTTGCCTTCGACGATGCCGATAACCTTGTGCGGACTGACTTTATTAAACAGTTTGGCAAAATATTCTGGCGATTTCGGCAAGAGAAAGGGTTTTTCATCGTCGGGCAGGGCATTCAGCACAGTTTTGTGCAAGTTTATAATTTGCCCCAGATGGCTGCTATCGAGTTGCCGTATTTCGTATCCTTGATTTGTTGTTCTGAGGGTGCCTAAGTACAAGGGAGCTTTTTGGCTCGAGCTCTGTTCAAGAGTTTTTTTCATTTTTGATATCCCTGATGTTTATGCAAGTGAAGGCTAATCTGGCCGCCGGGGCTGCCTATCAGGAATATCCAAGAAAGCTATGAGGGAATTAAGGTGTAACTTAAACCGCTGCAGCCGCCGGGCCTGATAGACAGGGGCGGATCAGTCGTCGCGAACGGGCGCGGTAAAATGCTTGCGGTGTACTCATCTTAAACAGGTAACCATAAAGCAACTATCTTAGGCAATAAAAATTAATATCGTTAGTAAATTAAACAGGCTGAAGGCTGGCAGCTAGTGCGGGCTCAAACCGTTCGTGGTTTACAATTGCGGTTTCTCCTGCCACATCGGTGGTGATCATCAAACAGCAGCCTGCCAGGTCAAGGCAGGTATAGGTGTTGCCCACGGTCAGGGCATAATGCTGGGAAAGATAGCCATCGGGTTTCTGGGTCAGGCGCACAGTCACGCCGCGTTGAAATGCAGGATTCATAGATGCAACTTCTTCAGTGGTTCAGGTTGGTGTGACACAAAAATAAGTTCTGGTTTTTGCGGTGTTGGGGGTTCAGTATTTTCTGTGGCGTTCGTCATGATGGCCGTCATCACCAGATAGGGAATATAGCAGGCGCTAACACCAATAAATCCACCGATGGCTGCCAGAGATTTACGGGTTTCCATGCAGGAGAGGGCGGGCTTGTGTGCTATCTTGTTTGATAACGCATCAATTCCCAAACCCACAGCACCGCCAGCGTAGCGCCCCATACTCATGCTCAGGGCCGTTATGCCGGTGAGGGCCGCCAATATGCCTGCTATGGCAGGAATGCTTTCCAGAGTATACATTTCCGGATTTTCGTAGATGCGCATGGCTAGCGGCGTGGCATAGAGTGTGCCGCAAATTGCAACATCTCTGCCGACTTTTTTTAACATTGCCCGAGCATTGAATAATGCGCGGAGTGTCGTATTTTCAGGGGTGGCCGTGGTCATGGGATCCTGTTCATCTCTTTTATTGATTTGTTTATGTTTTATGGCACGGCCTGCAGTAAACGCCAAATAAAAAAGGCAGCCTTGCGAGCTGCCTTTTTTGTGTATTCAGATTGATTAGCGACGGATATTCAGGCGCTTGATCAGTTCCTGATAACGCGCTTCATCAACACGCTTGACGTAGTCAAGCAGTTTGCGGCGGCGCGCAACCATGGTCAGCAGACCGCGGCGGCTAGAAACATCTTTATGATGTTTTTGCATATGCTCTGATAATTCGTTGATACGTGTGGTCAGGATCGCAACCTGTACTTCTGGTGAACCAGTGTCACCTTTTTTGGTTGCGTATTCTTCGACCAGTTTCACTTTGCGTTCAGCTGTCAGCGACATCGGGTTTCTCCTAACAAATTAGAGGTTTAAAACGCGCACGGGGTGAATATTGGGTCCTTCTACGTCCACCAGTGCCACAGGCGTTCCTTGCAGAACGGCGAGGGCGGTATCACCTGCTTTCCAGTCGATCCCGGCTTTATCAAGCCGTTCAATGTCGGGGCGGGCGATGAAGGTGAGCGCTTGGCCATTTTTCAACCGTGCGGCTTCCTGCGTACTCAAGGCCAGTGCCGGGATATCGGCCAGCACGGTCTCTACAGGAAGCAACGCTTCTTCAAGGCGCGCACTATCGGCTAATTCCTGCAGCTTTTCAAGAGAAATCGCCGTTTTCTGGGTCAGCGGACCGACCGCTTCGCGCCTTAAATCCTTAATATATCCGACCGTACCCAGGGTCTGCGCCATATCCCGGACGAGGGAGCGGATATAGGTCCCCTTGCCGCAAACCACCAGGAAACGGGGCAGGTCAGGGCTAAATTCAGTCATTTCAAGTGTTTCGACGTAAACCGTGCGGGCCGCCAGCTCGACGTCCTCGCCATCTCGGGCGAGGTCATAGGCACGGGTACCGTCTATTTTGATGGCGGAGAACTTAGGGGGTACTTGACTGATCTCACCCGTAAACCGGGGCAGGATGGCCTGAATTTCGGCTTCCGTGGGGCGTACGGGCGATGTGGCGATAACTTCACCTTCGGCGTCGTCGGTATTGCGTTGCTCGCCCCAGCAGGCGGTAAAGCTGTAAATCTTGATATGATCCTGACAATAAGGGATGGTCTTGGTGGCCTCGCCGAGCGCAATCGGTAGAATGCCTGTCGCCAACGGATCAAGTGTGCCACCATGACCGACTTTCTGCGCATCGAACAGGCGGCGCACCTTGCCCACAGCTTGCGTCGAGCCTAAACCCGGCGGCTTGTCCAGATTAATCCAGCCATTGACGATCTGGCCTTTTTTACTGCGGCCCATGATTACTCGGCAGAGGATTTGGGGAGATTGCGCAGAATGTCTTCAATGCGTCCCGCCTTATCAAAGCGGTTATCAATAATAAATCGCACTTTAGGTGTGAATTTCATTTTAATCTTCTTGTTGATGTCCTGCTGGAATGTATAGGCCGCGTCATTCAAGGCTATCAGGACAGGCGCCAGATCCTCAATCGTGATAGCTGTGACATAAGCCGTGGCATGTTTCATGTCCGGCGAGACGCGTACTTCGGCAATCGTCACTTGACCCGCAGTTTCAAAGAGAACCGGATCAGCAAAGCTACCCCGTTGCAGGGTTTCTGCAATGATATGGCGTAGCTGTTCGCCGACTCGGAGCTGTCTTTGTGAAGGAAGAGTGGTGCTCATGTCAGGTGACTGAACGTGCTTCCGAAATCACATCAAAGCATTCGATGATATCGCCGTCTTTGAGATCGTCATAGCTTTCGAACGCCATGCCACATTCCATGCCTTCGCGTACTTCTTTGACTTCGTCCTTCATGCGCTTGAGGGTTTTCAGCATCCCCTCATGGATTACGACGTTATCACGTAGCAGGCGCACTTTGGAGCCGCGTTTGACCATGCCGGTGGTGACCATACAGCCTGCAACTTTACCAACTTTGGTAATATTAAAGACCTGACGGACCTCGGCCTGACCCAGATATTCCTCACGGATACTCGGTGAGAGCAGGCCGGATAGCATGCCCTTCACATCATCAATGACGTTATAGATGATGTTGTAGTAACGGAGATTGACACCATTACGTTCGGATAATTCTCGAGCCTGTGCATTAGCACGGACATTAAAGCCCACGATCAGGCCATTAGAGGCGTTTGCCAAAATAACATCGGATTCAGTAATGGCTCCGACACCGGAATGCAAAACACGTACGGCCACTTCGGGGTTTTCTTCCTCGATTTTACGCAAGCTGCCGATAATCGCTTCAACCGAGCCATGCACGTCACCCTTGATGACCACGGCCAGCTCTTTCTTAGCTTCGCGAGATGTCGCCAGCAGGCTGTCAAAGCGGGTTTTTCCATCACCCGCCATACGGACGTTTGCAGCTTCGCGCTTCTTGCGCTGACGGTATTCGCTGATGTCGCGGGCTTTGGATTCGTCACCCACAACCACAAATGTATCACCAGCCTCAGGGGCGCCCTGCAAACCTAGAACTTCAACTGGCTGGCCGGGGACAGCTTCAGAGACTTGTTTGCCATGATCGTTCATCATGGCGCGAACACGACCCCATTCGGAGCCAACTACGAAAATATCGCCGACCTTAAGCGTGCCATTTTGTACCAACACAGTGGCAACATGGCCACGACCCACTTCCAGCTTGGCTTCGACAACAGTGCCATGTGCCTCGCGGTTGGGGTTGGATTTCAGATCAAGAACTTCGGCTTGCAGAAGAATCGCTTCCTCCAGCTTGTCGAGGTTGATCCTCTTCTTGGCAGAAAGTTCGATACACAGGGTTTCACCGCTTAACTCCTCCACAATGATTTCGTGTTGCAGCAGGTCTTGCTTGACTTTCATTGGGTTGGCATCGGGCAGATCGATTTTGTTGACGGCAACAATGATAGGTACACCAGCGGCCTTGGCATGGTTAATAGCCTCGATTGTTTGCGGCATAATGCTGTCATTGGCGGCCACCACCAGCACAACAATATCGGTGATATTGGCGCCACGGGCTCGCATTTCAGTAAAGGCCGCGTGGCCTGGGGTGTCCAGGAAGGTGATTTTCTTCCCTGACGACATCGATACCTGATAGGCACCAATATGCTGGGTAATGCCGCCAGCCTCTCCTGAAACCACATCGGTCGAACGTAGGGCATCAAGCAGAGAGGTTTTGCCGTGATCGACGTGGCCCATAATAGTCACTACGGGTGGGCGGAAAACCAGATTTTCAAAGGTATCCTCTATGCCCTCAATACCTATTTCGATATCAGATTCGGTCACACGTCTAATTTTGTGGCCAAACTCCAGAATTAATAATTCAGCGGTATCGGCATCAATAGATTGGGTTACCGTGGCCATCACGCCCATTTTCATCAGCGATTTGACGAGGTCACCAGCCCGTTCAGCCATCCGGTTGGAAAGTTCCTGTACCGTAATGGTTTCCGGCACAATGACTTCACGCGATTGCTTGGTTTGATCCTGAGTTGACTTCATACTCATACGTGCCTTTTCGCGGGCACGACGTACAGACGCCAGAGAACGACCACGATCTTTATCAAAGTCCTCGTTCATGACTTTGGTCACGGTCAGGCGGCCACCGCGGCGCGGAGAGTCATTTTCAGCAGGCTTTTTCGGGGCGTGCTGGTGTTGACGCTTCATGCGGTTGCGGTAGCTCTCTTCTTCTTCTTCATCTTCCTTGCCTAGGCTGCTTGGCCGACGACCCGCGCCTGCTGCAGGGGCGCCTGCTGCCTGACGGTCAGGGCCAAAATTATTAGGCACTGGACGGGTTTCTACTTCACGCGACGCTTTTAGACGTTGCTCTTCAGCCTCAATCTCTTGTAATTCCTCCAGTTCCTTGCGGCGCAGCTCTTCTTCACGGGAGAGCACTGGCTTTTCAGGTTCCTGCAAGCCTGCGTCACGTGGCCGGGCAGCTTCTTCTTCCTTGCGACGACGGGATTCTTCTTCCGCCAGTTGTAAGGCACGGATACGGACTTCACGTTCTTCTGAGGTCAGCTGTTGCGCTTCTGTCAGGGGCGGCGCTGCTGTACCAGCAACAGCTTCTTCTTCCATCGCTTTGACTTCCGGGCCGCGCTTGCGGCGCACTTCCACAGAGACAGTTTTGCCGCGGCCTTGCGAGAGGCTTTGGCGGATTTGTGTTCCGCCTGCGCCCCCGGCTGCAGCCGTGGCTCCACCTTTGAGGCTCAAAGTCCCTTTGCCACCCAGGCTTAAGGTCTTTTTCTCTTCGGTTTTTGTTTCTTTGTCTTTTGCTTCAGTCATTTTAGGCCTTTTCAGCTGTCAGGCGTTTTCTGGTGATGGCGGTTACACGGCAATCAACCATTCGTTCCGGTTTGGGCGTTGTCTTCGTCTTTGAACCAGTCAGCCCGTGCAGCCATGATCAGTTCATTGGCGACAGACATGGTCATTTCTGTACCCAGAATTTCGACCAGTTCATCGGCGGCGAGATCCGCGAGATCTTCTTTCGATTTGACCCCGGCTTCACCCAGTTTCACAACTTGCTGGGTGGTCAGGCCTTCAAATGTTGAAAGATCCTGCTGGATACCCAGTTCTTTTTGCTGGGCCTGCAGTTTCTTCTCGACTTCTTCCAGCCATGTAATCGCACGATTTTGCAGTTCTGCGGCCACATCTTCGGTGAAACCTTCAATAGTGTTCAGTTCAGACAGTTCGGAATCTGCGATCTCCTCAACTTTGGTAAAGCCTTCGGCCACCAACAGGTGGGCGATCACTTCATCAACATCCAGGGCTTCCATAAACAGCGAAGAACGAATCTTGAATTCTTCGGCCCGGCGTGAGGACTCCTCAGCTTCGGTGAGAATATCAATGTCCCAGCCTGTCAGCATCGAAGCCAGACGCACGTTCTGGCCACGGCGACCAATTGCCAGCGATAATTGTTCTTCCGGCACCACCACTTCCATACGTTTTTTCTCTTCATCGAGAACAACCTTGGATACTTCGGCAGGGGCCAGTGCGTTCACCGTAAATGTCGGTGTGTCTCCCGACCATGGAACAATATCAATTTTCTCGCCCTGCAGTTCACCCACCACGGCCTGCACGCGAGAGCCACGCATGCCAACACAGGCACCAACCGGATCAATGCCGTTATCACGAGAGTAAACGGCAATTTTAGCACGGCTGCCGGGATCACGGGCTACAGCCTTGATCTCGATTACGCCGTCATAAATTTCCGGTACTTCCTGCATGAATAGTTTGGCCATGAACTCCGGACGGGCGCGGGAAAGGAAAATCTGCGGGCCGCGGATTTCCTGACGGACGTCATAAATCACGGCGCGGACGCGATCACCGGTTTTGAAGTGTTCGCGGGGCAGGGTTTCATCGCGGCGCATCAGCGCTTCGGCGCGACCACCGATATCCACGGTTACATTGCCAAACTCAACGCGTTTGATCACGCCATTGATGATTTCACCGGTACGGTCTTTAAACTCTTCAAATTGTTTGGCGCGCTCGGCTTCGCGCACTTTTTGCATGATCACCTGTTTGGCGGTCTGGGCAGCAATCCGGCCAAAATCGAGCGGCGGCAGGTTGTCGATCAAGAATTCTCCGATTTCAGCGGTTTTCTTAATGCGGCGGGCCTCGGCCAAGGTTAATTGCCGGGTTTCATCTTCCAGTGTTTCCACGACTTCGCGGTAGCGTTTCAGTTCAATCGCGCCTGAGCGGCGATCAATGTGCGCGCGAATATCATGGTCATGGCCGTATTTGGAGCGGCCAGCTTTTTGAATGGCTTCCTCCATTGCGGCGAGAACAATCTCGCGCTCAATATTTTTTTCACGGGCTACAGCATCAGCGACTTGCAGAAGTTCCATGGTTTTTTCCTTTATTCTCCGGGCTTATACGTCGTTGTTAGAGGTTTCGGTATTATCAGTTTCCTTTAGTTCGGTAGTGACAGGCACTTCACTTTCGGCTTTGGGCTTGCTAGCGGCAATCAACTCATCGGTGAGAACCAGACGGGCCCGGGAGACGCTGCCATAGGGCAGGGTCACAGGGCCTTTGTCAGGCATGTCGAGGTGGATCTGTTCGCCATCAATCCCGCGCAGGATCCCGCGAAATCGTTTCTGGCCGTCTTGCGGGAATTCCAGCTCGATTTTGGCTTCAAAACCGGAAAAATCTGCAAAATCCTGTGGGGTAATCAGCAGCCGGTCGATCCCGGGCGAGCTGATTTCAAGGCGATAGGCGCTTTTGACAGGGTCTTCTACATCCATCAGGGCCGAAAGTTCACGGCTGAGGCGGGTGCACTCCTCGAGCGGCAGGCGGCGGGTCGCCGGGTTTTCGGCAATAACTTGTACATTTTGTGCACCGCCTTCGCCCGTAATTCGCACACAAACCAGACGCAGGCCAAGACTCTCGGCCACCGGGGTGGCGAGATCTGCAATTTTGCGCTCCATAGGCGTGGCTTTCATAGGCGGCGGCTGACCCTTAATTAGTCCGTAAGTCCTTGTCAGATAACAAAAAAGGCGGGCCGTTAAGCCCACCATTCATATTACTGAACGATCATGTTGGCGTGACTATAATAACAAACCGGGGAAAAAGCAAGGCCTTTCCCCGGTTTGGCTATAGTCGACTATGCAGACCGCGTTATTGGCAGCTACACGGATAGAAGTAGTACTGGCTTGGGCCGATCTGATCATAACAAGTTCCAGGACCAGCCTTTTTCTGGGCACAGGAGCAAGTCGACAGAACCTCGGGGTCGCTACCAGGCGAGCTTGCCGGGTTACCCGCATTCAGCGGTGTCCCACTGGTGGCTGTCCATTTCAGCGTCATCGGCGTACAAACCGCATCTGATTTTTTGAAAGGCGCGCCTGCTGTACAAACCCCAAAACCATCAGGAGCGTAGGTCTTGTTCCAGATTTCATAGGCATTCCTTATTTCACAGACGAGGTCACATTTCTCGACGTTATGGCTCCAGACCTCTCTGTTGCAAACGCAAGCTGATGTGTCCCAGCCAAAGGCGGCCCAGCTGCATCTAGGCGGCGAAGGCGGCCCAGCGGCAGGGTTGAACTGCTCAATACGATAGGCCAAACCTGTGTAACCGCTAAAACCTGCCACATTGTAGCATTGCGTACTCACAGCCGTGGTTCTGAAGCCATCGCCATCGGCGTCAGCTACAGTTAGATCGCAAGTACAGGTATTGGCGCTACCCGGTTCCCAGTTGCAAACATTGTTTGCGTAGTTGAATGTGTAGGTTCTGAGGTTGGTCCCACTATTGTACCCGGCACCACATCCATAATTCGTACCATTATCAGCAGGCAGCGGTGCTGTTGTCGGATTGGGGCAGTTACAAGCCGAGTAATCAGTAGTCGCGGGGCCGCCTGTCCATGAGCAGGTCGGTGCATCCCATGTCATGGTGGTGACAGCCACATTGCCGCTATCAGAGAACCCGGCGCAAGCGGTATTGACCAATTGCGGGCTTGTGTCAGGCGGAACAACACAGTTACACATCCCACTTAACTGGTCGTAGTATTGCCAGACGCCATTCCAACACTGGAAACGGGCCTTTCTCGGATTTGCGCCATAGCTGGCAGGGTCAGTAGCCCATACAATTGCGGTATGGTTAGAGTTTGGCATCGATATAGGGTTCAAATGTGGCAACTGGTTACTATGTTTGAGGTCAGACGCCAAAGGGGCTCCCGAACAAAGCTGAACATTTAAGCCATTGCAAGGATTGAGCGGTTTAGCCGAGCATATCGGGTTACCGCTGGCATCCACCCCGGTAAGGACAGGGAATGAATTGTTGGTGCAATAGAAACGTACCTCGGCACATTCGGCCTCAATCCCACCGGCACCATCACCCCTTAGGCCAATCATGAATTCGCCGGGATTAGTACAGGTTATCTCTGCTGGATTGGGCCCCACCAGTTCTGATGTCTCAAAACAGTTGGTACCGTCCTGCTCACAATAACGCGTAGCCTGAACGGTTGATGTCGATCTCAGGCCCCCTGTATGTGCACGGGTGGCTGTCGCCGTGTTATTGTCATGATCATAAGCAATCATATTGTTGGGGACTTCAAGAGCAACCGCGGGATTGGTAAGATCAAGGGCTACACTGTCGCCCACCGTTGTCTGGATATTTTCAATATTCCCATCTGTCCTGCGCCATTGTGCGGCAGGAGATTCAACGAAATATTCGACGACATCATCAAAATTATTAACGGTTCCTCCCTCTAGGCGATAGTCATTCGCAAAAACGGCCAAAGGCGGCATAAGGGGCATAATGGGTGGTAGTGTCACCATCCCAGCGTCAAAAACTTTGCAGTTCTCGGCATCAAGCACTGCGCCACCGCATTCTTCTGTCATGGTTCCTTGCGCTGTGTAGCCCCCAATCCGGTTGGGCCCATGGCTGACGATAACAAACGGCACGGAGCCAGGGGGGTCGACCAGACTATCCCCTTGGGCATTGACAACTTGAATGGCACCCATCAGGTCCTGATATGTTGTTGTATCGCCCATGCTTTCCGTGATGGCATAGAGCAGCCGGGAACCATAAGCGTCATAAGTTTTCTTTTCATCAATCTGCAAAAGTTTAAAGGGGATGGCACCCAAGCGAACCCGATTGTTTGCCAGCGCAGCGGCGCGGTCAGCCATAGGCACAAACAAGCCGGAGGCAATGCGATAAGCTGTTCCATCAATAGCCTCTTCAATACAAACACCCCCGCCACAATCACCAATAGGCGTGCTTGCATCGGTACAATCTGTAGGCTGGCCATAAAGAGCGCTGTTGCGGGCAACATCCATCGGGGCTGCACACGGGTAAAAACCGAAAGATTGATGGAAGCTACGCAGAGCCATAGCCACTTCCTTGATGTTACTCTGCGTAGTGATAATGTCCTTGTTTTTCTGATAGAGAATAAACGAGTGGCCGGCCCCGGCGATAAATGTGCCCAAAACGACCATGCCGATGGCAATCTGAATCAACGAGTATCCAGCTTCGTTTGTGCTCATGAAAAATTTAGATGACTTGATTAATTTGAGCATATTGGATCCCCATTAGATTTAATGCCCCGCAGGTACGGTTTGCTAGCGTCCAGATCTACACATTTAACAAGGCCAGCACTTGGCGGTTGCAGTGTTGGCTTGCCACACCATACACGGCCATTCCCAATAGAGGTAATGACTTCGTTGCCGGTACAGGTATTTCTTTTGGCGACGTTGGTGTTTCTGGTCCACATCGAGCCATTGATATCAGGCCCGAACCAGTCATAGTCAAAACAGTTGGCACCTGTTTCATCACAAAGCCGCGGTGTTTTTACGCTATCGGCACGGATATCGCCAGCAACATGCAGGCGGGTTTGTGGTGTATCAGTCAGGACCCCAATATTCTGAGTATTCAAGTTCTGAATATGGGCGGTAATGCTGGGGGTTGGCCCCACAAGAATGGACATATTGTCCCACAGGGCACTGGGTTTATAGAGGTGAAAATAGGTATGGTCGTCAAAAAAGTTTGCGCCGGCACCTTGATAGTTGCCCAAGGCTGACGCAAAAACAAAGTCATTGTCGCAGTTCTCGCCGTCTACCGTGGTGTTATCGCAGGCCTGAACAGGGCCGCCTGAGGCAGAAAAGGCGCCACGTGCCGTAGGACCATGAGAGATGACAACGAATTGGCCATCGGAATCCAGTGTGCCATCAGGCGGCTGACTGAGATCGGATGCCCCAATCCCGGCGGTACGGTTACCGAATTCATCGCGGGCCTCAATGACGCCCCAGCGAAAATCCCGGCTATCCTGCGCCTTTGTATTCGGGCACAAACGCTCACTGACGGCATAGGTCAGGCGGTTACCCCAAGCATCCAGAGTGATAGCGTCGCTGAAGGTAGCCCCGACATTCCGCATTGATACAACAGGAAGCCCCCCGATTAACACCGGATCATCTGCCCCATCACCATCAATATCGGTATCGCGGGCGCCCGCAGTGCGGCAAATACCCTGCATGGTGCCATTACATGCGGGAATCCCGGCACCATTTTGTTCTAGTCCGAAATTAGCGTCTCCGGGGTTGAGTGTGCGGTCGGCTGGACAAGGCAGACGTCCTCTGCGAGCCTTGAAAGAAGAAACTTCGGAGGAAGCAGAATTAATATTTTCGATTGTTTCCTGCTGTTGTCGTGCCAGTTGCTGGGTTTGGAAGAAATCAGCCAGCGGGATCATCATAAAACCAACAATCAGAATGCAAAGTGCCAGTTCAATGAGGGTAAACCCTTCCTGATCATGTTTGCTTGAGGACTTTAAAAATTTTATTCGCATATAAGGGCTCCTGCGGCTGTAAGTCCGACGCCAAATGTGCCTATGGGGCATGTGGGGCCAAGTTGAGCCGGGTTTCCTATAGAAACTGTCCCGAGGCAAATTTCTTCAAAATTACGGATGGCGGCCAACCCCCTGAAACCGGTGTCGTTTACAGCATCTTCGCCGCACAGAATGCCGCCGCCGTTATGGCCGAGATTGGCGTTCAGTAGCCCGCTGTTATCAGGGGTGCCCCCAAAAATAGACGGAACAAACCAGTTGGCTGGGAGGTTCCACGGTGCCGATGCCGTACGAGCTCCGATATTGCAATCAATGCTCGGGTGAGCTGTAGTCGCTGTACTGGGAGTCAGCGCACCACAAACGCGGCCAGTCCTGATTTCACCATCTGCCCGCACATCGCCGTTCACATTTAATTTCGCGACAGGAAGGCAAGAAGCATTCGTGCAAGCCGCTACGGGACCGACTTGAACATTGCCACCTTGCGTACTAGTGATACTGGATTCGTTAGGAATAAAAGACCATATGCCTGACAAAACGCTAGTGACTGCATAAACAACATCGTCAAAATAGTTTGCACCGACAGCATAGCTATACTGAGGACTGTTGTCCGGATCAGGATCAGCCACAATTACCTTATACTGGTATATATTGTTCTTGAATACAGCATCGTTGTCGCAGTTTTCAAAGTCGAGCCCGTTGGCAGCGGTTCCGCAAGCCTGCGTGATCGTGCCGGATTGGTTAAACGCGCCCCGAGAGTCCTGACCGTGGCTGAGAATAACAAAATGGGCCCGGGGGGCTCCAGCCAGATAATTTGAACCCGAGGCTGGCAATGTTGTGTTTCTTTCGTCATTCAAGAGTTCAATAGCGCCCCAGGCATTATTGAATGTGGCATCACTTGTCAGGTTAGCTGTGACGGCATATTTAAGCTTAAATCCTCTGGCATCTAGCGCAGCGAGGTAGGGAATCCCTAAAGTGGCGTAAGGCACATCGCCGATATAGACGTTATCGCTGAGAACGTCGACGTCGGCCAGAGTATCAACGCTGCCAGCATTTGTTACGCAAGGAGAGGCTATATCCGTCACGCATGCCGTAGCGATCGGTGTTGCAACTTCCTGTCCTGATCCCGCTGCGCCGATCGCAATTGATGGATCAGCAGGGGCAGGGTATCGGCCAAACTGGGTTACATATTTTGACAAAGCAGATTGCACAATTTCAATCGCATTTTCGGTATCAATTCTGGCTTTGTCTTTTTGATACAGGTTATACAGCTGCAGGGTGGGGACCAGCAAAATGCCAACGATCATCATCGCGATGGCGATCTCGATCAATGTGAAACCCGCTGTTCGGTTTTGTTGCTTTGTCTCTGTAGTCAAGGCATTCACCCCCTAGAGAATCCATCGGCTATTTTTGGAATATATCAAATTTTACTAAAAAAAAGATAAAAAGCAGTGTTATGTTACCGTCCTGTGCAGCCTATTCCAAAGGTAGTATCCATATTCAAAGAATACTACCGCACAGGTTAAACAGAGGTTAATTCGTCAGGTTGAATTATTAATTTCTGTTAAACATTAGGTAGATTTGCTGGCGGCCCTTGGCTTTGCCTTTGCTTTCATAACGGGTGGGTATCCAGTCGGCTGGCATAATTCGCCAGTCATCGGCCCGTTGTGCCGTCCAGTTGAAGTCAGGATGCCGTGAAGCTTCGGTTACCATCCAGTCAGCCAGATCGGCAACATCGGTCGACATGACTAGCAGACCGCCCGGTTTCAAAATTCGGGCAAATGTGGTGAGATTTTCCTGATTGATAATCCGGCGCTTGTGGTGACGTTTTTTTGGCCAGGGGTCAGGATTCAATACATAAATTCGTTCAAGCGACTGGTCAGGCAAGCGCTCGGCCAGCAAGATGGCGTCTTCCATCCACACCCGAATGTGCGTTTCAGGCAACTTGCTTTCGGCCAAGGCCTGCAGAAAATTGGCCATACCGTTGATAAAGGGTTCAGCCCCAATCATGTAGACTTCGGGATGTTGCCTCATCAGGCCAATGAGATGCTCACCGCTGCCAAATCCGATTTCGAACCAGACTGGACTGACGGCGGCGCCAAACAAATCCTCCAGTGGCAGGCGTTTCTGGGCTTTGGTGGTGGCAATATCGGGTTGCAGGCGCACTAACATATCATCAGTCACGGCCTGCTTGATGTCACTCAAGGGCCGTGTCTGTTTCCGTCCGTAGAGGCGGTTTTTTTCTCGTATTGATGGATTAGCCAAGGAACTTGTGCAACGGCTCTACGAGATCAAGTTTTTCCCACGAAAAACCACCATCGGCATCAGCTGCCCGGCCAAAATGGCCATAGGCCGCGGTGCGCGCATAAATCGGGCGGTTTAGCTTGAGGTGTTCGCGGATGCCGCGTGGGCTAAGATCAATCGTTTTGGTAATCGCACGAATAATCTCGCTTTCGGGTATTGTGCCGGTTTCATGAGTATTGACGTAAACTGAAAGGGGCTTGCTGACACCGATGGCGTAAGACAATTGTACTGTGCAGCGTTCGGCGTAGCCTGCCGCCACAATATTCTTGGCGACATAGCGAGCGGCATACGTAGCAGAGCGATCAACCTTGGTGGGGTCCTTACCAGAGAAAGCGCCACCACCATGCGGGCAAGAGCCGCCGTAAGTATCAACAATGATCTTGCGCCCGGTTAAACCGGTATCACCAACCGGGCCTCCAATGACAAAGCGGCCAGTGGGATTAACGTAGAATTCGGATTCATCACACATCCAGCCTTCAGGCAGGACGGCCATGACGTGCGGACGTACCATTTCCCGGACATCGGCCTGCGAAACTTTCTCGCTATGCTGGGTTGAAACAACAATCGAGGTCGCTCGTACCGGCTTGCCGTCACGATACTCCAAGGTAACTTGCGATTTGGCATCCGGCTCAATATAGGGCAGGGCCCCTGAGTGGCGGGCCTCGGCCAGCGACCGCAGGATGTTGTGAGAAAAATGAATGGGGGCGGGCATTAAATGTTCAGTTTCCCGGCAGGCATAACCAAACATGATCCCTTGATCGCCTGCGCCCTCATCCTTACTGCCAGCGGCATCTACCCCGACAGCGATATCAGCTGATTGCTGGTGGATATGAACATCGACATTGACATTCTGCCAATGAAAATCCGATTGCTCGTAGCCAATCTCACGAATTTTACGACGGGCGACTTCAATTAATTCGTCCTTGGTTACGGGTTTCCCCTGTACACGGGTTTCCCCAAAAAGGCCCACATAGTTGGTGGTGGCAACTGTTTCACAGGCTACCCGGGCGTAAGGATCTTGCGTCAGGTAATGGTCCAGTACGGCATCCGATATCTGGTCGCAGACTTTATCAGGATGCCCCTCGCTTACTGACTCACTGGTGAAGAGATAGTCTTTCAAGGCTGTCTGGGCAGCGGGCTGGTTCGCAGCTTTCATTGCTTTGTTTCCGATCATCATGGTGCATGGCCTTCCGGGGTATAACTGGATTACCGCAGAATCGTCTACGGTGAATGCGCTGGGTAACGACGCTATCACAGTTTGCATAGCAATCAAGGGAGTATAAAACTCCCTTGTGCATAACTTTTGGGCGCGTGTGCGGCAGACGGGCCTACTTGGGTTTTTTCTCTGTACCTTGCATCTCGGCCATATTCTGGATGACCTTGACCAGATTGCGGCGCAATTTTTGATCTTGAATGGAGTAATAGATTCGGATCAGCTCAAGTGTTTCCTTGTCGTACCATTTTCCGGTGTCAAGGAACTCATCCTGATCGCTGTCGGCAAAACCATATTTGAACGTCGCGGGTTTTTGCTTTTCATTATATTGTTCAAAAAAATAGGAAATTGGCACATCCAGTACGCGGCTGAAATCATAGAGACGGCTGGCACTGATGCGGTTGGCCCCGCGCTCGTATTTTTGTACCTGCTGGAATGTCAGGCCAACGCAATCGGCGAGCTTTTCTTGACTCCAGCCAATGATAGAACGGCGCATACGCAGGCGATTGCCCACGTGAACATCCATGGCCTTCGGCCCACCCTTCGGGCGCCCCGGCTTCCGGGGTTTCGCGGCAGTGGAGGTTGCTTTTGTTTTACTAGTGGTAGTTGTACGGGGCATCTATTTTCAAATCCGGCAAATGTTACATTTAAATTTCAACGTAGCTCACACACGAGCCTCGCAGTTCTGTATACATAACGCGCAGCTTGAGCGCATGCAAGTAACATATACTTTTTACTGCAGCTTACTATCCAATACTTAAGTATTGGGGAAATTTTTTCACAGAAGCGACTTCTAATATTATTGACCTTGGTTATCCTTGAGAAAAATCAAGACTAAAAGGGGGGCGAGCAGCAGAAAAAAGAGTAAGTCACCCATTCTGGAATAAGTTACGCGCTCAATGCTGCGGGGAAGCGCTATATTTTTGGCACCGTCATGGTCGAGATCAATATGAGCCAGTAACCGCCCATAGGGATCAAACAGGCCAGATATACCAGTATTGGCCGCCCGTGCCACGGCTACACCCTCTTCAATCGCCCGGAAGCGTGTCATGGCTAGATGCTGGCGCGGGCCAGCGCTATCGCCATACCATGCATCGTTAGTCACGTTGACGATCAGGTCAGGTCGCAAACTCTGGTTATCTGTCGTCGCATGAGGGAAAATAATTTCGTAACAAATCAAGGGGCTAATATGTAGTCCTTGTTCGACCGTCTGGGTTTGTGGACCTGCGCCTTTCTCGAAGCCACCAAAATTGACAAACGGGTTGAGGGGGATCAGGTTTTGATACGGGATGTATTCACCAAATGGTACAAGATGCGATTTGTCGTAAAGCGTTATCTGATTGAGCTGGGCATCATAAGTCGCAAGACTATTGTAATAGCGGTCTGCATCGCCATTTTGGCTAATTTCCCGGCGCAGCAACCCCGTCATTAAATAAACAGGCCGCTTATAATCCCCCAGAACCTCTCTAATGGCAGGCTGTACGTGCTCATGCATCAGAAATGTCTCGGATATGGCGGTTTCAGGCCAGATTACCAGTGTGGTAGCTCCTGCATTCCCCTCATCAGGAACGGTCAGATCAAGCAGTTTGCGGGCGTTGTCATTAGCCTTGCGGCTATCCCATTTATCTTCCTGCGGAATATTGGGCTGTACCAGCCGCACAACCATATCACTCCGCAGATCGACCGGGTGATTGGCCAGCCGCGCATAACCCCAGAAAAGCAGTCCGGCAAAGCTGATCCCGCCAATAAGACTTATCCTTAAAACCTGCTGTTTTGCAGCCTTGATCCAGAGTAAGGCTGGGAGCATCGCCCAAAACAGGGTTAACAAGGTCAGGCCATAACTGCCAACCAGCGAGACCGACTGGGCTAGGGGGAGACTGCTATTCCAAGTGTAGCCAAACAAATTCCAAGGAAAGCCTGTAAACATATGGCCACGTAGCCATTCGCTCAGCGCGAACGTTCCAATCATGGCCGCCCACCCTGATAAGCTGGCAATCTTGGTGTAGCGGTGCAGGAGGGCTGCCGGGATGGCGTAAAAAAAACCTAGCAATGCAGGTAAACCAGCGATCGCCAGTGGCCAGACCCATGAAAAGGGGTTGCCCTCCACCAGAAGCGCATTGCCTATCCACATTAATCCCAAACCAAAATAACCAAATGCAAACAGCCAGCCTTCCAGAAAGGCGGTTTTGGCAGAGTGTGTTGTTGAAAGGAGTGCATAAAAAAGCGGCACGGTCAGGCCCAGAATCAGCCACCAGCAATAAGGCGGCATCGCCAAGACGCTCAACGCCCCCAGAGCAAACGCAAATAGAGCACGCCCTCTGAGGGGCCAACCGGAAAGACGTTGTGGTAGTGATGAAAGCCAAGTCAGGAACATGGCTTGGTTGTCGTCTAATTTGTAGGTTTCTGCAAGGGGAGATTGCGGATCAGCAGGCGGTTTACCCGGCGCGGATCGGCGTCAATAATCTCAAAAGTCATGCCGCTTTCATGGGCAATAATTTCACCGCGGGCAGGAATACGCCCAGTCAGGGCAAAAATCATCCCGCCCAACGTGTCAACATCATCGGCATCATCTTCATCGAGAATCTGGCCATACATTTTTTCAAAATCGTCAATATCATAGCGGCCATCAGCAATGACGCTGCCATCCTTGTTGATGATCAGTTCGGGTTCATCATCCTGATCATATTCATCTTCGATATCACCAACGATAGCCTCAATCACATCACCAATCGTTGCTAGGCCGTCAATGCCTCCATATTCGTCCACGACCAGAACCAGATGTTTGCGGCGGTTACGCATCAGCAATATGAGGTCAAGAACATGCATGGCCGGGGACACGATCGGCATGTCTCTAACTAAGGCGGCTATATTGATCCGCTGGCCTTGCGCCAGAACGGCCAGAATATCCTTGATGTGAATGGTGCCCAGCACATCGTCGAGGGAGTCACGGTAAACCGGGAGGCGACTGAACTGCTTTTGTGACAGTAAGGCCAGCAGATCTTCCTGCGAGGTGTTGACGTCAATCGCCACAATATCGGCACGTGGAATCATGACATCCAGTACCGTCATATTCCGGAGTTTTAAAACATTGCTGATCAGGGCTCGTTCGTGTGGGCCGACTTGGGTATTGTTGTCAGTGCGTAACTCAGCTTCTTCGATAAATTCTTCGAAGACATCACGAAGGCTATTGCCGTCATTAGCCTTCTCAAGGCCGATGGCACCTTTTAGCCAGCTAATAAAGCCAGCATCCTGCCGGATCTGTTCGGGGGGGCTTGGTTGCGGAGGCTCGGAATCATTGATCGATCCCGAGCTATTATCCTTGGTCATGGTTGCTTCTTTTTGCATGGTGTCGATTATGCCACAAATTGGTCGTCTGCATATGGATTTTTGATACTCATTTTTTCCAGAATCTTGACTTCAAGACCTTCCATTTCCGCAGCCTCTTCATCATCCATATGGTCATAGCCGAGCAAATGTAGGGTTCCGTGTACCATCATATGGCGCAGATGTGCAAGAAATTCCTTATGTTGTTCAAGGGCTTCGCGTTGCATGGTTTCCCAGGCGATAATGATATCACCCAAGGCGAAGGGCATGTCTGCCTGCACCAGTTCATCTGCGGCGCTGTCAGAGTCGAGATTGGCAAAGGATAAGACATTGGTGGGCTTGTCTATGCCGCGATAATCACGATTGAGGGCATGGATTTCGGCATCGTTGCTCAGAACGACACAGACCTCAAGCGCACGACCATGCAGCACTTCAGGAAGAATAGCCATTGTCAGGGTTAGGCTAATTACTTCGTCAGCAAAACTTTCAAGGGAAATCCCAACTTTATCCCATGCCGGGTGATTGACCACCAGATCAATATCAACGGAAGAGGGGGCGCTCATGCCACTAGTCCTTTTTCCGGTGCTTGTCATAGGCTTGAATAATCCGGGCCACCAGTTTGTGGCGGACTACGTCCTGCGCTGTAAAATATACAAAACCAATATCTGGTTCATGTTCTAGAATATGCATAGCCTCGCGTAGGCCCGACTGCGTTCCGGGCGGCAAGTCAATCTGTGAGGGGTCGCCAGTAATCAGCATGCAGGAATTTTCCCCCATGCGGGTCAGAAACATCAGCATCTGCTGGGTGGTGGTGTTTTGAGCTTCATCCAGAATGATAAAGGCGTTGTTGAGGGTGCGACCACGCATAAACGCCAGCGGTGCAATTTCAATTTCTTCACTCAAAACCTTCTTTTGCACCTTGTCACCAGGCATGGTGTCATAAAGCGCGTCATAAAGAGGCCTCATGTAAGGGTCCATTTTTTCTTTCAGTTCACCGGGCAGGAAGCCCAGCCGTTCTCCGGCCTCAACCGCCGGACGGCAGAGAATAACGCGTTCAATTTTCCCGGATTCCATCATTTCAACGGCCTTGGCCACAGCCAGATAGGTTTTGCCGGTCCCTGCCGGTCCGATACCAAAAACCATCTTGTGCTTTTTCATTGTCTCCATGTATTCGGCTTGCTTGGGCGTCCGTGGCGCAATCCGTTTCTTCTTGGTGACAATTGCTACACCCTCATCATTTGAATGAAAGGCTGGCAGCCCTGCCGGGTTTTCCTTGTCTTCGGGGTCGGGGGTTTTGTTAGGGTGTTTGTGTTGTTTCTGGAAGCGAATAGCCCCATCTACAGTAGGACTGTCTACCTCATGGCCTTGCCTAATTTTTGACCATAAAAACTCCAACACATGCCGGGCCTGCAAAATGTTGCCATGCGTGCCGCTAATCATCACCTCATTGCCGCGGCTGCTGATCTCGACATCAAAGGCATTTTCGATCAGGTGAAGGTGGCTGTTTTGCTCACCGTACAGAATGGGAACCAGACGATTATCCTCGAAAGCGAGGCGTTCCTGAGAAAATTGTTTGGCTATGGCGTTCTCCATAAAAAATCGTTGAATATGAATATATTACCACAAATAGTTTACAAAGTTTTTATAAGAACAAGAAATAAAATTTCAAGAAATGCAAGTCTAAACCCTAGACTGTTTCGCCGGTCAGTGCGCTGGCACTGGCTCCCGTGACCTTGACCTGCAGCATCTGCCCGAGCAAGGCCGGGTCGCAAGTGACATGGACGGCCTGATTATGGGCGGTGCGGCCATGCAATTGGTTCGGGCGGTTGCCGATACCATCTGCGAGGACTTCGACTGTTTGACCACGATAGCGCTCATTGAATGCCTGATGTTGGCTGAACAGCAGTTTTTGCAATTCCTGCAAACGCTCATCCATAATTTTTTCCGCAACCAAATTCTGCATGTTGGCCGCAGGGGTACCGGGGCGGGCGCTATACTTGAAAGAATAAGAGGTTGAAAAACCAGTATCGCGCACCAGTTGCAACAACTCCTCGAAATGCCTGTCACTCTCGCCGGGGAAGCCTACGATAAAATCGGAGGACAGACCAATGTCCGGACGTGCCTTGCGTACGCGAGCAATTATATCGCGGAAGTGATCGGCAGTATGTTTGCGGTTCATTTGTTTGAGAATTTCATCCGCACCATGCTGCACCGGTAAATGCAGGAACGGCATCAGCTTGGGAATACTGCCATGGGCATCTATCAGGTCCTGATCCATGTCACGCGGGTGCGAGGTCATGTAACGAATGCGTTCAATTCCCTCAACCTCAGCCACCGCAGCAATCAGTTCGGCTAAACCCATCGTGTGCCCGTTTGGAGCCGTACCGTGATAGGCATTAACGTTTTGTCCTAGTAACGTGATTTCGCGAGCGCCACTATCGCGCAGACGGCGGGCCTCATCGATGACTTGTTGCACCGGGCGCGAATACTCGGAACCGCGTGTATAAGGCACAACGCAGAACGTACAAAACTTGTCG
>JAMPXY010000132.1 GCA_023700945.1 Alphaproteobacteria bacterium | reverse complement strand
TAATCGTGCGCGTATCAATAGAAATACCCGTGGCCACCCATTCTTGTGTTGAAGTTCCCGCTGTCGCAGCTTCGGCTTCCTTGGAAGTCCAGATCGTGTTTGATCCTGCAGTCATCATTTTATACTTTCCTGTTTTAAATTCCTGATAGCAAGGGCAGCCTCTTTGAGGTCATCAAACGGCTCCACCCGCCCAGAGATAATCTGTCCTTGCTCATGACCTTTGCCGGCTATCACCAGCACATCGCCTTGCCGCATATTCCGAATCGCCCAGATAATGGCGTCACGGCGATCACCAATTTCATGAGCGCCAGGTGCCTCAGCCATCATCGCTGCCCGGATCTTAGCCGGGTCTTCATTACGCGGATTATCATCAGTAATCACCGCAACATCAGCGAGCAGGGATGCCAGACGCCCCATAATCGGACGCTTGCCGGGGTCGCGATCACCACCACAGCCTACGACACAAAATAGTTTTCCTTTGGTATGCGGGCGCAGGGCTTTCAAGATATTTTCAAGCGCATCGGGGGTATGGGCATAGTCAACATAGACGGCACCATGCGGATGATCAGGTACAAATTGCAGGCGGCCCGGCGCCCCTTTAAGCGTGCCTAAAGCCCCGATCAGGTCATTGATACGTTCGGGCATATCAGTTAATACCAAACCCAGCGCCGCCAAGGCATTCATCACCATAAATTCGCCTACCAGTGGTATGGTGACTTCGAGTATCTTGCCCTGCCACCCTATTACCAGCGCCTGTCCATCAGCTTCGGCGTGGCGCTCGATTAGCTTAAGCGCCTGTGCCTGACGGCCATAATCGATAACCCTAATCTTGCGATCATCACAGATCTTTTTTAGTGCTGGATATTCAGCAATATCAGCATTCAGTACCGCAACCCCATCTTCTGCCAGCACATCTTTAAACAATCGCGCTTTGGCAGAAAAATAATCCGCCATATCCGGATGATAATCCAGATGATCACGCGTGAGGTTGGTGAACGCCGCAGCCCGGATTTTGACCCCATCCAGTCGACATTGCGCCAAACCATGGCTTGAAGCCTCCATCGCCAGATGATGAATCCCCGAAGCCGCGAGATCAGCCAACGTCGCCATCAAGGAAACCATATCGGGCGTGGTCATCGAGGTTAGCTTGGCATTCCGCAGCGCCTCGATTTCAATTCCGCGAATGCCGAGCGTACCCAGACTGGCGGCCTTAATATCCAAGGCTTCCCACAGTTGTTGTACGAACCAGGCTGTTGAGGTTTTGCCGTTGGTACCTGTGACAGCCACAATTGTTTCCGGCTGTCGACCATAAAACCGTGCCGCCATCAACGCCAGAGTCCGGCGTGGGTTATCCGCCTGTAGCATAGCCACCTGATGACCAACCGGTATTTCTATCTGACGATCAGACAAAATTGCCACTGCGCCATGACGCACGGCCTCTTCGACAAAGCGGCGGCCATCGACCTTGGTACCGGGGAAAGCCGCAAAAAGCCAACCCGCCTCAATTCGACGACTATCTTCGCTCAAACCTTCAATTTCGGGGTCCGGCTGACCAGAATAGGCATCACTCAGTTGTGAAAGTCGCAAGCTGCCCCCCTTGATGTTTTTTGTCATGCAAATAAGGCTTCAACGTAAAAGATAAATCATCTTCGTCATCAGTCAGATGAGGCTCTATACCCAGTAACGGTGCCATAGAGCTTATCACCGCTCCTGCCGCTGGGGCTGCTACCCACCCCCCCGTAGCATAACCATAGGATTGTTTGGTGCCTTTGGGCTCATCCACCATAATGAAAACAGCATATCGCGGTGCTTCCATGGGGAAGAACCCAAGGAAGGACGAAATTTTTTTCTGTCGATCATAGCGGCCATTTACAATCTTCTCGGCCGTACCGGTCTTGCCGCCCACATTATAGCCCGGTACATCAGCCTTCTTGGCGGTACCATCCGTGACAACCAAACGCATCAACTGACGCATTCTGTGTGACGTTTGCTGCGAAACTATGCGGATATCATCGTGATTCGTAGCATTTTTGCCACCTTTAGCCTGAGCCTCGTTCAAAATCAAGGTGGGTTTAACCAACGTGCCGCCACGAACAATACTTGAAGCCGCGCTCACAATATGCAGCGGAGAGACCGAGATACCATGGCCGAACGCCGCAGTCAGTGTATTAATCTCACGCCACTGCGCCGGAGCCAGCGGCCGACCCTTTTCCGCAATTTCAATCGTCACCGGATCCAGCATCCCGAGATCGCTATAGAAATTTTTGAGCGCCTCGGTCCCCACCATCTGCCCCATTAACGCGGAACCGATATTCGATGAGTGCATGAAAACCTCAGGAATCGTCAAGGGACGGTTTTCCGGGTGATAATCATGAATGGTATGACGTCCGACCTTGAGAGGCTTGGTGGTATCAAATGTCATGCCCAGACTAGGGTTTTTGAGATCGAGCAATGCGGCGGTTGAAAAAATTTTCATTGTCGAACCAGGCTCATAAACCCCCAGCGTAATATTATTAAATAATTGATCCGGCGTGGCGACTGAAGGGTTTTGTGGGTCAAAATCTGGCAATGATGTCGCTGCAAGAATCTCACCGCTCACCACATCCATGATAATCCCGGCACCACCCTTGGCATTAAATTCATGAATCGTTTTGCCCATTTCACGGCGCAGAATATGCTGCAAACGAATATCCAGCGTCAAAGCCAGCGGCTTACCACCTTTCGCCAGCAACTTATCAAAACTCCGCTCTACTCCGGCCAACCCCTGCCCATCAACGCTGCTGTAACCCACCATGTGCGCGGATAATTCCCCTTGCGGATAAATGCGCTTATATTCAGTCTGAAATTGCAAACCCGGCTCACCTAATTCAAGGATACGATATTGTTCCTCTGGTGTCAGATTGCGTTTCAGCCAGATAAACCGACTCTTACGCTGCAATTTTTCCAGTGTATCACCATACACGATGCCAGGCACGGTCTGGCTCAGTGCGGTAGCCACCCTGAGCGGATCGCTGATCAAGGCCGGATCAGCATAAAGCGACGCAGTCTCGAGCGAGGTCGCCAACAAGACACCGTTACGATCAATAATATCCGCACGTAGCGCCATCTGCTGTAACTCAGGTTCCAATGTACGTTCGGCCACGCTGCCGTTCAGGCGTGGCAATACGCCTTGCAAAACGGTGAGATCCACTACCCGTGCTCCTACCATCAGGTAGAGCAAAGAGAAGCCAAGACCGATCAAGGTTAGACGGCCATGCGCCATATCCAGCGCCGAACGCTTGCTACCATCGATGCGTAATCTGGATTTGCGCAAACGTGTGACAATACTCATGGTTTATCCCCTCCGTTAGCAGGGGTCAGATCATTGAGTAACTTTTGGAATTGATCACGTGCAGGCTCCTGCGGCATCTCTGGCATCTGCGGTTTAGGCAACGGCACAGTCTGCGGAAGCAACTCCCCCTCAGGCGACGATACCGGAACGGTTTTTACCAAAGCATCTTCCGGTATTATCCTTGCTGGTTTGCGCGCTGGAACAAACGGCACGAACACATTCGGCAAGTCTGCTGTATCGGGCTGCAACGTCTCCGGTTTAGCCGGGGCCAATTCCAGATTATTTTTCACCAGCGCCTCAAGCCGATCCGGGCGATTGAGATAATCCCACTCGGCACGTAGGACACGAATAGTTTGTTGTTCCTGCGCCACCGCTGAGCGGGCACGGTTGAGAACCGATTCAGTTTGTTGAACTTTTTGCGCCGTACTGAACAACATCGCCCCCGATGCCACAGATAGTGACAACGCCAGCAAGGTCGAAAGCTTGAAAATTTTCATCCATGCCCTCCTTCTGCCATGCGGACGGCTACACGCAAACGCGCTGAACGCGCCCGCGGATTGACACTTGCTTCATGATCAGTCGGGAAAATCGCCTTCCGGGAGGGAAGTGTGAAGGCGACACCAGAATCGTCGCGGCCCACAGATGTAGGCGGGAGATCCGGCAGATGGCGCGATGAGCGAGCCGTCAATCCGGCTTGTTCATGCATAAAACTTTTTACAATACGATCCTCAAGAGAATGGAACGAGACGATCACCAGCCGACCACCCGGCTTCAATAGCGCTACTGACGCCTTTAAGGCATTTTCAAGCTCTTCCATTTCAGCATTCACAAAAATGCGCAACGCCTGAAAGGTGCGGGTCGCCGGATCAATTTTGTCACCGAAAGTACGGGGAATGGCACCGCGGACAATATCTGCAAATTCAGATGTCCGCGTAATCGGTTTTTCCTGACGTTTTTCGACAATACGGTGTGCTACACGACGGGAATGACGTTCTTCACCATACTTCCAGATGATATCCGCCAGCGCGGATTCCTCCCAGTGATTGACAATGTCCGCAGCCGAAGGCTCATCACTGCCTTGATTCATCCGC
>JAMPXY010000131.1 GCA_023700945.1 Alphaproteobacteria bacterium | reverse complement strand
GATGCACTCTATCCTTGATCTTGCTGATCTTGATGTGGGTAAGGTGATGACACACCGCAGACAGGTGGAGATGCTCGATGCCGGCCAGCCTGCTGAATTAACGATTGAAGAGATACTTGATAGTCAATATTCACGGCTGCCGTTATGGCAGAATCAATCTGACAACATCATTGGTGTGGTTCATGTTAAGGCTGTTCTTAAAGAAATGCAGATCAAGGGTGTTCTGGCCAAGGATATCGATCTGACGAAGATTGCGGTTGAGCCGTGGTTTGTGCCGATTACAACAACTTTGTTTGATCAGTTGCAAGCCTTTCGCGCCCGCCGCGAGCATTTTGCCTTGGTGGTCGACGAATATGGCAGCTTCATGGGTATTGTGACGCTTGAGGATATTCTTGAGGAAATTGTCGGCGATATTGATGACGAGACTGATGAAATCGTGACCGGTGTCCGCCGTCAGCCAAATGGTTCCTATATGGTTGATGGTACGGTGACGGTACGTGAACTCAACCGTGAGTTTAACTGGAATTTGCCTGATGGCGATTATTCAACAATTGCGGGATTGCTTTTGTTTCAGTCGCAGCGCCTGCCTGAGGTTGGTCAGTCTTTTAATTTCTTCGGTTGTCGTTTCGATGTCGTCAAGCGTCAGCGGCATCAAGTCACCCTGGTCAGAATTACTCCGCCATTAAAGGACGATAAAAAAACAGCCGCTTAAGCGGCTGTTTTTTGTATCTTACAGCTGTCCGTGACAGTGTTTGTATTTCTTGCCCGAACCGCAGGGGCAGGGTGCGTTGCGCTGTGTTGATCCCCATGTGGCTGGATCGTCTTTGTTAAAGGTGCGGCGTTCAGGGAATTGCTGCACGTTACTGCGTGATGTGCCTGCGGGTTCTGTCGCTGTACCGACCCCCATGCCCATCAGAGCTGGGTCTTGACGGGTGGCTTGCATTTTTTGCGCCTGCGCGGCCCGCTGCGCCAATATTTGGGCAGCAGCTTCTTGATTGATGCTAAACTCAACGAAGCTCAATGTTCTGGTAATGCTGACGCGCAATTGATTCAGCATTTGTTCGAACATGCCGAAAGCTTCTGTTTTGTATTCGTTGAGTGGATCTCGTTGTGCGAAGGCCCTCAAATTAATACCTTGCCGCAGATGATCGAGGTGGAGGAGGTGTTCCTTCCAATGGCCATCCAATTGTTGCAGTACCATTGCTTTTTCGAGCTTGCGGAACATGTCGGGCCCGGTCTGCGCAGCCTTGAGCGCCATGTGCCTGTCGGATTCGTCAAGAATACGCTCGAGAATTTCTTCATCGGCGATACCTTCTTCCTTGGCCCATTCGTCAACGGGCAGTTCCATATTCAAGGTGCCTTGAATCTCCGACTTCAGAGTAGTGATTTCCCATGCATCCGGGTAAGAGCGAGGCGGAATGCACTGTGTTACCATGTTTTCAATGACTTCATGACGCATGGAGGTCACAAGTTCTTCAATTGTGTCGGCGGCCATGATTTCACGGCGTTGCTCGTAAATCACCTTCCGCTGGTCGTTCATGACGTTGTCGAATTTCAGCAGGTTCTTACGAATTTCAAAGTTATGACCCTCGACCTTGGCTTGTGCGCGCTCAAGGGCTTTGCTGATCCACGGGTGAACCAGAGCTTCTCCATCCTTCAGACCAATATGTTTGTGCGCCAACAACATTTCCATGCGTTCGGAGCCAAAAATCCGCATCAGATCATCTTCCAGTGACAGGAAGAAAATAGAGGCGCCGGGGTCACCTTGGCGGCCAGAGCGGCCTCGGAGCTGGTTATCAATACGGCGAGATTCGTGGCGTTCGGTACCGATGACAAATAATCCACCGGCTTGCTTGACGATTTCCCGGTTTTTTTCGATTTCACTACGGATATCGGCAATGACCTGTTGTTTTTTTTCTTCCGGCCAAGCGGGGTCAATATCATGTTTGACCCTCATGTCAAAGTTACCCCCCAACTGGATGTCGGTACCGCGCCCGGCCATGTTGGTGGCAATCGTAACCGCCCCGGGATAACCAGCCTGCGCAATAATATAGGCTTCCTGCTCGTGGTGGCGGGCATTCAAAACTTGATGTTTGATTTTTAGCTTGGTTAGTTTGGCTGAGAGTGTCTCTGATTTCTCAATCGAAACAGTCCCCACCAGAACCGGTTGGTTGCGGTCACGGCAGGCAATGATCTGATTGATGATTGCCTGATCTTTCTCAGCCAGAGATTTAAAAATTTTATCGTCATGGTCAATACGGGCTACAGGCATATTGGTGGGGATGTCGACCACACCGAGGCGATAGATTTCTGCAAACTCGGGGGCTTCGGTCATGGCCGTGCCGGTCATGCCTGCCAGTTTCGGGTAAAGGCGGAAGTAATTCTGGAAGGTAATCGAGGCCAGAGTCTGGTTTTCGTTTTGGATCTTGACACCTTCTTTGGCTTCGAGCGCCTGATGCAGACCCTCGGAATAGCGGCGCCCCTCCATCATGCGGCCAGTGAATTCATCAATAATAATGACTTTGTCATCCTTGATGATGTAGTCACGGTCTTTGGTAAAAATCATGTGAGCGCGCAGAGCCTGATTGACATGGTGTACCAACGTAATGTTGTTGGCATCATACATGTTGCCTTCGGTCAGCAGGCCATGTTCACGCAGCAGATTTTCGACATGCTCTGTACCGCTTTCCGTCAAAGTGGCATTGCGGAGTTTTTCATCAATCTCATAATCGCCAGCGACCAAATGGGGAATAATGCGGTTGACCGCGATATAGCTTTCGGATGAATCTTCGGATGGGCCAGAGATGATCAACGGGGTTCGTGCCTCGTCGATCAGGATTGAGTCGACCTCATCCACAATGGCAAAGTTGAACGGGCGCTGTGCCATGTTCTCCATGCGGTATTTCATGTTATCGCGCAGATAGTCAAAGCCGAACTCGTTATTAGTGCCGTACGTGATATCGGCCTTGTAGGCCTCCTGACGTTGCTTATCGTCAAGACCGTTGACGATACAGCCAACACTCATACCGAGGAATTTATATATCTGCCCCATCCATTCAGAGTCGCGTTTGGCCAGATAATCGTTGGCAGTGACGACATGAACCCCTTTGCCGCTCAGAGCGTTGAGGTATGTAGGCAGGGTGGAGACCAGTGTTTTACCTTCACCGGTGCGCATCTCGGAGATTTTTCCGCTGTGAAGAACGGCGCCACCGACTAGCTGGACATCGAAATGACGTTGCCCCAGTGTTCGCTTGGCGGCTTCGCGTACTGTGGCAAAAGCCTCGTGCAGAAGGCTGTCGAGCTCTTCGCCCTTTTCCAGTCGAGCTCTAAATTCAATGGTCTTTGCTCGCAACTCATCATTGCTCAGCTTTTCGAACTGAGCCTCGAGGGCGTTAATCGGGGCAATATGTCTATAGTAAGACTTTAACGTGCGTTCGTTACTTGAACCAAAAATTTTCTGCGCCAGGGCCAGCAACATAGACTCCTCGGGGGGTATCAAAGATCCCAAAAATAAATGACACCTTGATATAAGCCTCACTATTGCGCTCGTCAATCCGGTGTTATGGCAAAAATGGGGATTATCACAGGGTAATTTGCCATGATAATGCCAATATGCCCCTTTATTCCCTATCAGAGGAGAACTAAAGTCTGGTATCTCGAGATTCGTTCTCGTGACTAACGCAATTTATGGGGTTATCGCCAAATGACTACGGAATTACCAAAAGAAACAAAAAAATCGACAATGCCGATGCTGCTGGGGGCCGTCGTGATCATTGCCGGAGCCGCCGCTGGCGGTCTCTTTATGATGTCAGGCAAGACGCCGATGGCCACGGACAGCGCGGCGAATGCCGTTCAGGCTGAAGCACCCGCCGCCGGGGAAGCCAAAAAGGATGAAAAACCCAAGGACGTCGCTCCAACTGAGTCTGCATCTGCCGAAACACCAAAAGTTATTGGCGAAGGTGAAAACGCAGTCGAAGTTGGCAACCCAGTTGTCGCTAAAATTGGTGCTGTCGAGGTGACACGCAGCGAAGTACTTGATTTCATTACAACCCTGCCTGAACAAGTGCGTCAGATGCCATTGCAAAATCTCTTCCCCATGGCACGTGACCAGGTTGTAACCAACAAGCTTTTGGCTGAAAAGGCGGCCAGTGCCAATCTTGAATCCGATCCTGAGGTACAAAAGATGATGGATACGGCCAAGTCTCAAATTGTGCGTAGCGTCTATGTAGAGAGGGAAGTGAAGGCAGCTGTTAGCGAGAGCGACCTCAAGAAGGCCTATGATGAACTGAGTGCTGATCTGGCCAAGATTGAAGAGACCAAGGCCCGCCATATTCTGGTCGATAGCGAGGAAAAAGCCCGTGAAGTGATTGGTAAGCTGGATGGTGGCGCTAAGTTTGAAGATTTGGTCAAGGAATATTCATCAGATCCGAATAAGGCGAATGATGGTGATCTGGGTTACTTTGCCAAATCTGATATGGTG
>JAMPXY010000130.1 GCA_023700945.1 Alphaproteobacteria bacterium | reverse complement strand
TCTTTCGTGATCGAGCACTGGTTCTCGATTTCTTTGGTGTTATTTGCCCTCCTGTTTATCAAAACAATTTTTAATATCAGCATTTTACGCTGGTTGGGATTATCGCGGCGCCATGCCATCATGATTGGCGCCTCGCTGGGGCAGGCCGGTGAATTTTCCTTTGTGCTGGCGGCTTTGGGTTTGAGTTCCGCAGTCATTCTGCCCGAAACTTATAAATACATTGTTGCAATTATTGCCCTAAGCCTGATCTTAACACCACTATGGACCTATACCATGCGCCGGATGGATTTATTGCGCCGCGGACGACTCTATCGTCTGGTACGTATCCGCAAATACAAGAAAACCATTGCTTCTTAGGTACAGCTGCTTTCTTATAAGGGCAGAGGTTAATTCGTTATGACCCGTCGTAGAAAAAAGCATCTTCATACTCGCCGTCGCCACCACGACAAGCCGGGAGTCGCTCCCGGCACATTGGTGCCGCCGCCTGATTCGCACCCTTCGACAATCACCTTGATTGCCTATAGCGAAAAAGACATCACGGAAAAATCTCTCTCATCAATTAATGAGATTACGGATTACATTGGTACCTGGCCCGTATCATGGATCAATATTGATGGCTTGGCTAACGTCGATATATTGGAAGAACTGGGGAAGATATTGCACTTCCACCCATTGGCGCTGGAAGATGTTCTGAATCAACATCACCGTGCCAAAGCCGATGACTTTGGTGATTATATTTTTCTGATCACGCATATGATGCGGATTAAAGGGGACATCGTCGATAATGAGCAACTCAGCCTCTTTATCGGGAAAAACTTTGTTATCACCATTCAGGAACGGCCCGACGGCGATGTACTGGATCCCGTGCGCGAGCGATTGCGCCGCGGTGAAATGCGCCGGATACGAACGGCCTCAGCCGATTATCTCGCTTACAGTATCCTTGATGCCGTCATTGACGGTTATTTCCCAGTACTGGAGTTTGTCGGAGACTGGATCAGCAATCTTGAAGATCAGGTAGTTTTAAAGCCTGATCAACAATTAGTCAGCGAAACCCATTTTCTAAAAAGAGAACTGCGGCGGATGCGTCAGGCAATGTGGCCCCTCCGCGAGGCAATCTATACCCTGCACAGTGAACATCCGCTGATCTCTGATGAAACCCAGATTTATCTACGCGATTGCCAGGATCATATCATCAATATCCTCGATCTGCTGGAAATTGATCGCGAGCGTGCCTCGGGACTGGTTGATATTTATCTGTCCAGTGTCAATAACCAGATGAACGAAACCATAAAAGTTCTGACAGTGATATCAACCATTTTTATCCCACTGAGTTTTATCGCCGGGGTCTATGGGATGAATTTTGATCGACAGGCCTCACCTTATAATATGCCCGAATTGGGATGGGCCTATGGCTATCCTTTCGCCTTGGGCTTGATGACGCTGGTATTGCTGTCACTGTTAATTTTTTTCATGCGGCGCGGCTGGGTTCATTTACCCAAACCCGATAACTCACAAGATCAGGGTGTCGAGACAACACTAAAACCGTAATAGTTAGCACGTTCCGCCGCGAAGGCCAGCAAGGCATCATGGCGGGCGCGATTGCCAGCCACCAGATTGGCTTTGGCCACGGCGACAATATAATTGACATCCGGGACCCCTTTCGGTCGTGGCCAACGCAAGCCTTCCTCCAGTACCCGCACCGCCATAGAAAACTGGCCCTGCTCGCGTAAGATTGTGGCAAGGCCAATCCGCGCCTCAATCATCATCGGATCTATCCGCAATATAGTACGCAGTAATTCAATCGCCAGCGCCCGTCCACCCGGCAGCGCATCTTCACCTGCCACATAAATCATCATGGCCTTAAGATTGCGCAAGGAGCCATGACGCGGCTGACGCTTGATGGCAGCATCAATCGCGACAAGGCCTTGCTGCAACATGGCCTGCCGTTCGGATAGTGCAGCCATGCGGTGATCTTTTAGCCAGGCAAATGTCATCTGAGCCGCTTGTTCATAGGGCCGGTGATAACTGTCCGGTGCCCAGCGATGTTGCAGGTCTTGGTAGCGAATCACCGCTTTCTGGTCATTGTTATTGAGAGCGGTTTGGGCCTTGCTGTGCCAGTATATTCCGGACGTAGCTTGTGCCGTCCAGATCAGAGAACCTACCATGATCAGCAAAGGCAAACACCAAAGCCCCCCCAGAAGACCACGCGGCATCGTCAGGCGCGAATCTTTAAGTACCTGATCGGTTGCCACATACCACCATGCCAGCAACAGCCCTACGGGAATCGTAATGGCAGGCAAATAGAGGCAGAATGTCATATGCATATGCAGGCAAACCGTCAATAACCCGGTAAAGGGTGCCATGACCAACAAACTATGCCGCAAAGTTTGACCGGGTCCTCGCAAGGCACGGATCGTGCGAGCCAGCACACAGAGCAAAAACACATAAAGCAAGATGTATCCGCCTATCCCGGTTTCAAGGCCAATCTGCAAAGGGTCCATATGAACAAAATAACCATCACTGTTATCGGTGGGTTGACGATACTGCGGGTAGTAATAGAAGAATGTAGCCAGACCGGTGCCCAGCCAGAAATAATCCTTGAAAATGCGCAGTGATGACAACCACAAGGCCAGCCGATCTTGCATGCTGACCGAAGTTTCAAAATTAAAGATGGCTTTCATATAGTTAAACAAAGCACCATCCATCAGCAAATTCCCGAGCAACACCGCGGCGATCACTGTTGCCAGCAGCAGTACGCCCACGAGCGCCGGGTGACGGGTCTGGCGGATCAAAAGGGGCAGCAGTACGACGAAACCGGCGCCGGCCGCCAGCAAAGCGGTGCGGCTGTTGGTTGCAAGTAACGCCATGAAAAACAACAGACTGAGAAGGCCCAGGCAAGCCGCATAGCGCCGATCCCTGACCCAGAAAGACAGCGCCAATAGCGGCAACAATGCCATGTTCAGGAAAACCGCAAGATTGTTCGGGTCAAGAAAAGGGTGCTTGACCCGAACGCCGTGATCCCCACCGAACATGAATAAGTACTGATAAAGGGTCCAACCCATTACGGTGGCGATGACCAGCCCACCCCCGGCAAGCAACCACCCCAGAGTCCGCACAGGCTGGGGCGATGACACAACCGCCAGCCACAAGAACGGGATCAACAGAAAGATGGTGATAAAATAGCCGCTGATATAGGGAATGGTCGACCATGATACCGATAGCAGCAGGTAAAGGAAGAAGGCCAGTAAAGCCCCGCTGGTCATACTCAGCGGTAGCGAAAGCTGGCCGCGCAACAAAGTCCGCCCCATACACAAGGCACAGGCAGCCGTCACGGCAAGCACGGCCGCCCCATATTTCAAATCATCGGTGCCATAGGTAAACAAGGCAAAGCCCAACCCCACCGCCAAAAGCAAGGCGGCTATAATTTCAATAATTGAAACGAAGGGGCGAAATGACACGGACGCACATATCCCACGGCATAGAAAGGGTTAGCCCGGATATGGTACAGCTTTATTACAATTTTCCCAAGCTCTCCGGCCCTTGGCCCATGAATCTGCCTAGAACCTGCTCTATTGCGCGATCTGTAAAATGATGTAGATTCCAACAGATTATAAGGAAGCGCCCTTGATGCGGGTGCTCTAAAGCGAGCCATGAAACAAACGATAAAAAAAATGATTCCTACCCCGCTGTTGCATCATGCCTTGCGCCAGCGTGACCGGATTAAACTGAATGCCACCACCGCACGCGACTTTCCGATCCAAAATCTACGGACGAATATCAAGCCAGCCGACCTTGACTCTATCTTCCAGAATCAGGAAACAGCGGCACACTGGCATAAGACACTCGAAGCCATCACAGCCATTTACGGCACCACCACCGCCTTGGGCGGGGTTAACCCCGGTGATCGTCGGGCGCTTTATTACCTCGTTTCCGCCTTAAAACCTGAAAATCTGCTTGAAATTGGCACCCATATTGGTGCCTCTACGGTGTTTCTGGCGGAAACGCTGCGCCAGAATTCAGCAACAGCGCGTATGACCACCGTTGATATTCTCGATGTCAATGACCCCAAAGGCCCCTGGAAACGAAGCGGCCTGGCGATGCCGCCCCGTGACTACCTGCAACAATTAGGCATGGACAGCCGGGTGGCATTTTGTGCTCTGTCATCAGCACACTATCTACAAACGACAACCGAGCGTTTTGATTTTATCTTTCTTGACGGTGATCATGCCTCGAGTACAGTTTATAATGAGATCTCATGGGCACTGCGATTACTTAAAAAAGACGGGGTAATCCTGCTCCACGACTTTTATCCTGATGCGCAGCCCTTGTTTCATGACAAAACTATTATCCCCGGTCCTTTCATGGCGGTCGAACGCATTATCAAGGAACACCCGGAGATCACCGTGATCCCGCTGGGACAACTGCCATGGGAGACCAAATCAGGCACCCACGGCACCAGTCTGGCACTGCTAACCCGTCGGGCCTAAGGCGTGAAT
>JAMPXY010000129.1 GCA_023700945.1 Alphaproteobacteria bacterium | reverse complement strand
TGTTTTTCATATTTATAAAATGATCTTTCGTAATGAATTTGCATGGTAATACAAGATGCCATTGAGATGAATCATCCTCTGGCCCTAACAAAAAAATCAGGCGATTCTCTCTGCTGATCTAAAAAATTTGGACCGGTCACAAGAAGGATCAGGGGGCCCTCTCTTGTCAGGGGAGATGCAAAAAGCAATTTCTACTTTTATCGTATGCAGAGCGCAAACACGCCTTTTGCAACACATCAGAAGCTTTACTTTTTTCGGTGAGGGCAGGGTCTGATTGAATCAGTATTTCAGCATGTTATTGCACGTGATGGTATTCGATTACTCTTCTACCTTATTTTGCAACTTAAGATACATACTTCTACCCCTAAGATAACCCCTTTCACCCTTCGAAAATGAACTTTTGTTAATCCTGTGAGGCTTAGGCTGAAAGAAGGGAGATATCATCATGACTAACGAAAAAAATATACAGAACTCAATCGATCAGGGCCGTTTTGAGACCAGTGAAGAAAATTTCAACAGCACGGTAAAGGGTATTTCAGAGCAAAGCATCCTGTCCTTTGATCTCAAGGTCGTGGCGCCAGAATTATTTGTGAAATCAGAAACTGTACCGCGGACATTGGCACGCCTGTGCCGGAAGGCCTGTGATGAAACCCTCGAGCAATACAGAGGCACCTATACCTGCCCACGCGGGACGGTTGTCCGCCTGTATTTTTTTGATATCCCGGCAGCTATGGGCAAATCCAAGGTTGAAGCCATTACGGAACGTTTGCGTGAAAGCCTGCAATTGGCAAAAGACCACACAGGGGCGGCTGAGATTATCCGTGTTGATGCGGCAGACTCAGGAAAAGAAGGCCCCAAGAAAGTAGGCCAGAGTAACCCGGAAATTTCAAAAATTTTGAAGGAAGGGTTGGGGGTTAATCCCAAAATAGAATCCGTTCATTTCTGGGTTTCCCGTGTGATGCAGAATATGCTGATGGGGCAACAAAAATTTCCCATCACCCGGGAGATGGCCGAAATTGCCGCACAATCAGAAGTGCAATACTTACCATTCTGGAACCATGACAGTCAGGTAATGTCAGGGTCGCTGGTGGTGGTGCGCAGCACCGTCCCAACCCAACAATATCACACGGGCGAGGTCATGAGGCAGGATTTGGCCGGGTTGTTTGCGGCCTGTCTACAGATCAGGTCGTTGCAGATCAAAAACGCCAATGCCTTGGCGGTGGTACCTTTCCGCTTGCAGACAGTGATGGACAAAAATGTGAGTGAATTTATTCTGGCGTTCCTGCGGGCTCTGCCGGCCGAGATCAAGCGCAGTCTCATTATTGAGGTGCGAGGTATCCCGGCGAGTGCCGTTTCAACCAATCTGATTGCCACGATTGAACGTATCAGCCATTTTGTCAGAGCCTACAGTTTTGATACGGGCATTCTATCGAATGTCAGCTATGCACGCAGCTTCCCTAAATTATACGGTTGCGGTTTTGATGTGTCAGAGGTGCCCATGCCCGAAGACGAGCTAATCCGTCTTATCCAGAAATATGCAGAAAATCAGAAAAAGAATAACATGAAATATTACATCAAGGGCGTGACATCACAGACTCTTTTTGATGCCGCAACCAAAGCTGGGTATAGCTTCGTATCCGGTAGCTACATCCGTCCAATGCAAAAAATCTGCTGGCCTGCTCAACAGATGACCGTATCCATGATCAAAAATCCCAGCCCCCTAGCAGAGACAACCGAGCAACAAGCATCCCTGGCAGGAGAGAATGCAGTTAAGGGGCAGTCCGCCGTGCAGTAGGCACGAAGAGAGGATGCCTCAATCACTCGATTTTATAATGATAAGGACACCATAATCCTGATTATGGTGTCCTTGGTCCCTGATAAAAGGCAGATCAGGTAATATCGAAACGATCGGCATTCATGACCTTGACCCAGGCGGCAATGAAGTCATGAACGAATTTATCTCTGGAATCATCCTGCGCATACAATTCTGCATAGGCCCGCAAGACAGAGTTCGAACCAAACACCAGATCAACCCGTGTAGCTGTCCATCTCAGGTCACCGGTCTTGCGGTCACGAATTTCGAATAGATTATTGCCTGCGGCCTTCCACATATTTTTCATGTCGGTCAGGTTTACAAAGAAATCGTTAGTCAGGCTACCTTCTTTGTCTGTGAACACGCCATGCTTTGTTCCGCCATAATTGGTGCCGATTACACGCAGGCCACCTACGAGAACTGTCATCTCCGGAGCTGTCAATCCCATGAGCTGTGTGCGGTCGAGCAATAACTCCTCTGCACTCACCACATAATCTTTTTTAAGCCAGTTGCGATAGCCGTCGGCAAGCGGTTCAAGCGGCTCAAATGATTTTTGATCGGTTTGCGCTTCCGTGGCATCACCACGACCCGGCATAAAGGGAACGGTCACATCAAAGCCAGCCGCCTTGGCAGCCTTCTCAATCCCCAGACCACCCGCCAGTACAATCACATCGGCTATACTGATACCTGACCCCGTAGCAATAGGCGTCAAAACAGAGAGGACCCGTTGCAGCCGTTCTGGTTCATTGCCCTGCCAGTCTTTCTGGGGTGACAGACGAATGCGTGCCCCATTTGCCCCTCCGCGCATATCCGATCCGCGAAAGGTGCGGGCGCTATCCCATGCGGTTGCAACCATATCGCCAATAGATAGACCCGAGTCTGCAATTTTTGCCTTTACTGAGGCTACGTCATAATGACTGTTTCCGACGGGTACGGGATCTTGCCAGATCAAGTCCTCCTTGGGCACATCTGGGCCAATATAGCGGGACTTTGGCCCCATATCACGGTGGGTCAATTTGAACCATGCCCTAGCAAATACCTCGGAGAAATAAGCGGGGTCTTTATAAAAACGCTCAGAAATCTGCCGATAGACAGGGTCCATCTTCATCGCCATATCGGCATCGGTCATGATGGGGTTATAACGAATCGTGGCGTCTTCAACATCAACCGGCTTGTCTTCTTCTTTAATCGTTACCGGCTCCCACTGCCAAGCACCGGCTGGGGATTTTTTCAGCGCCCAGTCGTGGTTCAAAAGCATTTCGAAGTAACCATTATCCCACTGGGTCGGATGGGTTGTCCACGCACCTTCAAGGCCGCTGGTCACGGTATCCCGGCCCACACCGCGTTTGGTATGGTTCATCCATCCCAGACCTTGTTCGGTGATATCAGCTGCTTCAGGCTCTGGACCCAGCAATTTGTCATTACCGTTACCGTGGCATTTTCCAACAGTATGACCGCCAGCTGTCAGGGCAACGGTTTCCTCGTCATCCATCGCCATCCGGGCAAAAGTTTCCCTGACTTGTGCGGCGGTCTTCAGGGGATCAGGCTGGCCATTCACACCCTGAGGATTCACATAAATTAAACCCATCTGCACAGCGGCAAGGGGATTTTCCATTGTGGAAGGCTGACTAACATCGGCATAGCGGTTATCACTTGCGGCCAGCCATTCTTTTTCAGCGCCCCAATAGACATCCTTTTCAGGGTGCCAGATATCTTCGCGGCCAAAGGCAAAGCCAAACGTTTTAAGGCCCATATTTTCATAGGCGATTGTTCCAGCCAGAATGATTAAGTCAGCCCAACTGATTTTATTGCCGTATTTTTTCTTGATCGGCCAGAGCAAGCGGCGGGCTTTATCGAGGTTGGCGTTATCCGGCCATGAGTTAAGTGGCGCAAAACGCTGGTTTCCTGTGCCCCCGCCGCCGCGACCATCGGCTATACGGTATGAGCCTGCAGCGTGCCAGGCCATGCGGATCATCAAACCGCCATAATGACCCCAGTCAGCGGGCCACCAGTCTTGCGTTTCTGTCATCAAGGCGTGGAGGTCCTTTTTCAAGGCATCGATATCCAGTGCCTTCAATTCTGCACGATAGACGAAATCTCGACCCAGAGGATTTGTCTTTGTGTCATGTTGATGCAATATGTCAAGGTTCAGCGCGTTGGGCCACCAATCTGTGTTGGAAGCACTGGTCGAGGTCATTCCGCCATGCATGACGGGGCATTTACCGGTGTTGCTCATATTTTACTCCTGTGGGGGGTGGTTTTTTGACAAGACGGGCAGGTGCCCCAGAATACAACCTCAGCTTCATCTATAATGAATCCGTGATCATCAGCAGGGGATAAGCAAGGTGCATATCCCCGACAATCAGTATCCATTACGCGGCTGCAACGACGACAAACAACATGGTGATGGTTATCGCCGATACGTGTTTCATAAAGTGAAGGCATGCCCTTAGGCTTAATTTCACGGATGATGGCATGCTCTACCAGCGTATTGAGATTATTATAGACCGCCTGAATCGATGCGGTTGGAATTCTCTGCTGCACAACCTCAAAAATACGGGCAGCATCCGAGTGAGGGTGCGCATGGAGAGCCTCCAAAACAGCCAGCCTTACAGCCGTCAGACTTAAATTTCGCTCTTTTAACTGATCTGTCAGGTTAAATGTCATCATAATGCTTATAGGCTATATAAATATTTAATCAATCAATATTTTGATAAATTAAATTTTTATTACAGGTTTTTATTACCTCACTTATCTCCCTGAAGGGGAAGCAAAAAGTACAAGTTGTATGTAGCAAAATAAAAACCCCTTGCAAGGCAAGGGGGGATA
>JAMPXY010000026.1 GCA_023700945.1 Alphaproteobacteria bacterium | reverse complement strand
GGGTTGCTGGATGCGGGGTACCGGTACCGCCGCGCGAAATATTCGATTTAAAGCTGCCGTCGGAGGAACGCCGTTCCATGCAGGCCAGTACTTTGTTGCCGACCACAAAGACACGCAGATCGCGGCCATGGCTGCGACTGATATATTCCTGAAATAGCATGTGGACATTGCTGTTGGCTTCGGCGATCAGATCGGCCAAATCCTTGAACTGTTCGCGTGATTCCGACAGGAAGACGCCGCCGCCGCGTGTGCCGCGCAGGGTTTTGACGACAACCGGGAATCCGAGTTTGCTTTCGATCAGGTCAAGGTCGGGCGGGAACTTGCCGAGAATGGTACGTGGTACTGGAAACCCCTGTCCGGCCAGTACCTGATGAGTATGGAGTTTGTCGGCCACGGTTTCGATCGCCAGCCAGTTATTCAGGATCGGTACTTTAAGGCTTTCATAAAAACGCAGTACGGAGAAGGCGTTGTAGCTGGTTTCGGCCCCGGTGCGTGGAATAATCAGATCAGGGGGATCAATATACTGCCCCTGATAGATGGCGCGCCATTCATCGGTGGAGTCGATGACAAGATCGAAATCTTCCGCGCTCATGACGTCAAGTGTGGCTCCGAGTTTTTCAGCCTCTTCTTTCAGTCTCAGGCATTCATAAGCTTCGGGATGTTCAACATCCAGTGGTCCATGAAACAAAACCCAAATCTTCATTAAGCCAACCTCTCTGGTTTTTAGGGAGGTTCTGGGTAACAACTGACGGCGGGGCTGTCCACCACAAATTCGCCACTATTTTTTAACTATCTGAAATTAAAGGAATAAAAAAATCAGTGTGTGGAAGAGTACAGGGCAAAATGAACAAAACCCCCGGCGGGCCGGGGGTTTCATCTTCAAGCGGGATTAGTGTCTAGAATCCATCGCGGTCGCGCTTTTTGCGCTCCATCTTACGCCAGCGGCGTACGGATTCGGCCTTTTCGCGTTTACGCTTTTCCGAGGGTTTCTCGTAATCACGACGCATCTTCATCTCGCGAAAAACGCCCTCACGCTGCAGTTTCTTCTTCAGAACACGCAGAGCCTGATCGACATTATTGTCGCGTACATTGACCGTTACCAAACTAAATCACCCCTTTCGGATGTTACCTAGAATATTAAAGTGTCAGGGTTTTTAACCTGTTCCGGGGCCGGGAGGCAAGGGGAAAATCGGCAAAAACGGGGGCTTTATCAGGTTATTTTTCCGAATCAGGCCCGTTTTCTGGTTTTTAGGGCCAATGCTGCCTCAAGCAGGGCTTGGGTATATTCGGTTTGAGGGTTCTCGAACACTTGCAGGGCGGGCCCCTGTTCGACGACTTTGCCGTCTTTCATCACGATCAGATCGTGGGCCATGGCGCGCACGACCCGTAAATCGTGGGAAATGAACATGTAGGCCAGATTGTATTTTTCCTGCAGGCCACGAAGCAAATCAACGATCTGGGCCTGCACCGAGACATCGAGCGCCGAGGTCGGCTCATCAAGAACGATCAACTCCGGCTGCAGCACCAGCGCCCGGGCAATCGCGACACGTTGACGCTGACCGCCGGAGAATTCATGCGGGTAGCGGTGACGGGTATCGGGGTCGAGGTTGACATCACGCAAGGCCTGAACCACCAATTCTTCGCGGTCGTTGCGGGTGATCGCTTCACGGTGGACTTCCAGTCCTTCACCAATGATTTGACTGATGCTCAAACGTGGCGAAAGCGAGCCGAACGGGTCTTGAAAGACGATTTGCAGTTTTGAACGCAACGGGCGCATCTGGTCGCGGTTGTAGCCGGAGATGAGTTGCTCACGGAAATGGATATCGCCTTGTGAGGCGGTCAGGCGCAGCAGGGCCAACCCGAGTGTGGTTTTGCCGGAACCGGATTCGCCTACTACCCCTACGGTCTGACCCGCACGGCAGGTAACATCGATACCGTCTACCGCCTTAACCCAGTCATTAACCTTGCCAAAGAAGTTTTTGCGGCGGGGAAAATGCACTTTGATGTTTGTGCCTTTAATGATGGTGGCGGCATTCTGATTGGCCGGGATAGCGTGGCCCCGGGGCTGCGCCGCCAGCAGCATTTTGGTGTAGTCATGCTGCGGGTTGGCAAACAGGGTCGCGGCTGAGCTCTGTTCAACAATGACGCCATTTTTCATTACGCAGACATGATCGGCCATCTTTTGTACGATCGAAAGATCGTGTGTGATCAGCAGCAGTGACATATTCAATTTTTCTTTGAGGCTCTGCAGCAGTTCAAGAATTTGGGCCTGTACTGTCACGTCAAGGGCGGTGGTGGGTTCATCGGCGATCAGGAGATCAGGGTTGTTAGCCAGAGCCATCGCGATCATCACCCGCTGGCGTTGGCCGCCCGATAGTTCGTGTGGACAGGCCTTGAGCCGGTCCTTCATCTGTGGCAACCCGACCAGTTCGAGCAATTCGATGACGCGAGTGCGGGCTTGCTCCGGGTTCATACCTTGATGCAGCTTTAAAACCTCTCCGATCTGGCGTTCAATCGGGTGGAGGGGGTTAAGCGAGGTCATGGGTTCCTGAAAAATCATACTGATGCGGTGGCCCCGCAGGGGGCGCATCAGGGCTTCACCCCGGCCAACCAGTTCTTCCCCATCGAAGGTGATGGACGATCCTGCCGGGTGCTGGGCACGGGGATAAGGCAAAAGCTGCATCACCGAGAGGGCGGTGACCGATTTTCCTGAGCCGGATTCCCCGACCAGTGCCGTGGTCTGGCCTTTGCAGATGTCGAACGAGACATTTTTGACGGCCTGAAACACGCCGTCAGAAGTGCGGAAATCAACGCAAAGATCTTTGACACTGAGCAGAATGGGATCGTTCATGCTGATAATCTGGCCTGAAGCGGGGGTGTAGTAAAGCTTTACTCGGGCGGCTGGGTCATATTATACCCATCCCATGACAAAAGAGACCAAAAAAGGGGCCCCGGCCTGTGGCCTGTATCTACGGGTGGCGGACGATCTGCCGTTTGAAACGGCGATAGCCCGGATCCGTGAGGCTGCGTTTGTGATCAATCGTTCGGCCTATGAAAAGAATATGAATGTACTGGAGCTAGGCGGCGATCTGGTTGATGCCGAGGCGCTTGAGCGGCTCGCGGCGCTGGTGCAGCTTGGCCAGCATGAAGGCATGGTGGTCATTGTACGTGAACAAGCCGGGCTGGCTTTTGCGGCCAAGGCCGATGGTGTCATCCTCAGCAATATCGATCATCTAGAGAGTGCTCGGACGGTGCTGGGGGATGATGCCATTATCGGGTTACGTTGTGGTTTGTCACGGATGATGGCCGAAAAGACACTGGGGTTGGGGGTGGACTATATCAGCTTTGCCGCCGGGGGCCGGGGTGATGTATTGCCGCCCGAGAGCCTGATCGTCTGGTGGAGTGTTAAAACCGATATTCCTTGTCTGGTGGAGGGGCCGCTGACCAATGATGATTGTGGCCGCTATGTTCGGGCCGGGGCCACGTTTCTTGAGGCTACGGATTATGTCTGGCAGCACCCCAAGGGCACCAAGCAGGGTGTCGTCGATATGCTGTACGCGATTGACTTAGCTATGGAAAATATCACCCTTCAGTAATCTGGAACGGTTTTTGCAGGGTGGGACTTTGCAAAGGCGGGACAGGGCGGGTTTTCTCGACTGTAAAACTCCGCAAACCCAATTTTAACGCCGTGTTAACCGCAAAACAGGGTATAATGGAATTATGGCTGTAGGATCAGTGACATCGGGCGCAGGAGCGACCCCCACTAACACCGCGAGTTTGTCTCCGGTGCAAAGGCTCATCAAGCAACAAGAGGATGAGGCTGCTCGCTATAAGGTGGGCACCGATGACGAGCCTTATACCGAGCAGGATTGGTATATCAATGCCAAGGTCGCGCAGCTGAAAGGCCAGATCTATACCTATTCAAATTTTCCCGGGCTTGACCCCAGCGGTGCCATGATGGATTCGCTGACGGCGGAGGTAAATGAACTGGTGGGCAAGCAGCAAGCCAAGCTGAAAAAAGCCAATGATGAAGCGGCTGCCAAACAGGCGGAGCTGGACCGTCTTGAAGAAGAAAAGCGGAATGCCCCCATCAGTGTTGAAGACTTGCTGGCGCGAGCCAAGCTGCGTGCTGAGGGTAAGGAACCCGAAGCCGAACTGAGTGATGCGGTTAAAAAACTGCTCGATAAATCCAAAGGGGCGCTGGTCGATAAAGAGGTCTAGTCCAACAGTGGGCACAACCCCCGAAACGGCTATAGCGGCCTATAACCTTCTTTCATTACTTTGCTCATGACATGGACCAGATGACGAGAGTCTTCGGGGCTAGGGATCGTTTGTGTGATATCCATACCGCAGGCGAGAAAGTTGTGCAGGCTGGAGTGGTTATCAATCCGTACCCGGGCTTGCGCAAAGCTGATTCCTGATTCTTTGACCAGATCGAGCCATTGCATGATCAGGTGTGAGCTGAGTTTTTGTCCGCGATGCTGGGGATCAACCAGGACATTCTGGAGTAGGGAGGTATCGTCCTCGTTTTTCACCAGAGCCTGCGCGACCAGCGTACCGGCACTATCGCGAATGCCGAGAGCACCCTGACCGGTAAACAGGTGCGTGTAATAGTAATCCACTGTGCGTGGCACGATGCTTGTACACCCGGTACGATCCTGCAGGGCCACCATGCAAGGGACATCTTCAATCCCCAGCCACACCAAACGGTAGGCGCCCGAGGCCAGATTGAAATTCTGTATGTGGGTGATATCGTGGCCTTGAAGGCCCTCATGAATGCTGCTCATCGTTTCTCAAATCCTGCTGATCGGTGGTGGGCGTTTCGCTGACCGCCGCCGGGGGTAAGGACATCAGGTTTTGGAGAGAAAGAAGCTTACACTACAAAGAACCTACGCCTTACGCCGCCGCCGGGCGGGACGTACGTCGCGGTCGCAGGCGTGGGACGCCTTCTGAGAGTTTGTGCAGTGCCATGAATCTACTGATAATGGTTAATGGCAGCCTCTGTCAAATAAAAATATCCCCTCAGGCGGGGACGGGGCATTTTTTTCAGCCGGGGGTCAGGAAGATTAGGCGCATTCCCCTGAGTTATCTTTTAAAAAGCCGTGCGTTCGTCCGAGACCCCGATTAAGCTAGGGACACGATCTATGCTCGACAGGGGGGAGATGATTATGCCCGCTCGTAAAGGACTGCGTGTCACTCAGGATAAAACCCTGACCTTCCAGCTACAGCCCATGCCCGCCGACACGGCAACTGATAACCGGATCAGTGCGGGTTGGCTGCTTTCAGAAATGGACAAAGCCTCGGGGCGCCGGGCGCACGAATATATATACGCCGGGGATAAAACTCATCAAGGCCGCACGGTCACAGCCGGTATTGATGCGATGGTTTTCAAAAAACCGCTCTTTGTTGGTGATCTGGTGAAAATTTACACCGAAGTTGCAAGGCAAGGGCGGTCGTCGGTCACTATCAAGACAGAGGTCTGGGCCGACCGTCGTGATTCCAAGGCTGTGGAAATGGTCACCGAGGGGTTGTTTACCTTTGTGGCGATTGATGCCCAACGCAAGCCTGTCCCTATTTTGACTAACAACACGTCGCAAAATCCGGTGCTTGTTCCCCCCGGTACGGCGCGAAAGGCCGGGGTGGTTATTAACCAGAGCATGACACCTGTTGGCAATCCGGTGCTGACTTTAACGCCAGATCGTCGTAACACCAATGCGCTCGGTGACATTTTTGGTGGCTGGATTTTATCGCGCATGGATGATGCGGCTGCGGGTTCTGCGGCACAGATAACCGGAGGGCACCGGGTCGCCAATGTGGCGCTGGATGCGATGACCTTCCATAGGCCTGTGCTGGTGAATGATGAAGTCACGTTCTACACCGCTTTATCGCGGCTGGGCAAAAGCTCGGTTGCCATCAATATCGAGGCTTGGGCCAAACGCAGCGTCAGCGGCCTGCATGAAAAAGTAACAGAAGGTCTATTCACCTATGTTGCGGTCGATAATAATCTCAAACCCATACCGATCACCACGCCCCCTGTGCCGTAACAGATCGTGTGGGCTATTCAGAGACTTGCGGTTCTCCGCCCCATTCGATCCGGGGATCACTGTCATCCTCACCAAAGGCGCTGTAGGTCACAGGCCGGGGGGAATCGGTATTTGGGTCACTGAAATCTTCGGGGTAGGGGCTGGCTTCTGCGGGTGCATCATCAGGGGTCACGTCCTCTGCCGGAGGGTTGTCCGACTCTGTCGCTAAAGGGAGAGGAGAGGCGTCGGCAGAATCAGTCAAGTCCTGCGCCTGTACAGGCAAGCAGGTGAACATGAATAAGGCAGGAAGCCAGAGCCACCGTTGCAAGATCACAATCCCCCGTCAGGACCAGTTGATGTCCTCTTTCATTGTAAATCTTCAATTCTTAAGAGCTATAAAAATAAGGATAAAATGCCCTTAAAATTGCACAGACTTATTTGCTTAAGGGCAGGGCCTGTTCTACCAGTGTGGCAAAATAGCTGACGCCAATCGGAATGATGTCATCATTGAAATCATAGCCGGGGTGGTGCAGGCCCTTGTTATGCGGGCTGGTGCTGTCGTTGACTCCCTGACCTATGAAGACAAACGCGCCCGGCTTCTGGCGCAGATAGGCGCTAAAATCCTCACCGCCCATACTGGGCGGGGTGTCGAGGTCGACATTGTTGTCGCCGACAACAACCGCCGCTGCCTTGGCTGCAATCTCAATGCCATCGGCACTGTTGATGGTGGCGTAGTTGTGGAAGATAAACTCATGTTCCGCCTGTGCTCCCATGGCTGCGGCCACACCGCTGATAATAGCCTTCATTCGGGCGATCACCTTATCGCGGGTATCGTTGTTGAAAGTACGGACGGTGCCGATCAGCTTGGCTTCGTCGGGAATGATATTGAAAGCCCCCGAACCGGCATGGAAATTCGTGACGCTCAAGACCACGGTATCAATCGGATCAACATTGCGCGCCACGACTGATTGCAGGGCACTGACGATTTGTGACGTCACGACAATTGGATCAATGGTTTGGTGTGGCATCGCGGCATGGCCGCCCACACCCTTGACGGTGATATTAAATTCATCGACCGACGCCATGATTGGTCCGGTACGCATGCCGATTTTTCCCATCGGCTGACCGGGCCAGTTATGCAAGCCAAACATGTAATCAATCTTGTAATCGCGAAACAAACCTTCCTCGATCATTTTGTCGGCACCGTTGCCACCTTCTTCGGCAGGCTGGAAGACCAGATGGACCTGACCGTTGAAATTTTTGGTTTCGCTGAGGTATTTGGCGGTCGCGAGCAAGGTTGCAGTATGCCCGTCATGACCGCAGGCGTGCATTTTGCCCGGTGTTTTTGACGCGTGGGGTTGTCCACTTTTTTCGAGGATATCAAGGGCGTCCATATCCGCTCGCAGGCCCAGACCCTTGCCGGAGTCGTTTTTCTGGCCGGTGATGGTGGCGACGATCCCGGTCTTGGCGATACCTTTTTTAAAGGGGATGCCCCATTCTGTCAGTTTTTGTGCGACCAGAGCAGAGGCAAATTCCTCTTCATATTTGGTTTGTGGGTTCTGGTGCAGTTCACGGCGCCAGACAGTGGCTTCATCTTTGAGGTCGGCGGCACGGTTGAGAACAGGCATAGCAGGAGCTCCTTGGTCAGCTGGCTTTGACGGATATTAGCGTGATGCTTAATCCGGAGCAACGGCGCGCAAGGCCTTTTTTGACCTGAATCTTTCGGCTAACACCTCAAGACGCGGTTTTGTAAGCCCGATTTCGGTGATAGCCGAAATATCCACGCTAATTGATTGGCCGGTTTTTTTGTTGGTGAGTTTGGCACTATCCATTACGGCAAGCAGGATGGCGGCGGCTTTGCTGAGCGCCTGATGGTTGCAGACATACCAGGTTTTGCTATCGTTGATATGGTTGTAATCGATGATATCGGCGTAGGACAGTTTATTGAGGTCGGTAACCGCCTGTTTGTTCTGGAGCGGACGCCAACCCAAGGTATCGCGAAACAGCTTGGTTGAAGCAATATTGTCATTACCGACTTCCCCGGCCATCAGACCGCGTGCAAGGGTTGGGCGCCACCATTCTGCCAGAGCCATGGCGGATGTAACTACGCTGGCGCTATGAAAACCCGGCATACGCGTGAGCGCAGTGCCAATTTCGATATGGCGGGGACGGGGGTGCTTGTCGCCAGGTGCGGAGAGGTGCCACGCCATGGTCAAGGCATGGACGTTGCCCTGATCATCCTCGAGAACAGTGGCGTGCCCCTGTGCGACATGGTGAGCAAACATTTCACCTGCGCGTCCTGCCACCTGGCCGTCGGGGTCGATGCTATTTTTTATTGCTGGATCAAAAAGCCGCTCGATGGCGGGCTGGTGGGCTGCGGTGGAAAATGCCAGACGCAACGCACCGGGTAATGGTGTGCTCATCAAAGTCCCTGTTCATGAAGTCTTATTATTTATAGGAAAACTTTGTCACAGGGGTCTGGGAAGGGCAAACGGAGAATTTGCTGCAATGCATCATTTGAACCCACTGCCTCCCGACTGAACTAGAGGGTGGTTTTCCGGGGGTCAAAGGCATCGCGCACGGCCTCTCCAATAAAGGTCAGCAAGGAGAGCATCAGTGCCAGCGAGAGAAAAGCGGTGAAGCCGAGCCACGGGGCCTGCAGGTTGTTTTTACCCTGCGCCAGCATTTCTCCAAGCGAGGGTGATCCCGGCGGTAGACCCAAGCCGAGGAAATCAAGCGAGGTCAGGGCAGTGATCGATCCGGTTAGGATAAAGGGCATCAGCGTCATGGTTGCAACCATGGCATTCGGCAGGACATGGCGGCGCATGATGGTAAGATTAGAAACACCCAGCGCGTGGGCAGCGCGGACGTAATCAAAGTTGCGGGTACGTAGAAATTCGGCACGTACGACATCCACCAGTCCCACCCACGAAAACAATAGCAAGATGAGGAGCAGGGTCCAAAAACCCGGCACAAACATGGCCGAGAAAATAATCAGGATATAAAGCGAGGGCAGTGATGACCATATCTCGATAAAGCGCTGCATCACCAAATCCAGCCAGCCGCCGTAATAACCCTGAAAGGCACCTGCGGTAATACCAATCAGTGAACTGATCAGGGTCAAGGTCAGGCCAAAGAGAACAGAAATGCGGAAGCCATATAAAACCCGGGCGGCAACATCGCGTCCTTGATCATCGGTGCCGAGTATATTTTCAGTTGTCGGTGCCGACGGGGCGGGTGTGGGTAGATTGTAATTCACCGTGTCGTAAGAAAAACGAATGGGTGGCCAGATCATCCATCCCTCTTTTTTGTCTACCAGCTCCTGTACGTAAGGGTCACGGTAATCAGCTTCGGTTTCAAAATCGCCGCCAAAAGTGGTTTCAGGATAATTTTTGAAAACCGGGGCGTAAATCTTTCCCTCGAACCCGAGCAGGATCGGCTTATCATTGGCTACTACCGGCGAGAGTAAGGCCAGAACCAGCAAGGACAAGAAAATCCATAGCGACCAGAAACCGCGTTTGTTAGCGCGAAACTGTTTCAGGCGACGGCGGGTAAGGGGCGAAAGTGTCATAGGGTTGAGTGTAAAACCAGCCGTGGCAGCAGACAAGGTCATTGCCCTGAAAAACCCTTTTTTTCAACCGGATAAGCCAGAATGAGCCCGATCAGTTAGGTGGGCTGTGGAGGATTCTTCTTGAGGAAATCAGCCGGGGCTACCGGGGGCTGGTTGTGATAATCACCGGGATTGAGGCGGGCCTCGCAGCGGGCCTGATAATCGCGGGCCTGCTCGTAAAGTGGATGATCAGGGGCGAGGTAGTCCAGCACTTCACTTAAACACACGGCGGCTTCGGTGGGGGCGTGCGGCCCTACTCGCAGGGCCAGAGGTGCGACGGCTTCGATATAAGCTGTCAGCTGTTCCCCGCCAGCGTTGCGGACATCCCTGAAGAGAGAGGCGTAGGCATCCAAGGCTTCTTCGGGGGCATGGGGGCTGATCGTGGCAGCCAGAGCGCTGATCATGCCAATCAGGCGCGGGCGCAGGGGATCGTCCGGCTCGAGCTGCCGACGCAGGGGTACCAGATGGTTGATAATGCTGAGGGCGGCTATCGGGTTAGGGGTGCGGCATAATTGTTCCATCGCCCCGAAGAGCGATTGCTCAGGCACGCTGCCCGGCAGGGCGCGGGTTTGGGCAAAGCGCAGGGCGTTGAAGGCGAGCAGGGGATTGTCTGCACCCAGTGTCGTGGCCGCACGGATGTATACCGGCAACCCTGTCTCTGTAAAGGCATGCCCAGGCGGGTGTACGGCGATCAGGCAGTGCGCGGTATTCAGGGTGATATAAGGATTATGCCACTCTTCGATATCGAGCAGGGCGCTGTGCAGAGCCTGACATAAGGGCGCGGTCGGCCTTTGCTTGCGCACCAACAGATCCAGTTGCTCGTAAACGGTCAATTCATCGTTATGGCCGAGGGCTGCCTCCAGCACGCCTAATTGCTGTTGCAGGCGCGCCGCCCCTCTGAAGATGGATATGATTTTGTTGTCGTCTGTCATAGCGGAGTGTTCCATTATACAGGGGCCATCAGACAGGGGTCATGCCCGAACCGTGGAGCAGGGCAAAATTTTTCGGAGGCAGGGGTTTGAGATCGGTATAGTTTGCTGGTGTCAGGCGGGCTTGCATCCGGTCATGCAGGGTATGGGCTTGTGAGAAAATATAATGGCCCGGCGCCGTACGGCGCATCAGTAGCTGCAAACCGCTGAGTACATTGTCGGGGTCGCGGGTGGCCAGTGTTGAGGACAGATGCAGTAATTTTGTCATCAGCGGGGCGGCGCGTTCATCTTGTAACGGCATTTCATCAAGCAGGAAATGATAAGCGGCATAGGCGGTGAGGGGGTCGCGCTCACAAGACGCATCGGCAAGAGCCAACAGGCGCTCTTCGACCTGTCTTTGCTGGGTCGGGTTGTCGGCGGCGATATCGTGGGCATGGTACAGACCTTCGATCATGACAGCTCTATCTTTCTCGGCCGGGGCAAGGCTGAGGGATATCAGTTCCTGAAAACTATCACGTTCCAGAGCCGATTCCTTATCGCTATTGCCGTAAATAGCCAGATAGAGCTCCATCGCCAGAACAGGATCGTCAACGTGCACCGTCATGTCCATGACCCGGTTATGCAGGCGCAGCTGCGCCGGATCGTGATTGTCGGCGGCGTCGGCCAGCGTTACCAGATGTCTGGCCATGGGTTCGATGTCGGCGGGATGGGGGGTCTCTGTAATTCTGAGGATGCCCTCCAGGCAGGAGAGCTGATGGTCGGTTTCACCGGGGCTATGCTCAAAAATTTGCCCATAGGTTGAGAGGGCGTAAAGTGGGTCGCTGGCCTCCAGCTGCCGGGCGGCGTAGAGGGCATAACGGTCCGCCAATGTGGCCAGTGCCCGGCTGTCAGTCACATGCTCCAGCATTTTTTTTGTTGTCACCAGCACCTGATAGGGGTCGTTCCATCCTGTCATGTGTGACAGTGCGATATTTACCGGCTGAACGATTTCGGGGTCTTGGCCGTGGCTCTGCAGTAGCTGAATCAGCTTATCGCGGGCGGTGGTTTCATCGTGCTGCTTCAGTGCAGCTCCCAGAACCGCCAGCATGTCGTCACGTGATTGTGCGCGGGTAAAAAAATCTTTGAGCATTATGAGATCGCCCCCCTGAGTGAGTGGTTGTGACCTTAACAAGTGATTTTTGTTATGTCAAAATCAGGGTGATTGAGCTGAATGATGGCACTACAGACCACTGATACTTATTGACATAATATTAAATGATTACTCTAGGGTTCTTGAGAGTTTATGGGCGGCGCTGTACCGGCAGGCTCAAGAGAATAGGCGACAATGCAGTTTGGGTATGTGCTAAATCTTCCGGGCGTTAAAGTCGATGCGCGGGTCGACCATCACATAAATCACATCACGGATCAGCGTCATCACCAGTCCGATCAGGGTAAAGATATAGAGCGTTCCCAGCACCACCGGATAATCGCGGTTGATTACGCTTTCATAACCAAGTAGGCCCAAGCCATCGAGGCTGAAAATCACTTCAATCAGTAATGAGCCGGTAAAGAAAATCGCAAGAAAGGCGCTGGGGAATCCGGCAATCACAATCAGCATGGCGTTACGGAAGACATGGCCATACAAGACCCGGTTTTCACTGAGACCCTTGGCACGGGCAGTCAGGACATATTGCTTATTGATTTCATCAAGAAAACTATTTTTGGTCAGCATGGTCAAGCCGGCAAAGCCGCTGATGACCATGGCGCAGACTGGCAAAGTCATGTGCCAGAGATAATCAAGAACTTTCTGTACCGAGTTGAGTTGATCCCAGTTATCCGAGACCAGACCGCGTAGGGGGAACAGATCGAAATAGCGGCCCCCGGCAAAGAGGATGATCAGCAGAATGGCAAACATGAAACTGGGGATGGCGTAACCGATAAAGACAGCCGCCGAGGTCCAGATATCAAACGATGTACCATCACGCACAGCTTTTTTAATGCCTAAAGGAATGCAGATCAGGTAGATGATCAGAGTTGACCACAGCCCCAGTGAAATCGACACGGGCATTTTTTCCAGAACCAGTTCAAAGACACCGACATTGCGGTAATAGCTTTCGCCGAGATCAAAGCGCGCATAATTGCCGATCATGTCAAGGAAGCGGACATGGGCGGGTTTATCGAAGCCATACATACGTTCGAGTTCGGCTACGAATTCAGGGTCCAGCCCTTGCGCCCCACGGTAGTTGCTGCCCTCACCGGTCGCGGCCTGTTGCATGGCGCCCATGGCCATGTCGCTGCCCCCGCCGCTGAAACGGGCGGTCGCTTCGCTGCCATGGCCTTGCAATTGCGCAATCATGCGTTCGACCGGCCCACCGGGAACGAACTGGATAATGATGAACGAAATCAGCATGACCCCGAGCAAGGTTGGGATCATCAGCAGCAGGCGACGGGCGATATAGGCGGCCAGATTATTCATGAAATCCAGCCTAGGGCATGGATTCTGGCGGGGCAAGACCCTGATCAGCCTGAAATAAATTCAATTAACATATTTGAAAGAATTTTCAGGCACAATGGTCACAGATCAAAAACGAAGCGGGAGCGTGTGATGTCGAATACAGAAGCAAAACGGGATGTGGTGGAAGACGGGGGCCTGAAATGCAAGGTGCCTCTTTTGAACAAGGTTTTTGCATCCTGTGCTGCCGGGGACAGCGGCGCTGCCAAACCCCAGACCCCAGGAGTTGATGGGCCGAACGCGGCTGCGAAACTGGTGCAGGAGGGCGGTATTGGTGATGGGATGGCTGCTGGTGCTGGTAAAGCGATTATGAACCGTCAGCAGCAGCTGGATGCGCAAATCGCTAAAATGGGCGGTTGATGGTTTAAGCAGAGTGAATGCAAGGCACCCTTGGTAACATGGGTGCCTTTGTTTTTTATGGTGCCGGGCGTTCATTCCAGGCTGAGGTTTGCCAGACGTACCCATTATGACGCAGAACCCCGTAGGCACCCGTAGCCAGCTTCAGGCTGAAACGGGCACTGAAGCTTTCGTAGGTGCCAGTGATATACGGGGCAAACCGCGCGGTGCCGTTGCTGGTGACCACCAAAATTATTTTACCCGGTTGTTCTATGGCCAGAGTGCCGGCAAAATCGGCCCAGAAACGCTTTAAGGTTTTGGGATTGATCTGCCAGCCGGGCGGTACTATCGCCTTTTCATCCCAGTCTGTCAGTGCCTGTGCTCCCAACCGGGCCACGACCCGCTCTTCGGGCTGGTTTTCATCGGGACCGTAATCCAGTTCATTCAGTCCCGCAAGCGGCTGAGCGATGAGGCCTGTCCCCAATTCTGTCAAGGCCAGAGCGGCGGTTTCTATAGTGCGTTGCTGTTGGGAGGAAAACGCGAGATCAGGGATCAGGCTTTGCTGTTTGAGATGACGCCCCAGCGCCCGCGCCTGTGCTCGGCCTGTTTCCACTAGCGGCAGATCGGTATGGCCGCCAATGCGGCGCGGCGGTTCGCCGGGGTTGAAGGTGTTGCCATGGCGGGCAATGATCAGGGTGGTCATGGCTCTTGCTGACTCACGGTTGGAGAGGGGGGCTGTAAATGTGGCTGCAAATAAAGCTGGCGGGCATTGATCAGGGGCATGATTTGCTGGCGCAATCCGGTGAAAATTTTCCGCGCCTGCCGGGTGGTGGGGCGGTCGAGGCCGTCATTGGCGAGCTGATAGGCCGTTTCAGCATCGCCCTGTTGCAGCAAAAAACGGATATATTCTTCGCGTGCGCGGTAATGCTGCGGATTTTTATGCAAAGCTGTGCTCCACGCGGCGCGGGCCAGTGCTTTCCGATTGGGCTCGGTCTCATCATCGATAAAGGCGTAAAGCTTGGCCCGTTTGTGGTCGATATCCGCCCACGCCGGATTGGCTGTTTCAGCCTCGGCCAGTAACTGCAAGGCGTCTCGATAGGCAGTGCGAACATCATCGCGGGTCATGTGCGCGCCGGGATTCATGACCAGATCCACATAAAATCCCGCCATCTGGATTTCATCATCAATAAAGCTGCGCGGGGCATAGTGGCGGGTGAGGGTAATATGCCTGATAAATCCATCAAGATTGCCTGCTGCGAGTTCTGTCCGGGCTGCTTTCAGGAAATAAACACCGGCGGCGGCACTGAGGAGCGTCAGGCTGAGCAATCCCGCGGTGATCAGCAGTGACAAAGACCAGAGGACAGCCTCACGTTTGGCCAAGGCGACCGTAAGGAAGGAGGAATTATCTTCATCCGTTAACTTATAAAGGGCTGCCATCAAAACTCCGGCCAAAATTAAATTTACCAGAAGGTAAAACTGGAATTCGATATGGGCATGAAGAGTGAGTGCGAGCAAGGCGGCCATGCATCCGGCAACCAGCGGGCGTTGCGGCGCATCCGGGGAAAATCGCGTCAGGCCGCGCCAGCCACGCGCCAGCCACGCGATTGCCGTTGCATAAAAGAGCAAAATCGCGACCACTCCGGTTTCCGTACCGAGCTGCAAAGCATCGAAATGCGCCCAATGGCCCATCGAGACCATGTCACCGGGCAGGCGGTAAGAGGGGTAATAAAGGTAAAATGTGCCAAGGCCCGTACCAGATAACCAGTGGTCGCGGAACATCTGCCAAGCGGCTTGCCAGATCGCCAGTCGTTCAAAGCTGGACGCATCGGCTGTCGGGTTACCTAATATTGGCAAACTTTCCGCAAGAGACACAGGGGTGAACCAGTAAAACCCGGTAAAGATAATAAGTGCGCCTGCCAGAAGGCTGCCAGATAGTTTGGCTTGCGCTTTTGCCAGAGGCCAGAGGGAGATGGCTACCAAGGCGCTTCCTATAATAAAACAAAGCAGACCACCGCGGCTGCCGGTGGCAAGCAGAGCGGAAAAAAGAATCAGTAACGCGCACAGCAACAAAGGACGCTGGCGTATGGGGGCAGCAAAGCTATAGGCCAGCAGCGGCAACAAGGCGAGATTGATCAGGCAGGCGGTGTTGTTGGGGTTGGGTAACGGGCCTGAGGCGCGCTGGATATCCTGAGCAAAAAATTGCCACAACACATAAAGGGACATGATCGTGACCCCGGTGATCAGGGTCATTACCGTATAGCGGGTAATGGTCTCGCTCTGCCTCGTGCAGAGTAGTCCCACCAGCACCAGTGGTAGAGCACTCAGGTTCAGCCATGTCACAAGACTGGCGAACGGGACGTTGCTCCAGAGCAGGCTTAGGCTGAGGTAGGTCCATAAAATCATAGTGAGCCAGATACAGGCACTGCGGGGTATGAATAAGCCGCGCCACAATGCGGGCAGAATTAAAAGCAAAGTTGTCAGCAGCAAGAATGCCAGTGCGGGGGCATAGGCCAGATCGTAGGCACCGTGAAAAAAGAAGGCTGTAACGAAGGCTGCCGTGATCAGGAAAGGCGCGATCAGAATAGAGACGGGCAGGGTGGGCAGGCTCACAGATCATCCCCGAAGTTTTTGATATGGGCCTCGGCCCGGGCAAGATCTTCAGGCGAGTCGATCCCGCTTTGCAGAGGGCCGTGGGCACCGCTGACTTCGACTGTTTGGATCGCAATTTCGTTTTCAAGAAAACGCAGTTGTTCCAGTCCTTCGAGTTTTTCATACGGGGTCTGCGGCCATTTGACAAAGCGACGCAGGATATCGACACGGTAGCCGTAAACCCCCATATGTTGCCACACCGGGGAGAGTGGAGATTGTCCCCGCAGCTTGTTCTCCTCACGGATTGCGGGAATGATATTTTTGGAAAACCACAAAGCGCGTCCATCGGCATGACGGATGCAGGTGGTGCCACTGAAGGGCGTGGTCTGTTTGGCATCACGCAAGGCATCAAGATCATTCCAGTTCAGGCGATGCACCGGTGTGACCACCTCGAGATGAGGGTTGTCCCTGATCGTTGTGATCAGGGCCAGAAGGACGCTGGCAGGGGTAAAGGGCGCATCGCCCTGCAGGCTGATCAGGAAGTCAAAATTCTCGCCTGAATTCTCGGCAGCTTGCAACACGCGGTCTGATCCGGTGGCACAATCGGCATCGGTCATCACGCAACGGGCATCAATCTCCTTGGCATGGGCGGCAATCCGGTCATCATCGGTGGCAATCATCACCGCGATGTTTTTGTCGCCCGCGGCCGCCTGCAGGCCTTTGGTATAAACACGAGATAGCATGCTGCGGCCATTGATCAGGGCCAGCGGCTTGCCGGGAAAGCGGGTTGACCCATAGCGGGCGGGGATGATGATGGCAGTTTTCATCGGCCTATTTCTTCCACCATGTTTCTGCTACGGGCAAGCCAAATTCAGGATTTTTGGCTGGGGTGCCGAAACGATCCCAATAGGCAATGCGCCAGGCCGGCATATGCCAGTTGGGAATACCATAAAAACCCCATTGCAGGACACGGTCAAGGGCGCGGCAGCGCACCACCAGCTCTTCGCGGCTGGGGGCGCTTATGATCTGCTGGATCAGGGCGTCAACCACCGGATCGCTGACGCCGATAATGTTGCGCCCGCCTGACACCGTGGCTACGGCGGAGCCCCAGAATTCGCGTTGCTCATTGCCCGGTGAATTGGATTGACCAAACAGGCCTACCGTCATGTCGAAATCGTAGTTATTCATGCGGTTCTGGTATTGCGCCGGATCAATAGCGCGGTAGCTCGCCTTGACTCCGAGTTTTTCCAGATTTTTCACGAAGGGCATGACCCAACGTTCGAACATCGGATTATCGTCAATAAATTCAAATTGCAGTTTCTGCCCATCTTTGCTGCGGAGACCATCGGCACCGACTTTCCAGCCAGCTGCATCCAGAATATCGGCGGCCTTCTTCAGGTTGGCGCGGTTGTTACCTGAACCATCGGTCTTGGGCGGATTGAATTCCTGTGTAAACAGCACAGGAGGTAACTGATCACGGAATTGTTCAAGAATTTCCAATTCGCGACCTGAAGGCAGCCCGGTGGCTTCCATCTCCGAGTTCGAGAAGAAACTGCGGGTACGTTTATAACTGTCATAGGCCAGCGATTTGTTTGACCATTCGTAATCAAAAGCGTAGCTCAGAGCTTCGCGGACAGCACGATCCTGAAACAGGGGGCGGCGGGTATTGTAGACAAAACCCTGAAAACCTTGCGGTAATTTGTGTTCGATGGTTTTCTTGGTAATACGGCCATCCTTTACTGCCGGGGCGTCATAGGCGGTGGCCCATAACTTGGCGGTATTTTCCTGACGAAAATCGAATTGATCGGCAAAAAAGGCTTCCAGCAGAACATTGGAGTCGCGGAAATATTCGTAACTAACCTTGTCGAAATTATATCTCCCCGTGTTGATTGGCAGATTTTGACCCCACCAGTCGGCAACGCGTTCATATTCAATCGAGCGCCCTGGCGATACTTTACCGATTTTGTAGGCTCCACTGCCCAGTGGTGGTGTCAAAGTACTGTCGCTGAATTTATTGCTGTCGTTGCTGTAGAAATGTTTGGGCAACACCGGCATTTGCCCGACGATCAAGGGCAATTCGAGGTTGCCTGCCATGTCAAAGGTAAATCTGACTTTGGTGGGTGATAGCGCTTCGACCGATTTCACATTGTGGTAATAGCCTTTGTAGAAGGGGGCCCCTTCGCTGGTCAGGGTGTTGAAGCTCCAGACCACATCATCAGCGGTAACGGGCTGTCCGTCATGCCATTCGGCTTGTGGGCGCATATTGAAAATAATCCAGCTGCGGTCTTCGGGAACTTCGATGGTTTCTGCGAGTAAGCCATAAGCGCTGAAGGGCTCGTCTTCGCTTTGCTGCAACAAGGTTTCATGGATCATGTCGAGGCCCGCCGCCGGAGAGCCCTTGATGATATAACCATTGAGACTGTCAAAGGTGCCAAGCGCACTCATCCGCAATGTTCCCCCCTTCGGGGCGTCAGGGTTGACGTAGTCAAGATGTTTGAAATCGGCTGGATATTTGGGCGCGCCATGCAGGGCCATGCCGTGCACCGGGTTGATTGTGGTGGTGCTGGCAGGAGCTGGATTGACGGGAGAAGGAGAGTCCTCTTGCGCGAGGACGGGCCATGACAAGATTAAAGCCACAGACGCAGTCAAAAGAAATTTGCTGATCATGATGAAGATATCCTTTTCTCTGCTGTTTATGGTGGGGGTGAATTCAGGCGACTTTACGGCTTATTTTATGGGCACCGTACAGGTCGGGTTTGCCAAAATGCCAGCCCTGACCATAATCAATACCGAAATCGAGCAATTCGCGCAGGGCCTTTTCTGTCTCAACTTTCTCGATGATCAGGTCGATCCCGGCGCTATCCAGCTGGGTTTTGAGGCGGGCAATCCGGCCATGGCCACCCTCGCTGGCATTTTCACGGGTGAGCCAGGCGGCATCGAGTTTGATGAAGCGGATATGGCGGCTTTTGAGTAAAGACACATCGAATTTTCCTGTCCGCACCCGGTCCATTGAAAAACGAACGCCCAGTTGCGACAGGCCATCGAGGATGGATGATTGCTGCGTGGTCAGGCTGTCGATCTGGGCTTGTGGCAATTCAAAAATCAGGCGGTTGGCCATGCCGCGGTTTTGCGAGAGGAAGGTTACCAGATCACCCATGAAGCCTGTGTCATTCAGGGTTTCTGTCGAGACATTGAGAATATAGGGAATCTGACCGTCATGATCGTGGCTGTCGCGCAGGATTTGCAGGCAGCGCAGCAGCAGGAGATTTTCAATTGCGGGCATCAATTGTTCTTTTTGTGCCATCGCCATGTACTGGGTGGCGGGCAGGTAGGTGCCCTGCAAGGCGCGGATGCGGCCAAAGACCTCATACATCCGGGGTTTACGCTGGGGCAGGCTGACCACCGGCTGGACAAAGACATCGATCCGGTCATCTTCCACCGCTTGCTCGAGCAAGCCTTGAATCATGATGTCGCTGTAGTGGGTGAATTTGGGATCCATCGCCAGATCCAGTTCGCTCATCGGCGGGGCTTTGTCTGCGGGGGCGGCGATTTGCAGCGTCATGACGCTATGATCTTTGCGGATTGCTGACTGTTCGGGCGGCAGGGGATCACTGGGCAGGGCCTTGCGCCCAAGCGCACTCAGGCGTTCCACAATCGTGCCGATCATCTTGGCCTCAATTGAAGAAGCAGGGGATTGGTGGCGTCCTTCCTGTTCTACGGCTTGCGCAGTGTCAAACAAGCCTTCTTTGAGCACGGAAATTTCAGTGCGGTTGCGTGCAACTTCACGCACCAGACGGTCATGATTGCGGATCAGGGTTTGAATTTGTCCCGACACAGCCCTCTCCCACAGGCGACGGCTGACGATATCATAGACCACCAGTCCGCCCAGCAGGATCAGGGCTGCGACCAGTATTAGAAAATCAGGCGTGGCATACTGACCAATCCCATAGAGCAGGGCCGTGCCGGTGAGGACGGCTACCACCACCCCGCCCAGCAGACGGCGGCGCAGGCGGGCGAATTCATCAGTGCGGTTGAAATGGGCAAAACGGAACAGGCTCTTGCGCGTGTCCGTGGCGGTGTCGTCTGGTGTGGTAAGAAATTCAGGAAGCATGTTTTTTTATTGCACTGTTGTGATGATCGGCACCCACGGCCTCGTCAATCCGGGTGAACCCATCTGCCTGCAGGCGACTGATCAATGTTTGTTTGATTTCTTTTATCATGGCCGGGCCTTGAAAGACCAGTGCGCTATAAAGCTGTACCAATGAAGCCCCCGCCCTGATTTTGTCATAAGCATCATTGCCGCATGTAATGCCGCCAACGCCGATCAGTGGGATTTTGCCGTTTGTCAGCTGATAGAAGTGACGCAACACCGCAAGGGACGTCTCGCGCAAGGGCTGCCCGCTGAGACCGCCACGTTCGCCCGCGAAGGGTTGGGCGAGGCTCTCGGGGCGGGCCAGCGTGGTATTGGTCAGAATCAAGCCATCAATGCCGGATTGCAAGGCCGCGGCCGCGATATCTGTCCTTTGTTCCTCGTTCAAGTCCGGTGCCAGTTTGACCAGTAAGGGCGGCATATCCTGCGCACAGCTGCGCGCACGTTCCTCAAGAATTTGAGTCAGCAGGGCCAGCAGATTGTCTTTCTGCTGAAGATCGCGTAAGCCCGGTGTATTGGGTGAGGAAATATTGACGGTGAGATAATCCGCGAAGGGCCCTAACTGTCGTACCAGCGCACAATAATCACGAGCGGGATCGGTTTGATCCTTGTTCATACCGATATTAATACCGACCACGCCCAGCGGGCGCGGTTTGATACTAAGAAATTTTTCGAAATTATGACGAAACGCCTCAACGCCGCGGTTGGGGAAGCCCATACGGTTGATGACGGCCTGATCGGCGGCGGAACGGAAAACTCGTGGTCGCGGATTACCGTCTTGCGCTTTGGGCGTGACGGTTCCCGCTTCGACAAAACCAAATCCAAATCCCAGCATCGGGGCCATGACTTCGGCATTTTTATCAAAGCCTGCGGCAAGGCCGACGGGATTGGGAAAGGTCCGGTTCCATAAAGTCAGGGCAAGCGCAGGGTCATCACGATCCGTTTTGCAGACGGGAAGCGCCTTGAGACCTTTCAAGGTGAGGTGATGGGCGGTTTCAGGATCAAGCCTGTGCAACAGCGGACGCGCCAGTTCAAACAACATGAGCCTATTCCTTCAGGTAGGGCAGCGCCGACTTCAGGTAGAGCCAGCCGGTATAAGCGGTGATCGCGGCGGCACCCGCCAGACCCACATCGCCAAAAAATTTGGCCGGGCCGATATAGGGACCAACAATCAGAATGCCGGTGGCGATCATCTGAATAGTGGTCTTCCATTTAGCTAGTACCGTCACAGGCATCTTGACATCTTTGGGACCTAAGAATTCACGCAGGCCCGAAACAATAAATTCACGGACGATAATGATGGCGACACCTACCACCAGAAGCCCGCTGATGCGATCTACGGCCACCAGCATCAGCAGGATGGTGACCACAAAAATTTTGTCGGAAATCGGATCAAGAAAACGGCCAAACTCCGATCCTTGATTGAACTTGCGGGCAATCCAGCCGTCGAGCCAGTCGCTGACCGCCCCCAGTGTATAAAGGCCCAGCACTGTCCATGCCGCCCATTCAAACGGTAGGAAGAACAAAACCATCATCGGAACCAACATCAATATCCGCCCGATGGTCAGGATATTGGGAATATTCAGGGGTATGGCGCTCATGCAGGCGTTTATAGCAGGTCGTAGGCCGCGGGGCAAACGCCTAACTGTCAGTTATCCCTATGTAAATAAAGGGTTATTCAATCAAGGAGATAATCAAAACCCCTAATCAAGGCGCAAGGGGGCCCTTGGGCTTGCCTGGATATTCGCCGTCATGGCCCTTGATAAAGGCCGGGATAGTTTTCATGATCAGCTTGAGGTCTGTACCCAGGCCGGGCTGGCTGCGGGCATAGGCGGCATCAAGATCAAGTCGCCTGTTGGGCGACATCGGGGTTTTCAGACCGATGGCGGCTACTTGCCATGGGCCGGTCAGGCCGGGTCTGACCGCAAGAATGTCTTTGTGGCTATCGGGAATGGCGTCGTCACCGGAAACGATTTGTTCACGAGGACGCGGGCCGACGAAACTCATGTCGCCTTTGATGATATTAAAAATCTGCGGTAACTCATCCAGCGCGGTCGAGCGCAGAAAACGTCCGTAACCACTAGTGCGGCTGTCATCGTCCTGATCCCCATCAACCATGCTTTTGAATTTGATCATCTGGAAGGATTGGCCATCCTTGCCGACACGGTGCGTGAGGTGAAAGGGATTCCCGCGAAAATGCAGGGCTCCTCCCGCCGCCAGTGCTACAAACAAGGGGCTGAGCAGGGCTGCCCCGGCCATCGCAGCACTGATATCAAAAGCGCGTTTCAGGTTCATAGTCGTTATTATAAATGAAAAAAGTAAATTTTACCTTGTTTGGTATAAAAAG
>JAMPXY010000128.1 GCA_023700945.1 Alphaproteobacteria bacterium | reverse complement strand
TCCACCTTCCGGCACTTGTTTTGTGTAACGAACGGTTCCGACAAAAAGAGGTTTTTGATCATGACACAATATAATGGCACCCCGATTACCTCGGCTGATCGTCAATATCTAGAGCAAAATGGCGGTAGTTTGGTTGATGGTTTTAAGCATAGTGCCGGTGTTGAGGGTTATGCTCTGTCGTCTGGCGTGCGCTTTTATGACACGCCGGAGGGGGCGATTCTGGAGCAGCCGCAGAGCATGGCTGCGGCCCGTCGTATGATCGAAGGGCAGCCGACTGCTTTCTAATAGCAATAATAAGAGCGCTAGTCTTGACTTGAAGGGGTGTCGGTGACGCCCCTTTTTTCTTGCGAAGCAACGTCTGACCCGCTCATATGGGTTCTGTTTCAGGAGAAAAGCGATGTCTGTGATTTTTGCCGTGGCTGAGCCTTTTAGCGCTGTTGAAACCCAAGTATTGGCGCGTTATGACGCGTTGGTCAAAGAGGGTAACCCGATGGCAGAGCGTTACGCCAAGGTGCCGCGTTACCGTGAATTTTATGATCAGGCTCTGTTGCGGCTGCAACAGTTGGATATGCTCTCCTTGGAACAGGCGGCTTTACGCACGCACCTTACACCCGATTCTTTGTTACGTAAAATTAACCGCGGTCAGGCGGTGATGATCGAGGTTGAGGGTGTGCGATCTCTGCCTGATTGGCAATTCGATAGCCGGGGCCGGGTCAAGCCGCTGCATTTGGCCATTGCCCGTGAATTTGCTCGTGACGGCCACACTCACAGTTATTTTAAGTTTATGGCCTACTTGGAATTCATGGGTGACAAGACTCTGGAGTTCACTACTGATTTGCCCAAACGCAGTATGAAAGATGTATTCCGTGCCGTAGGCATAACGCAAGGTATCTGCCAGGTTAAAGTCAGGACACCTATGTTTGAAGCCGTTGATCGTGCTCTGAAAAGTCGTGTTATTTTGGCTGAACTTATTAACCAGATGGGGGCGGCCTTGACCCGTATTGGTGGCATGGGGGGCCCGAATGAGGGTGGTTTGTCAGATGAATTTCTGGACAAATATGTCCCGACCGACATCCCGCAGCGTGACCGTTGGCGCCGGGAATTGTCCTGATTCCGGTAACCGCCCGGGTTGCTCTTTTGCCTGTGGCTCATAGCGGTTAAAAATAAATGAGGATTTCGTAAAGAAAACCTTGACGCTGTCCTCCCCAATACGTATATTGCGCCACGTTTGCATATGGATGGATTGGCTGTAAGACACAGTTAAGTACTCGGAAATCCTTGATATATAAGAGAAATTCGAGGCAGGTGACTTAGACGCAATCCAGTATGTTTTCCCCATGACTTGGTGGGGGCGACAGCAGATAAGCGATATATCGCGCGAAGAAGAGTTTGAAACCCGCAAAGCGATCACGCCAGTGACGCAGATATGGGTTTCCCACGAAGATGAGCGCAATCGCCAACCATCCTGAAAACAACATTTTGACGAGAAGAAAAGGGCGCCAGCTGATGCCAACGATACAGCAATTAATCCGCCAACCGCGTATTCGCGGCGGCAAGAAAGCGATGAAGGCCAAGAAGAATAAGGCTCTGAAAGGGAACCCGCAGCGCCGTGGCGTCTGCACACGTGTTTATACCACGACCCCTAAGAAGCCGAACTCGGCATTGCGTAAGGTCGCTAAGGTTCGCTTGACCACGGGTCAGGAAGTTATTTGCTACATTCCAGGCGAAGGCCACAATTTGCAGGAGCACTCGGTTGTGCTGGTGCGTGGTGGTCGTGTGAAAGACTTGCCCGGTGTTCGTTATCACATCCTGCGCGGTTCGCTTGATACACAAGGCGTTAAAGACCGTAAGCAGAGCCGTTCGCACTATGGCGCGAAACGTCCGAAGTAATTTCAAGGAGATTTGAGATATGTCCCGTCGCCACAGCGCAGATAAACGTGAAATTCTTCCCGATCCGAAGTTCGGGGATGTGATTCTTTCTAAATTCATCAACTGCATCATGACCGGCGGTAAAAAATCGACGGCGGAGAGCATTGTTTACGGTGCACTGGATGAGATCCGTGCCAAGGCCAAACTGGCGAATGATAATGATGTGGTCGATTTCTTTCACAAGGCGCTTGAAAAAGTAAAGCCGCAACTGGAAGTCAAGTCCCGCCGCATCGGTGGCGCGACTTATCAGGTGCCGGTCGAAGTTCGTGCTGATCGTGCACAGGCTGTGGCTATGCGCTGGGTTAAGGCTGCGGCGCGCGCACGTGGCGAGCGCACCATGATGGCCCGCCTAGCGGCTGAACTGCTGGATATTGCCAATGATCGCGGTGCGGCACTGAAAAAGCGGGATGATACCCATAAAATGGCAGAAGCAAACAAGGCGTTTGCCCACTACCGTTAATTACAAGTTTAAACGAGTTTGGTTGAAGAAAGACTGACATAGACATGACACGCGAAACACCACTTGAGCGCTATCGCAATATCGGCATCATGGCTCACATTGATGCGGGTAAAACGACCACGACCGAGCGTATCCTGTACTACACCGGCAAATCGCATAAAATCGGTGAAGTGCATGATGGTGCGGCGACCATGGACTGGATGGAGCAGGAACAAGAGCGTGGTATCACCATTACCTCTGCAGCCACCACTGCTTTCTGGACCGGCCCGGACAAGTTGAAATACCGTGTTAATATCATTGATACCCCGGGTCACGTTGATTTCACGATTGAAGTTGAGCGCTCCTTGCGGGTTCTTGATGGTGCTGTCTGCCTGCTCGATGGTAACCAGGGTGTTGAGCCACAAACTGAAACCGTGTGGCGCCAGGGCGATAAGTACAATGTGCCTCGCATTATTTTTGCCAACAAAATGGATAAAATCGGCGGTGATTTCTATTTCTGCGTCGATACAGTCAAGGATCGTCTTGGGATCAATCCGCTGATCCTCACTTTGCCGATTGGCATCGAGAGCGATTTTGCCGGAGTTGTTGATCTGCTCAAAATGAAAGCCATTATCTGGGATGGTGAATCTCTTGGCGCTTCTTTCAGTGAGCAGGACATTCCTGCTGACCTCGTCGAGAAGGCGCAGGAATACCGTGCCAAGCTGATTGAGATGGCTGTTGAGATGGATGATGCCGCGATGGAAGCTTACCTTGAAGGTAAAGAGCCTGACATGGCGACCCTCAAGGCCTGTATCCGTAAGGGGACGATTACCTCCAAGCTCGTGCCGATGATGTGCGGTTCTTCTTTCAAAAATAAAGGCGTTCAGCCCCTGCTGGATGCTGTGATTGATTTCCTGCCATCGCCGCTCGATAAAGGTGCTGTACAAGGTAAGAAAGTTGGTTCCGATGAGAGTGACAGCCGTCCGTGTTCGGATGATGCTCCGTTCTCGGCGCTGGCGTTCAAAATCATGAACGATCCGTTCGTTGGTTCCCTGACCTTTGCCCGTATTTATTCAGGCAGGCTCGAGTCTGGTTCTTATGTGATTAATTCGGTGAAAGATAAGAAAGAGCGTATCGGCCGTATGTTGCTGATGCACGCCAATAACCGCGAAGAAATCAAAATGGCTGAAGCCGGTGACATTGTAGCGCTAGTAGGTATGAAAGATACCACTACTGGCGACACGCTGTGCGATCCGCTGAAGCCGATTGTGCTTGAGCGTATGGAGTTCCCCGAGCCTGTGATCGAGATTGCGGTAGAGCCGAAAACCAAGGCTGACCAAGAAAAAATGGGTCTGGCATTGCAACGTCTGGCCTCTGAGGATCCGTCTTTCCGTGTATCAGTTGATCATGAATCTGGTCAAACCATCATGAAGGGCATGGGCGAACTGCACCTTGAAATTCTTGTTGATCGCATGAAACGCGAATTCAAGGTTGAGGCCAATGTTGGGGCACCTCAGGTGGCATACCGTGAAACCATGTCCAAGGAAGCTGAGATTAACTATACCCACAAGAAGCAGTCGGGTGGTTCGGGTCAGTTTGCTAAAGTCGGCATGATTTTCTCACCGGGCGAAACGGGCTCTGGTTTCGTATTTGAGAACAAGATTGTTGGCGGAGCCATTCCCAAGGAATACATCCCTGGTGTTGAAAAAGGTCTGAATATGGCTAAGGAAAGCGGCATCATGGCTGGTTTCCCGGTCATTGACTTCAAAGTACAGCTGGTTGATGGCTCCTATCACGATGTTGACTCCTCGGCGTTGGCCTTTGAAATCGCTGCCAAGGCTGCCTTCAAGGAAGGTATGGCGAAGGCCGGACCGACCTTGCTTGAGCCGATCATGAAAGTTGAAGTGGTAACGCCGGAAGAATATATGGGCGATATCATCGGTGACCTGAACAGCCGCCGTGGCCAGATCGCCAACATGAGTGATCGTGGTAACGCCAAAGTGATTGATGCAATGGTTCCGCTGGCGAACATGTTTGGATACATCAATACACTGCGTTCGATGTCACAGGGCCGCGCCCAGTACACGATGCTGTTTGATCATTATGATCCGGTGCCGGCGAACGTAGCTGAAGAAGTGAAGGCGAAGTACGCCTAGAAATTTAACGAGTTAAAAAGATTTTTGCTAAGAAGGAAAGAAAATGGCAAAGGAAAAGTTTGAGCGGAACAAGCCGCACGTGAATATCGGAACGATTGGTCACGTTGACCATGGGAAGACGACGCTGACAGCGGCGATTGCGACGGTATTGTCGAAGAAAGGCCTGTCGAAGGCGATGAAGTATGATGATA
>JAMPXY010000127.1 GCA_023700945.1 Alphaproteobacteria bacterium | reverse complement strand
TGGTTCAGTTAGGGCGCTGAACTGGGACGTTAGAATCCCGATTTTTGGCGGCTGACATCAGCCGGAATGATGTCGCTTCTCAGCTATGGCTGGGAGGCGGCAGTGCATGTCCAAACCTTCGGGTGAAAGACTGTCGCGTCGTTTCCAAAGGTCACGATTCTAAACTCCCAGCCACCAGAGCGCCCTTCTGGTGGTTTTTATTTATGCAGCGGAGCGAGCAATGGGAGAAAACACACACTATAGCAAAGCCACAAAAAGAGCGGCACTAGCCCCGTTTGGAATCTTGCTAGCCCTATGCACTGTAGCGCTCTCAGCCACTCCCTCGCTCTCAAAAAACAGGCCTTCATTGAAACTATGGGAAAAATACAATTTAGCCCAAACAAGCTACGCCTGTAAGAACAAGGAAAGTATATCAAAATTCAATGAATACTTATTTCAGGGCGATTCAGATGCCGCGTATAAATTTATAATGCAACGCTTACTTGCTAACGATTGTGGAGATTTTCTAGAGGGGGAAACAGTAATTGTCATTGAGAGAGATATTCAGAATTACCTAGTTAAGATTCGCGCCGTAGGCGAACCACAGGAGTACTGGGTTACAGAAGATGCCTTCTAATCAAATAAATCCTAGAATGGCTCTTAGTAAAATTGAAATAGTAATGAAATTATAGATTTGATCAGACACTCGACCAAAGATAATAGAAGGCATCAACCTAGCACTTAAGAAAAAATCATATACCCCTTTTTCTAATTGAGTTTTTTAGCAATATCCTCAGGCTTTAAATGCGTATAACGGAACAGCATCCGGAAATCTCTATGCCCGGAGATAAGGGCCACTTCCGGTACTGATAGCCCACGTTCGAAGAAGCGGCTTATGGCCTCATGGCGAAAGTCATGGAAGTGCAAATCCTCTACGCCTGATCGCTTCAATAACCTCTGCCATGCCAGCTTTGCTGCATTATCAGATAGAGGAAATGGCCTATAGGTATCTGCATCATCCTCAAACTGTAGTGCCTTTAATATCTCAATGGCATTAGAAGTCAGTGGAATAGTCCGGGCATGACCGTTCTTGGTGATCGGGATATGCAACGTCCGGCTATCGTAATCAATATCGCTCCAGCAAAGGCGTAATATCTCCCCTCGCCTCATGCCCGTTTCAATGGCAAAATTTATGAGCGGTTTGATAAAGTCGTTACGGGTAGCCTCGATAGCCTCCAGCAACGCCTCATACTCATCATCCGTCAGTCTGCGACTACGGGCATTATTCACTTTCAGCTTCTTGACCTTAGCCAGCAGATTTTGACGTATTGGTATATCCCATTCACGCTCTGCAATGTCAAAGGCGTGTTTTATGATACTGAGTTCACGGTTAACCGTACCGGGTTTTACGTCCTTAAGGCGTTTATCTCTGTAGGCGCTGAAATGTGCTGGAGTTATCTGGGCTAATGTTAGGTTGGCAATAGGTTGCCGCATAAACGCATTGAGCAAACAAGTCTCACTGTGGGCACTCAGTTTCTTAATGGTTATTTCGTCTCGATAACGCTCCAGTACATCCTTGACCTTGTACCCTTCTAGAAACTTTACAGGGGTCGGCATATCACCCCTATCAGCTTTGGTTTCCATGTGCCGCGCCCATTCCTGAGCATCAGCCAATTTATGAAAGCTGCGAGTAGCCGGGGCAAAACCTTTGCGCCGTACTTGAACGTGATACTTATTTCCACGCTTGCGAATAGATGCCATAGCATTGCTCTGTCAGTGTGCCAACAATGTGCCAAACTGATAGAACGATGCTTTTTAAAGGCTTAAGTCGTACCCAGCAAAGGGTTGAAACGACTAGAGAAAAAATGGTCGGAGTGACAAGATTCGAACTTGCGACCCCTTGCACCCCATGCAAGTGCGCTACCGGGCTGCGCCACACTCCGACAACTCAAAAATCCGGTTCCCGATACCTATATGATTTCAGGCACGGATGCAATTCCTATATAAAAACGCTTATTCCTCGCCGCGGATCATATCCCGCAGATCACGCAGATCGCCGAGCATCGCTTCAAGGATCGCCTTTTGCTTATCGCTCAAGGGGGGCTTGGCGGAAGCTTTGGCATCGGCCACAACAGCCACGGGAGCAACCGCAGGCTTGACCTCTGTCACAACCGGCTCGACCGCCATCACACGCGCACCGGTCGGTACCACTTCGGCGGCCCCGGCCTTGCCCTGACCTTTCAGAAGTTTCTGAACGCCCTTGATGGTATACCCTTCGGTGTAGAGCAGACTGTGAATGCGCTTGAGCAATGCCACATCTTCCGGTCGGTAATAGCGACGCCCGCCACCACGCTTGAGCGGCTTGATCTGGGAGAACTTGGTTTCCCAAAAGCGCAGCACATGCTGCGGCACAGCCAATTCGTCAGCAACCTCGCTGATGGTGCGGAAAGCCGTTGGGGCCTTTTCCTTGCCGCTGCGGGCACCCGATGACACCGCGGCCTTGCGCGTTGCAGGCACCTGATCCGCGAAATCTTCGGGGACTTTCGTCTGTTGCAGGTTACTCATCTTTCATACTTTCCGGTTTTTTTCTTGTTATTGTCAGAAGGCCTTATGCCCGGTAACTGATTATTCGCTTGCGCTCTTGCCGTTGATCAGATCTTTCAAAACATGCGAAGCACGAAAGACCAGAACGCGGCGAGGCAAAATCGGCACTTCAACCCCGGTCTTCGGGTTACGGCCCACGCGCTCACCCTTCTGGCGGATCGAAAAACTGCCAAAAGAAGAAATTTTTACATTATCGCCCTTGATCAGGGTATCAGCGACTTCATCCAGCACCACTTCGACCAATGAAGCCGACTCGTTGCGGGACAACCCGACCTGTGCATAAACGGCTTCCGCCAGATCTGCTCTTGTGATGGTACGTTCACTCATCGCAATCCCCTATGTTGGTTATAGTTTAAGACTAGCCCGACCCTGCCCCTGCCGTCAACCGCAGAGTCAGGATTAAACACCGAAAAAGTGATTCAATTCAAAGGGTAACAGGATTTTCTTAAATTTACGTATCCCGGTGTGATTGGCGGGATTCTGCGGTTTTCTAGTAGCGGATCAGGGCCGCCCCCCAGGTCAGACCGGACCCCAACCCCTCAAGCAACAGCAGATGCCCCGGCTGAATGCGCCCGTCACGCACCGCCTCATCCAGCGCCAGCGGAATCGAGGCCGCCGACGTATTGCCATGGCGATCCACCGTCAAGACAACCTGATCGAGTTCGACGCCCAGTTTTTTGGCCGTCCCCTCAATAATCCGGATATTGGCCTGATGCGGCACCAGCCAGTCAATATCCGCAGAGCTAATGCCATTATGGTCCAGCGCCTCGGTCACCACATCGGCCATTAACGCCACTGCCTGACGGAAAACTTCCTTGCCTTCCATCACAATGTGCCCGGCAGTCTGGGTCGAACTGACGCCGCCATTCACATAAAGAATATCACGCAGGTTGCCATCAGCATGCAGATGGGTGGAGAGGATGCCGCGATCTGCAATTTCGCCGCTACCTTCCTGCGCCTCCAGAACAAGCGCCCCGGCCCCATCGCCAAACAAGACACAGGTGGTGCGATCCTCCCAGTTGAGGATCGAGGTCATTTTTTCCGCACCGACCACCAGCAAACGGCGCGCCGCGCCTGTCCGCAATAAACTATCAGCCACCGTCAGTGCATATATAAATCCCGCACACACGGCATGCACATCGAACACCGGTCCCTGCCGCACACCAAGCGCCGCCTGCACCTTGACCGCTACCGAGGGAAAGGTGGTATCGGGGGTCGAGGTTGCGACAATAACGCCGTCAATATCACTGCCTTGCAGACCAGCGGCGTGCAGGGCCTGGCGGGCAGCTTCAATCGCCATGTCAGCCGTGTTCTGATCAGCTGCCGCCACACGGCGTTCGCGGATACCGGTACGTTGCACGATCCATTCATCGGTCGTATCAACGATCGCTTCCATATCCTTGTTGGTCATGATTTTTTCAGGCAGATACGAACCGGTGCCCAGAATTACGCTGCGTATGGTCATACCGAATTTCCGCCCTGTCCGGCAGCCACTGCCGAGAAGAAAGATTCCTGATTCATCACTTGCTCAATCTCCTGCGCGACACGACGGTTATAATCATTCCGCACCAGATTGCCTGCCACCTGAATCGCGCTCGAAAATCCCATGGCATTCATGCCACCATGACTTTTTACACAGATACCGTTCAGGCCTAAAAACATGCCGCCATTATAAACTCGCGGGTCGAGACGATTTTTCATACGCTTGAGCGCCGGATAAGCCAGCAGCGCCCCGCAGCGCGCCAGCAACGAAGATTTGAACGCATCTTTCATCAAATGCGTAGTGAATTCACTGACGCCTTCAGCAACCTTAAGCGCGACATTCCCGGTAAAGCCATCCGTGACCACCACATCGACTGAACCCATCGGAATATCGTCACCTTCGACAAAGCCGTGATAGCGACCGGGAAATTTAATACTGGAGAGAATGGCAGCCGCCGCACGCACCTCATCGTGGCCCTTGATATCTTCGGAACCGATATTGAGCAGACCCACGGTCGGTGTCGGCACCCCTTTGATGACACGGGCATATACCGCACCCAGCACCGCAAACTGCGTCAGGATTTCAGCATCACACGACACGTTCGCGCCCAGATCCAGCATTACCAGATCACCTGAACGGGTGGGGAACACACTGGCAATTGCC
>JAMPXY010000126.1 GCA_023700945.1 Alphaproteobacteria bacterium | reverse complement strand
GCAATGAGCACATGAAAAAAATGCGTATGAGTAAACAAGAGTTAAAGGACGAATATAAACAAAGCGAAGGTGATCCGCAGGTCAAAGGGAAATTACGCCAATTACGTGCGGAAAAAGCGCGGCAGCGCATGATGGCTAATGTTCCTGGTGCCACCGTGGTTATTACCAACCCGACCCACTATGCTGTGGCGCTTAAATATAATCCTGATGAAATGGAAGCGCCGGTTTGTGTGGCCAAGGGACAGGATAATATTGCCTTGAAAATCCGGGAGATTGCCGAACAAAACAAGGTTGCGATATATCAGAACGCGCCGCTGGCCCGCACCTTGTATAGTGTGATTGAAATTGACGAAATCGTGCCGCCCGAGCATTACAAGGCGGTGGCTGAAGTGATTTCGTTCGTCTTTCGCCAGCAAGGGAAGCTGCAATGATGTTAATGCAGCATAATCGGGCAGGGCTGTGGGGGCTGGGTTTTATACTGGCATTGATTCCGTGGGCCTTATGGCAGGCACAGATTAGTATTCCCGCCGATATGGCGTGGTTGGCACTGGCAGCCGAAAAATTCTGGTCCGGAGCGCGGATGAGTGAGGCTTTCCATGATAGCAACCCGCCGCTTTGTTACCTGATCTATCTGCCGGTTGTGTTGCTTAAGGCTTTTGGAATGTCCTTATGGGGGGCTACATTTTTTTACGGAATTTTTGTTGTCAGTCTTTTTACAGTTCTGCTGGCGCTATTGGTCCATAGCCGGAGCGGTTTGGCTTCACCAGCTTTTGTAGCGTTGATGGCAGGTTATCTGTTGCCGCTGACATTCTTGTACCAGATTGAGTTTGGCAATAAAGATCATTTGATTGCGGCGGCATTGTTGCCTTTTCTTCTGGCGCAACGTGCCTTGATGGATCAGGAAAAGGGGGGCAAGTTTATTATCTGGCTAACTTTGATTTTGGCGACCCCGTTTATTTTGATGAAGCCGCATTACGGATTGTTGCCGGTTTGTTTGTTGGCACAGCGGTTTTTTTTCGGCCGTAGATGGAAGATTTTGCGGGATCCTGATTTTTTATGTCTGACGGCGGGAACTGTCATTTATAGCGTGGTTGTGGCTGTCTGGTTTTCTGATTTCGTTAGCGATATTTTACTGCAGATCAGTATAGATCTATATGCTGGGATTATAATGTATGATGTGTTCAAAACGTCAGCGGCATTACTGTTTGTTTCGGGATTGCTGTGGGCCTTGGCCCATTTTTCTGATGCTGAGCCAGAAGAAAAGCGTTTTGCAAAATTCCTGGCAATCATGGCTGGTTTGGCCACGATTCCCTTCGCTGTGCAAATGAAGGGATTTTCGTTGCATATGATTCCCTGCCTTTCTCTGGGGATTCCTGCGGCGTTTATGGTGGCCGGGTTTTACTTGCCCGCTCAATATACGCCGCGCATTCGTGGAGCAGTTGTGGTGCTGATAGCTTTGGTCGCAGGCTATGGATTTTTATTTTTAAATCTGAATACGACACACGATGATTACCGTCATTCGGCGGTGGCAGCATTGATTTCTCGTAACGCAGGTTCCGGTTTTATGATGCAGGCCGAGAGCACCAATGTTGTTATCCCTTTGTCAGTCTATACGGGCGTGCCGCATGTGAGTCGTTTTTCAAGCTTTTGGTTTGTTTCCTATCTGGCGCAAAGGCAGGATAGCGCTCTTACGACTTATTATGCGGCGATGATGGCTCAGGATATTGAGCAGCATAAGCCGGGAATGATTGCCTTGTATCACGATCCGGCACCTGCGGATGACATGCAGGCCCTTTTTGGTGGCAATGAAGAATTTCGTCGGGCGTGGGCGGCCTACCATAAAGTTGATGAGCTAATGATCCAACGCAATGAATTTTATAAAAGGCCGGGAATCAAGACGTCATTCCGTGAAAAATATGACATATATATACGTGAATAGGCGTCTATTGACGTAATCCCCATCTCGTCAGATTTGACTACTTATGCTAAGAATCATCCTATGAAAACAGACCACTCAGAATTTATTGCGCGCCACCATAAACCGGCAGCGCTTGATCATGAGAACGAACGGGATAACCCCTGGCGTATCTGGTTTGCATTACTGCTGGTCATGTTTTACATCGCCGTTTGCACTGTGGTTGCGATTTGGATGAATATCCAGCAAGAGGCTGTGATAGCCGCTGGGGTAGCGTTTGTTGTGGCTCTGGCTATTTCATTTTTTATCCAAAAAACCCTGCATATCCGCAGCACGCGGGAAAAAGAGCGCGAAATTCTCCATGAAGTGATGGAAGGCAGCCGTGGTGGCCGCCTGATCACCGACGGGGCTGATAATACGGTGTATTCAAACCAGAAATTTCGCCATTTGTGCGAAGGTTTTGGCGCGCCGACATTGAACACGCTGGCCAAGTTGTTTCAGAGTGATGATCAAACGACAACCCATTTCCGGCTTCTGTCGGATCAGGCGCAAAAGGGCCTGACTGACTCGATTGAATTATGCAGCCGGATTGATGATCGTGAGACTTGGTATATGGTAACGGCGCAGCCGGTCTCGGGTTGGGCTGGTTATATTCATTGGCGAATTGATGATATTACCGATCGCCGCGAAATTGACCGCGCCATTCGTGAGGAACGTGAAAAACTGATTGATTTCACCGATAATGCCCCGGTGGGATTCTTCTCTGTCAATGAGGCGGGGCAGTTTGTTTTTGTGAATGCCACATTGGCACGGTGGCTAGGCGAGGATATTGAAACCTTGTTAAGTGGTGTGCGTTTACACACATTCTTTAATGATGTTCCTGCCGAGGCGCGGCCTTATGATATTGTATCCAATGGCGGTGCCAAGCAGATGGCAGAAGTGTCGATGAAGGGGCCGGGAGGCAAGACCTTTATGGCAGCCATTAATCAAGCTGTGGTTCATGAAGGCCCCGGTTTGGTGAGGACACGCGGTGTTGTTCATGATTTGACTGCAGAACGGGCCATGCGTCAGGCCTTAAAAGTATCCGAAGACCGTTTCCAGAGATTCTTCGAGGAAGCCCCGCTTGGGATTGTCATGCTCAATTCTGAAGGGGTGCTGAATGACTGCAATCAGGCTCTGGCCTCGATGCTGTCTTATAAAATTGAGGAGGTTGAAGGACGTCACTTTGAAGCACTGATTCATGAGGAGTTCCGTGTCAGTGTCCTTTCGACTTTAAACCGTATTGAAACCGGGGGGCAAACGCCCCCGCTTGAGATTACCTTGCTAGGCCGTGACCGCAGTGTGGCTGTGCAGATGTTTGCGCGTAAGCTGGTGGGCAGTGAAAGTTTGGTTTTACACTTTATTGACCTGACCCAGCAAAAGCAGCTTGAGGCCCAGTTTGTCCAGTCACAAAAGATGCAAGCGATTGGTCAGTTGGCAGGCGGGGTCGCGCACGACTTTAATAACTTGCTGACGGCGATGATCGGTTTTTGTGATTTGCTGTTGCTGCGGCACAAGCCTGGCGATCCTTCGTTCTCTGATATTATGCAGATCAAGCAGAATGCCAATCGGGCAGCCAATCTGGTGCGGCAGTTGCTGGCCTTCTCGCGGCAGCAGACCTTGCGTCCCAAGGTGCAGGATATCACCGATATTCTCACCGAAATTTCCCATCTGGTTCGGCGCTTGATTGGTGCGAATATTGAATTGCAGGTTATCCATGGACAAGATCTCGGTTTGGTCAAGGTCGATGCCGGGCAGATGGAACAGGTGTTGATCAATTTGGCTGTGAATGCACGTGATGCCATGGAAAATGGCGGTGATTTGACCATTCGTACTTTTGCATTCGAGAATAACAAGGCTAAATCTTGCGTTACAGATGAAATGCCGCCGGGGCAGTGGGTGGCACTGGCGGTAGAAGATACTGGTACCGGCATTCCCCGCGAGATCATGACCCGTATTCTCGAGCCCTTCTTTACGACCAAGGAAGTTGGTCAGGGTACAGGACTAGGGCTGGCTACGGTCTACGGGATTGTTCGTCAAACGGGTGGGTATCTGGATATTGAGAGTACAGTCGGTACCGGCACTATTTTCACTATTTATTTACCGCGGGCCCCGGAAGGGGAAATCCGCAGTGAAGATGCCGAGTCAATCGCCGGAGTTGAGGATGATAGTGCGCGGGACCTGACCGGTATGGCGCGTATTTTGCTGGTAGAGGACGAAGATGCGGTGCGCACGTTCTCCGCACGGGCGCTGGCCAACAAGGGTTATGAAGTGCTGGAAGCTGATAGTGGTGAGTCAGCGCTGCGCGTTATTGCAGAGAATAAAGACTATCCGGCGGATCTGGTCATTACTGATGTGATTATGCCGAATATGGATGGCCCGACATTGGCCAAGGCTCTGCGGGCGCAGCGGCCTGATCTTAAAATTATTTTCATCTCTGGTTATACCGAAGAAAAACTCAAGGACCATATGGGTGATAATATCTGGTTCCTGCCCAAACCCTTTACGCTCAAACAACTGGCGGCCAAGGTCAAGGAAGCGTTGGAAGGCTAGCTCTTAAATATCCTGACATTTAATCGTATGTGGATTCCATCCGGCGGGCCAGAAGCGTTGGCGACCGCTATCGATATGTACAAAGCCATCATTCGCATAATAGCCGGTGCCGCCTGATCCGGTGCACCAGACAATATCACGTAATTCACGCGTTGAGATACCGTTGACCCGCATATCGATGGCGTCGCCGATCATATGGCGTGATTGCTCTGCTTGCTCGCCACCGTTGCGCCTTAAAGCCGTATTGGTAAGCGGCGACCGATAGCCGGAGATGACTTCAAAAACGACAGCTCTTTGTGGATAGCGTTGCTTGATGACTTCCCCTACGTCATGAAGACGGTCAAGTGTTAAGGGAT
>JAMPXY010000025.1 GCA_023700945.1 Alphaproteobacteria bacterium | reverse complement strand
TCGAAAGCAATCGCCTACATAAAACTCTGCGGGTCAATATCCACCTGCACCCGCACGGTCGAAGGCGTTTTAACCGTCGACAGCCACAAGGCGATCGCCTTTTGAATATTGACACTTTTATCGGCGCGCACCAGCAATCGCCGTCTGAAATTTCCGCGCAACCGATAAAACGGGGCGGGCGCCGGGCCCAGCGTATTGATGTTATCACCCTGTGGTGCAACTTTTCCCAGCTCGCGCGCGACCTCATCGACTTGCTGCTCATGTTTGCCCGATACGATAATACCGGCCAAACGCGATACCGGAGGCATCCGGGCGGCCTCACGCTCATGCATTTCAATATCAAGGAAGCGGTCGCGATCATGCTGGCTTAAGGCCATCATAACCTTGTTGCGCGGCAAGAAAGTCTGCAACCAGACATGTCCTTGTCTTTCCTCACGTCCGGCGCGTCCGGCTACTTGGTGCAATAACTGGAAGGTGCGTTCTGCCGCACGCAAATCACCCCCTTGCAGGCCTAAATCGGCATCAATCACCCCAACACAGGTCAGATGAGGAAAATGATGGCCTTTGGCGATGATCTGGGTACCGACAATGATATCCACCTCGTGATTGCGAATCTGGTCAAGAATGGCTTTAAGCTCATCATGGGTTGTCGCCGTATCACTGGCCAGCACAATAGTCCGGGCCTGCGGAAAACTCTCTTTGACTTCCTCAAGAATACGCTCAACCCCTGGCCCGCACGCGGCAAAGCTGTCAGCGTCATTACAAGCCGGACATTCCTTAGGCTGACGCATGGCATAACCGCAATGATGGCATTGCAGCTTGCCGCTATTCTTGTGTTCGACCAACCACGCCGTGCAACGCGGGCATTCCATCCGGTGACCACAGGTGCGGCATAGTGTCAGGGGGGCATACCCGCGCCGGTTCAGGAACAGCAATGCCTGTTCACCCGCCGCCACCGTATCCACTACCGCCTTCATCAATACTGGCGAAATAAATTTCTGCCGCTCCGGCTTATCAACCTTCATATCAATCACATGCATGTCGGGCAGACTAGCCCCGGCATGACGATCAGGCAGCTGCAAATGGGCATATTTCCCGGCCCAGACATTGGCCATGGTCTCGAGCGAGGGTGTGGCCGAGACCAGCAGCACTGGAATTTTTCCCATATGAGCCCGCACAATCGCCATATCGCGAGCGTTGTAAATCACGCCTTCATCTTGTTTGTAGGCCGGATCATGCTCTTCATCGATAATGATCAATCCCAAATCCTGATAGGGCAGGAACAGAGCCGAGCGCGCCCCCACTACCACTTGAGTCTGACCTTCAGCCACACCACGCCAGGTCGTGCGGCGTTGCCCCGGACCCAGTGATGAGTGCCACAACGCGGGCGCACAACCAAAACGGGCCTTGAACCGTTCAAGAAACGCATTGGACAAGGCAATTTCAGGCAACAGCAACAAAACCTGCCGCCCCTGCTTTAAGGTTTCCGCGACAGCTTCAAAATAAACCTCGGTTTTGCCCGCCCCGGTAACGCCATCGAGCAACGCCGCCTGATAGGTGCCCTGCCTGACAAACTCGCATAAGGCCTCCGCCGCTGTGGCCTGTGCCGGGGACAGGCTGGCGCGCGCGCGGTCAATATCTGGATGACTGCAAGGAGCCGCCGCTGCCATATCCACCGTGATCAGTAACCCTTGTGCCGTCATGGTTTTGATAACACCGGCGGTACAGCCCGCTGCCGCTGCGATCTCCGCGGCCCGGCGCGGCGGGCCATGGGCCACCGCCTCGAGAACCTTGCGCCGCTGCGGCGACAATCCCTGATAAGTAACCTCATTCAGATGCTGTCCGCGGATATAGCCCTGCACGGTTTTGGGAGGCTCCAGTGCGCCAGGCACGCTGAGAGCCATTTTCAGCACAGAACCGCGCGGGGTCATCGTATATTGCGCTAGCCAATCGATAAATTTACGCTCAACCAGCGGCATCGGCGGAAATTCGTATTTATGGACAGCCACCTTCAATTTTGCCGGTTTGACATCGTCAGCGGGATCATCCCAGACCACACCCGGCACCTCGCGCCCACCCAGCGGTACCACCACATAATCACCCGGCACAGCCTCAACCCCTGCGGGCAAAGCATAGGTATAGGCCTTATCCACCGGGAACGGGACAAGCACTGCGACCTTGCGGGCCGGATCGGCCGCATTTTCCGACGGCGGCGGGTCAAACAGCTGAGATTGGCTCATAAACCGACCTTAACACACCAATAAACTTGAAGAAATCGGCAAACCTCTTTAAAAGCCGGGATAGTTCCCCACTGCAACCCTTAGGTACGAAATTATGAAATTCTTTGTCGATACAGGTGACATTAACGAAATCCGTGATTTGGCCGCAACCGGCCTGCTCGATGGTGTAACCACCAACCCTTCCCTGATCGCCAAAGCTGGCAAACCCTTTATCCCCCTGATCGAGGAGATTTGTTCGGTTGTCACCGGCCCGGTGAGTGCCGAAGTCGCCGCCACCGATTACGAAACCATGAGCAAGGAAGGCGCCAAGCTCGCCCAGATTGCCCCCAACGTCGCGGTCAAGGTACCCCTGACCCCTGCAGGCCTGAAAGTATGCAAAGAACTCTCCGATGGCGGCACCATGGTCAACGTCACCTTGTGCTTCAGCCCCCTGCAGGCGCTGCTGGCCGCCAAGGCCGGAGCCTCGTTTATTTCCCCGTTCGTGGGCCGTCTGGACGATATCTCTCAGGACGGCATGCAGCTGATTGCTGACATCCTGACCATCTACGATAATTACCCCGATTTCCAGACCGAAGTGCTGGTGGCTTCGGTTCGTCATCCGGTGCACTTGCTCGAAGCGGCGCGCCTCGGTGCCCATGTTGCGACCTGCCCGCCAGATGTGATCCGCAAACTTTACCATCACCCTTTGACCGATAAAGGTCTGGCGGCATTTGTCGAGGACTGGAAAAAAACCGGACAGTCCATCTTATAAGGCAAGAACAGGGAGGGGGCATGATCAACATCAAAGGCAGTTTTGAAGAGGCCCGGTTCGAAGCCGAACTGGTACCTCATCGTTCTCTGGGCAAAACCGGCTCGTGGATTGCCTGCGGCCTCTCCGGCGTCTTACTGGGCGCGACCTCCGGTTTTGCACTGATCATGTCGCAGGGCAAGGCTTGGCCAGTGGTCGTGGCGGCGTTTTTGGTTCAGGGTGGCCTGCAATACGCCTTTTCCCGCAATGCCCGGGCCGCCGATGAACGTCAATTTCTGAAAATGGATGAAGACGGTCTGGCCATTATCCATACAAGGCCGCACTGGGACACACCGCTGGTGCATCAGATCGATTACCCGACCATGGCACGGATAGAACAGGACAGTACCAGGGGTATTCCCAAAATTTTTATCCGTCATCACGCGCGGCAAATCAGCATCGGCGATTTTTTACCCCCGACCGAAACCACGCAACTGGAGCAAGGATTGAAGACCGCCCTGCGGGCGTGGCGACCCGCCCCGTCTGTCACCTGATTTGTTTATTCATATTGGTAGAAGGAGATTTTGTTATGAAAGCGTCATTCACCACTTTGTGTCATGAGTTCTTCTGCCGCGCCCGCTATCAGGCGGCCCTGATCCCGGTCATCCCTAATGACCGCATTCTCGCGGCCATGGCCGCCGAAGGTTATAAACGTGCCCCCACCAATTTCACCACTGAACAAATTTCCCGCCATGCCGCCGCACAGGCCTCCGCCTGCGGTCACGCCTTTCCCTATATTCCGCGCACCACCGTGGTCGATCATGCTGGCCGCGATGTGGTTTATGGCGATGATCCTGCCCTTCATGAGCAATACCGCCAGTCGCTCAAGCGCGCCGCCGCGCGCGTTTACGGTATAACCACCTGATTTATCAATGATTATTTACCAGAACTATTTCTGGTAAAATCACCTGCTTTTATTGTAAATTCTGTTTCAATTAGAACCGGAAATAGGGTGTGCAAAAATGAAGGATTCGATCAGGAGTTTTTTCTCCAAGGCCGCCTGCTATGCGGGCTATTACGACAGCGTCTGGGGCAGCATCCCCGGGGAAGCTGTCCGGCAGGCGATGGAACAAAAAGGCTGGCGCTTTGAGCCGCTCAAGGCCTCGGAAGACAAGCTCGCTTATTTCAGCATGGGTGGCATGGCTGGCTATATGCCCACCATGAAAGCCATAAGCCCCGAGGGCCAGTCCCTGTATATGACCACCGACAACGCTCTGATCGCACGTTACAATCAAATCAAGGAAGAGACCGCGCGCGAAATCTACGGCGTGGCCGGTCTCGGGCGCGAACTGCGTCACCATTTTGACAAAACCGCCGCCATTCCCTGCGATAAGGTGCGAAATGAACTCACGCGCGACGGCTGGCAATTTGAAACAACCGCTGAGTATAGAAGCCTCATGCATGCCGCGCCCATGTTCTATACGGCTTTTGGCTCGCCCTACCCCGAACTCACCGTCAAATCGCCCGAAGGCAAGGATGTTTTCAAAAGTGGCGATCAAGAATTGCTAGCACGCTATGAGAACGACAAAGCTCGTGTCTCTGCCCGCGTCCATGGGTTAAGCCTGTAAACCTCATAAGGATACAACATTATGAATGACCATAAACCCGACCTGATAAAACGCCTCAGCAACAAGTTTAAATATTATGCGGCCTTATGCCTCGCTGAGGATGGCCCGCAGGAAAAAGTCCGGCAGGAACTGATGAAGCAGGGCTGGCAGTTCAAGCCTTCAATGACCGAACAGGAGATGCGCGATCAGATTATCGCGTCAGGCATGATCGGGCCGGTGGCGGCTATTCCCGGCGCCCATACCATCATTCTCTCGCCGGAAAATGAAACCGTATTCAGGGTTAAAGATCGCGACCACGCCCTTGAATCCCGCTACCAGCGGGCCGTCAAGCAAGCGGCCGCCCGTGTGTACGACATTCACAATTAAGCGCCCTCACCAGTTGCAGAGTGTCATCATGAACAAGATCGCAGCACGCCTTAAGTATCTGTTCGCCACCGAAGTCGCCAGCATCCCGCCACAAAAAGTACGCCAGATTCTGCAACAGCAGGGGTGGCAGTTCACACCGATACAAGCCGACCCCCTTATGCTAAGCAGCGCTTCACCACATGGTGGCCGTTATCTGCCTTGCGTTACCATTCACTCACCTGCCGGTGTGGATGTTTATGCCGCAGGACAGGATTCCCTCGTTCGTATCTATCAGAATGACTTGAAGCGAGCTGCCCGTACAGCCTATCTTACCAGTCCCGCCTGACACCTGATCAGCCCTGACATTTCTTGCAACTGCCATGAATTTCTGCCGACCAATGACCGGAAACAAACCCCATCTTTTCTGTGGTATCGCCGATGGCCTTGTCTAAAGGTCCACTCTCGACCTCCTGCACTGTGCCGCAGTCATCGCAAATCAGAAATTGACTACTATGATGATCGTGCCCGCCGTGACATGCCACATAGGCATTGAGACTCTCGATGCGATGAACCAGACCTGCCTGCTGCAGGAAATCAAGCGCCCGGTAAACTGTCGGGGGTTTGGGATTTTTTACCTGCTGACCCAGAACCGCAAGTGCTTCATAGGCAGTGATCGGCTTACCCGCTTCGACCACAATCCCCAACACCTGCGCCCGTGGTGCTGTCAGGCGCAAACCGCGCCCAGCACAATACGCCGCTGCAAAATCAAGGTAGGGACTACATTTACCGCACATCCGATATGTCCTCTTGGATTCGAGCATCTATCTGGTACCTAACCCCTGTTTTATGCGATCACGCGACACATCGCAAACTTATCGTTAAAATATGACAAATAATTTAAATCCGTGATCCATCTCACGTTCCATATTACAATCGATCTGACTATTCACCACGCCCCCTCACCCGAGCTTCACCCATGTCAGAGATCATGAGCCGTCCCCCGGAAGACAAATCCCCCACGCTGAACGAACAGGATGTCATCAACTGGCTGCGCCAGCATCCCCGCTTCCTCAGCCAGCATCCTGAATTGCTGGACATCATGACCCCACCCAAAGAAAATTTCGGCAAGGGTGTCGCTGATTTTCAGCATTATATGGTGCAACGCCTCAAAGCCGACCGCGATGAGGTACTCGAAACCGCACGGGAAATCGTTGAAAATACCCGCGCCAATATGAACAGCCAGACACGAATCCACCGCGCCATTCTGATGTTGCTTGAAGCTGCCCATTTCGAAGCATTTGTCAGCACCATCACCCTTGATTTCCCCTCTCTGCTTGATATCGATATCGTCAGTCTGATCGTGGAAACTGATGGCCAGATCGTGCCCCAAATTCATCTACAGGGGGTGCGCGCTGTTCCACCCGGCACCGTACATCTGCTGATGAAAGATAAGCCCATCATTCTCGAAGCCAACATTCAAGGGCTAGACGAAATCTATGGTGGCGGGGCCGGACTGGTCAAATCCCAGGCTCTTTTGAAACTGCATATTGGTGATGACGCCCCGGCGGCGATGATTGCCTTTGGCAGCCGCGACCCTCTGGCCTTTGAATCAACACAAGGCACAGAATTGATTGCCTTTCTGGGGTGCGTTACAGAACGGTTATTTCAGTCATGGTTGCACATACCCGCATAGAAGATCTGGCCCTGCAAGGCTGCGCGCCCGATCTGACCGAGGCGATCCTGACATGGCGGCGCTGGCTGGTGTCGGAAAAAAATCTGTCACGGCACACAGTGCGTGCTTATGGCATTGATGTCGGCCAGTTCATTTCCTTTCTGACCCAGCATCACGGCCATGCCCCATGTCTGCAGGATATCGGCACAACCAGCCTCGGCGATTTTCGTGCCTGGCTATCGCGCCGCACTATGGACGGTGCCAGTGCCGCCAGCCGCGCCCGCAACCTCTCCGGGGTTAAAAACTTTCTCCACTGGCTGGACCGACAAGACATCATTCACAACGCAGCAATCAGCATCGTCCGCACCCCCAAAAAACCGCACAAGCTGCCGCGGCCTTTATATGAGAAACAAGCGCTTGAGTTGGTTCATCTGCCTGCCGATGACTGGGTCAGCCTGCGTGACCGCGCCTTATTCACTTTGCTCTATGGTTGCGGCTTGCGGATCAATGAAGCCTTGTCACTTGATATCCGTGATGCCCCGCGTGAGGGCTATCTGCGCGTGATCGGCAAGGGACGCAAGGAACGGATGGTGCCTGTTTTGACGATTGTCGAAACCAGCCTCAATGACTATCGTGCAGCCTGCCCGTTTGGCGAAACCCCGGAGCGGCCCTTGTTCATGGGCGAACGCGGGAAGCGCCTGCAGCAACAAATTGCCCAGAAGGCCCTGCGCGATCTACGTGCGGCCTTGGGCCTGCCCGCAACCGCTACCCCGCACGCCCTGCGGCACTCTTTTGCTACCCATCTCCTGCAAAATGGCGCCAACCTCCGGGAAATTCAGGAATTATTAGGCCATGCCTCGCTCAGCACGACCCAGCGTTATACCGATATCAATGCCGAAGAGTTAATGAAAGTTTACAGAAAAGCCCATCCCCGCAACCACACATAAAGGGTTTATCAATTTTTTTGCCCCAGTATAATGTCAGGACATCATGCCGGAACGGCTAAAGAGAACAACAGGGACGAAATTGAAATCTGCAAGACATGAATTAACCAAGCTCTTCGGCACGACGGCCTTGCTGCTGCCCCTCATGGCCAGCAGTGTTGAAGCAGTGCCTGTGCCCACTCTGCGCGCTGATGCACCGGACACCATCCCTTTCAAGGTCTTGACCCACTCCATAGAGGATTCAGGGGAAACCACCCTCACAGTTGATGCTCGTGCCATCAGTCAAAATAAATGGGCGATTATATTCGACCAAGTTACAAAAGCTGCGATCATGATGCCGGGCAAGGAAACCACCAGCACATGCCCTTACATCAAACTTGAAAAATACGATTACACAATCGAGCAAACCCAAAAAGACAGATACGAATTCCAGATCAAAACCAAAGTCAGCCCACAAGACGGGCAACTGGCTCGTGACAATCAATGTTTGGTGGTTGATCTGCCGCCCTCACGCAAGATCAAGTGGAAGAACGATCCGAACTGATCCTCCCATCAATGATGCGAATTTGACGATCTGCCGTAGCAGCAAAATCCATATCATGTGTCACCGCAATCACAGCCCGGCCATGGCTGTGCGCAAGATCATGCAGAATGCTTTGTACTGTTTTGCTAGAGGCACTATCAAGATTGCCGGTTGGCTCATCGGCCAAAATAATAGCCGGATCGTTGGCCAACGCCCGGGCTATTGCTACCCGCTGGCATTGCCCCCCAGAGAGTTTTTTCGGCAATTTATCGGCTTGATCGGCAATACCCATATCGGAAAGCAAAGAAAAGGCCTGGGCCCGGGTCGCCTGCTCCGATAAGCGCCCCAAACGTTTGATCGGCATCATCACATTTTCCAGCACTGTAAATTCAGGTAGAAGGAAATGGAATTGAAAGACAAAACCCATTTTCTCAAGCCTGATTTTGGCCAGCCCTTCTTCATCAAGCGATGAAACATCGATGCCCTCAATCGAAAGCAACCCAGATGTGGGGCGATCCAGCAAACCCAGCAAATAAAGCAATGATGATTTCCCTGAACCCGACGGCCCAGTAATCGAAACAAATTCACCGGCAGACACTTGCAGGCTGGCATCCTCAACCAGTGTGACTGTGACATCACCCTCAAGAATTTTTGTCAGGTGATCTGCCTTTACCAAAACCGTCATGATTATTGACCGCCCCTGAGGATATCGATTGGTAGAACATTTGCCGCCTTCCGTGCCGGCAAATAGGAAGCAAATAGCGCCGCAAAAAAAGCAAACGCCCCGGCAATCAGAAATTGCTCAACTCCCCAGTCGACAGGCATATGTATCGGTGCCGTGCCCCCCGGAGGATTAAAGGTAATCTGCATCAAGCCGACCATCATCAGACAGCCGAGCGGTAACCCCAACAAAACCCCAAAAAATCCGAGCAAAGCGCCTTGCACCAGAAAGATGAACTTAATATCCCGACTGCGATAGCCCATTGATTTCAAAATAGCAATATCACGGTGCTTTTCCATGACAATCGTTGAAATTATATTGTAGATGCCAAAAGCGGCAACTATCAGCACTGCACTGACAACTGAATACATAATCATATTGCGGATAGCCAAAGTACTCATCAAATCTTCTGATGATTCCTGCCATGATACCGCCTTATAGCGAATGCGTGCCTCAATCAACGCCGCAATATCACGGGCACGCGCAGGGTTATCGAGTTTAATAATGATCGTATTGGCGCGGTTACTGCGATCCATCAAAGCCTGTACCCGTTTGATGTCCAAAAAGGCCTGAGACTCATCATAACTGGCACGGCCGGTACGGAACACACCAACAATCTTGAACGTTTTGATCTGCCCGTTCGAGGCCGCCAGCGTACTATTGTCGCCCAAAGACAAGGATTGCCGCCGCATCAATTCTGCCCCGACGACAATGCCGTTACGGTTGGCTATCAATCCTTCCAGACTGCCTTCAACCATATTGTCATCAATCGTGGTAATATCTCTCATATCCTCAGGAATCATGCCATTTAAGGCAATATTCACATCCCGACCCGCAAAACTGAAGATAGCTTGTCCGGCCAAACTAGCTGAAGCCCTGACTCCCTCCAGACTATTGAGATATTCAACAATCTGCCTATATCCTCTGATGCCGCGGGTTTCGCTTTGTGGCTTGAGGCTACGCAACTCAGTCACCGCTTTTGGGAAAACATCCTTAACAGGCTGGACTACCGGATCACGAAACTCATCAGAAATAGTGATGTGGGGAGAATTATCAATCAGGCGGGCAATAAAATCATTCTGCGACCCTTGCATCAAGGCGGAAATGGCAAGAAAAAAAGCCACCCCAATAATAATACCCAAAAGCGAAACAAAGCTCTGACGTTTTCGTGCCAAAATATGCTTAAGAGCGATAAAAAGAAAATGTCTCATTCGTTCTGACCAACGGGCACCCACGTGACTAATTGATGATCGACTACATCTCCGTTAGATAATTGCGAGTCATAAGTTTGCACCACCAGCATATCACTAGACAAACCTTGAATAATCTCTATGCCCTCTTTGCCTTCAACACCGGTTTGCACAGCCACTTTGCGAATTTTTTCGGCGTCAACAATCAAAACTGCCCCCGCCTTCAATGCCGAAGGAGGCACCAGCAAGGCTTTATCTTTCTGCTCCGTAATAATATTGGCTTCGGCGGTCATCCCGCTCATCAAAGGCGTTTCCCCTGCAATTTCAATCCTGACGCGATAGCTACGCGATACCGGATCGCCCTTGGGGGTAATGCTTTTGACCTGGCCCTTATAGACCTGACCGGGGAAGGCATCGGCACGCAACAGAACCGGTTGCCCCACCTTGACCAGCGGAATATCCTCTTCATCGACCTCAACCGCCACCCGCAAGGGCGCACAGCAGGACATCCAGAATACCGGCTCATTAACGGTGATAACCTCACCGATTTCACCGTCACGGCGAATGATCAATCCATCTTCGGGCGCCACCAATTTCAAGAAATCCAGTTCAAACTGGGTACGCTCGAGCGCCGCCCGAGCCGCTTGCCAGTCCGCTTCTGCCTGATCAAGCATGGTACGGGAAACGGCACCCTTCTCGAGCAAGGCCTCCTTACGTCTAAATTCTTTTTCGGAGAGATTGGCTCTGACTTCCAGTTCTTCAATGGTTTTTTGGATATTGCTATCCTCAAGTCCAGCCAGAATTTGGCCCTTGGTTACGGTTTGTCCCTCATCCACCAGCAATTCTTTCAGCACGCCGGTATTGCGTGGAGCAATCGGTACCATAACCGTTGGTTCGATAGTGCCTGTGGCATAGACCGCCTGCACCACCGGCCCTTCGACAGGATGAATGACGGGAACGCTACGGCGATCCTCCAGCCAATAGAACGCCGCTGCCGCCAGCAATAGCAACATGAACGAAATCAGAGCAATCAGGCGACCTTTCATAGACATCCCCTTAACGGGTAGCTGCAACTCTTAAATATGGATGGGTCTGCCATCCACCGCCAATGCTGCTTCCTTAACCGCCTCTTCCAAGGTCGGGTGCGCATGGCATGTGCGGGCGATATCCTCGGCCGAGGCGCCGAATTCCATCGCCAGTGTCGCTTCGGCAATCAGAGTTCCTGCCTCAGGACCAACGATATGCACACCTAAAACCCGGTCGGTTTTCTCGTGCGCCAGAATTTTAACAAACCCATCGGTAGCGTTCATTGCCCGGGCGCGGCCATTGGCGCTGAAGGGGAATTTACCAACCTTATAGGGGATACCAGCCTCTTTCAGCTGCTGTTCGGTTTTCCCGACAGCCGCCACTTCCGGCCATGTATAAACCACACCGGGGATCAGATCGTAATCAATATGTCCGGATTGTCCCGCCAGCATTTCCGCCAAAATCATTCCTTCATCTTCGGCCTTGTGCGCCAGCATCGGACCGGCGATCACATCACCAATCGCATAAATACCGGGAACACTGCTCTGGAATTTCTTGTCAGTGACCACGCGGCCCCGGTCATCAGTTTTGACCCCAACTTTATCCAGCCCCAAGCCTTCGGTGAAGGCCTTGCGGCCAACCGCAACCAGCACAATCTCAGCACTTAAGTTCTGGGCGTTGCCGCCTTTGGCATCCTCCAGAGTCAAATCTACAGCTTTGCCGTTGATTTTTGCCGCTGTGACCTTGGTCGCAAGCTTAAACTTGATGCCTTGCTTGGTCAGGATTTTCTGCATTTCCTTGGAAAGCTCGGCATCCATGCCAGGGAGAATGCGATCAAGGAATTCAATCACTGTCACTTCAGAGCCCAAACGACGCCAGACCGCACCCAGTTCGAGGCCGATCACCCCGCCACCGATCACGACCAGCGTTTTAGGCACCTCAGCCAGTGCAATCGCTCCGGTCGAAGAGACAATTCTCTTTTCATCAATCGTGATACCGGGCAGGCTCACCACATCGGAACCAGTCGCAATCACGATATGTTTTGCGGCATAGGTCTCACTACCCACTTGCACTTGCCTCGGGGCCGTGATCACACCTTTGCCCTTGAGCCATTCAACCTTGTTTTTCTTAAACAGATACTCGATGCCCTTGGTGTTCGATGTCACCACCTGATCCTTGTGACCCATCATCGCTTTAAGATCGAGCTTCAGACTCCCGATGCGAATACCCATCGCCCCCAAATGATGTTCGGCGGCCTCATATTTCTCCGAAGCACTCAGCAAAGCCTTTGAAGGGATGCATCCGACATTCAGGCAGGTGCCACCCAAGGTCGCGCGGCTTTCGACACAAGCCACACTCATCCCCAGCTGTGCCGCACGGATAGCACAGACATACCCGCCGGGACCTGCACCGATTACGATCACATCATAGGATTTTGCCGCCATTTTCAAAGAACTCCACGCCAGATTGATAAGACCACCAATCTAGTGCAAAGCCCGCCTGATCTCAAGGGGCTGAAAACATTAGGTTTTCTGTATTTTATAGCCTGTGTTTTACGGGGCAAGGCGCAGCGGTTCGCCGCTCGCCCCAGGGCCCGAGGCTGGATTCCGCGGCTTATAGCCCTCCTTGCGGAACTTCAGGACCAGTTCCATCGCTTCCTGCGGAGTGGTCACCACATGAATATCCTTCCGGTCTTTGGCCGATAACGTCGCCAGTACCGGATCATAGAGTCTTATAGCCTCAGGCCCAAGATGGGCATGATTGATAATAATCATCGGTTTGTCTTTGACCACGGGATGCCCGGCTTGTTTCAAGGAGATGAAATAGAAAAGTTCCTCGAGCGTTCCCAGACCACCGGCATCGGCAATCATCACATCAGAGCGGAACAGACTGATCATGCGCGGGTCCATGCCCGGCTCAATCGCTACATAACGGTTTTTCTGGGTATCCATCGCGCTGATATCCAGTGCCAATCCTTCAAACTGCACCGTACGCGGCATTTGAATCGCCGAGAGGTGTGAACAATCGGCCTGCTGCGGGTGCGTATCCTGATAATCCATCATCCCGCGCGAGAACGCCCCCATGATCCCGTAACGACCACCGCCGCTGCGGCCATGCATGCCGGCACGGCCAGCCTCATAACCCAGATAATAGGCAGAGTCTGTATAAAGCGGGCTGCGGGTGCTGGCGGAACCCAGAACCGTCATGGAAAAAAGATCATGACGATCATCGCCATACTCTTCCTTGGTGTAGCGGGTCACCTTATGAGACGCATGATTGTCACGAGCCTCACGCAATACCACCGACAAAGGCTGTCCTTCGACTTGGGTCCAGATATATTTGGGCTGCTGCTTGATGAGCGAGTTTTCATGGAAGTAACGATAGAGCAACAACTGGCGACCCCAAGGATGCTCCGCCGGATCGAGCGATTTCAGATAATTGATAAAGCGCTCACCCATCGCCGGGTCGGCCCAGTTCTGATGGGTCGCACCATTTTCACTGAAGAAGCGCAGATCCGGATTGGCAATCATTAACGATTTGCCATACATGACATCATGCAGGATTTGTTTATGCGTGCCTGCCTTGCAGAACAGCAACGACAATCGCGCGTTATGCGCCTCATAATCATCCAGAATAGCGCGACTATGCGCCCCGAGATAAATCGCATCAGCGGCTTCGGCATAATCTTCGAAAGCATCATATTTCTTGCCGGATAATTTCCAGCCTTCCTCACCAGCCAAACGGGCAAAACCAGTCCCGCCACTGCCTGCTCTGACATCATCCAGCCAGTTATCTTGTGTCAGCAGACGCAATTTATTGCGATGATTGCGATCCTTGGCGTGATGATCAAAAAGCGGCTTCAGGGATTTCGGTACATTGAAATCCTGTGCAATCGCCCGCACGGTACGGGCCTGCGGGCTGTCGGTCAGTAAATAACGCGAGCCCAGTTCAGCCTGAGTTTTACCCTGAATGCCTTCAGGCTGGCCGTCCGGAACACAAAAATGCTCGGTATAGAGCGAGCCCTTCTGGTTCGGGCGCGGATCAAATGTCACATAACCGGTCGAAGTCCCAAAATAGCTATGGATCTTTACGTCCTTGCGCTCCGGCACCAGTTTGAACAACATGTAAAGCTGGGTATCGCGATAACGCAACGGCTCACTCAACCCTTTGCGGGCATAACATTTCTGCACTGCATCCATGAAACGGGTAATGCCGCCCATGGCATCGACCACCGGCCCCAACTCCACATCCGGCCACGGCTTGCCCGGGACGGCTTCAGCCTTGGCAGCGGAAAACTCAGGTTCTTGAGAAAAATCAGACGACAGCGCCCAACCGGTATCATTAGCGACAAACACAGTACGTTCAGGGTCATAACCACGATCACGCAGCCTTTTGCAAACCTCTTCATAGCCGATCTGTTCATAGATCCGCAGCATCATGGATTCAATTTTTTCGAAACCGTTGCCCTCATAGGTTTTGCTGACTTCGTCCGCTGACAAAAACCAGTGCAGTGGCACCACCGCATCGCGCAGGCCAGCCTTCATGTTTTCATGCAGGATAATCTGTCCGGTTTCATCCGCCTTTTTGGGCTGGGTCGAACCGAATTGCATTTCCATGCCTTGCGGGAATAGCTGCGATTTATGCGAAGGCGCTATTGTCTTTTGAATATCTTTGCCGGAAAACAAAATGGCGTTTTTTGTAGTCTCCGTATCAGAGGTCACAGCCACACCCAGAGACTGGCGTACTAAATCCTGCCCCAGATCAAGCCCGACTATGACATGATCCCAAAAATTATTGCGGCTTTGCAGAACCACCAGTTTTTTCTGCCCCGCAGGCTGATCAAGGTTCTGGCGCAACAGGGTCACGGCCTGATGCAAAGCCCCGAGCGCCGCCGAGGTCAAAACATGATGATCGGCATCCACAGCCGGTTGGTCATCAGTACCCAAAATGTGAAAATTATGAATGTTGGCGTTTTCCAGTTCCTGACGGGCCTTGCGGCTATCACTCAGAACAAAACGCGAAGGCAAGGGGTGATAGCGCGTGTCGCCCTTGGCCTTGATCTCTGCCGGCCCCTCGCCGGGCAACGTGGCATAGGAATTGGCGGGACTGGATAAATAATGACCCGCATACATGCGGGTCAGTTGGTCATACAGCCATTTTTCGTCTGCGGCATTGATATTAATCGCGGGCTTGTCACCTGCCAGCATCGCGGCCAGAACCCGCTCGGTCCAATCAAGACGATTCTGCAGGGTTTCCTTTTCGGCCGGGGCCAGTTGATCTCCGCTCATCAACAACCGTTCCTTCTCATTAAGTGTCTACGCCTCAAACTCTTAAAAATCGGCAAAACTGCCAATCTGACTTGAATAACACATAATTATGGTAAACTGGAAGAAAAAACGTCCTCACCCGCACCAATTATGCTCCACCCCAGTCCTCCAGCCATAAATCCGGCTTTTCCGCCCTGAATTTCTGCACCAGCTCTATGCAATCTTTATCATTTAAAACAACAACTTCGATACCACGGGTGCGTAAAAATTCAACGTTGCCCTCGGAATTAACGGTATCGCCCACCACAACCCGGCCAATCTTGAACTGGGCAATGGTGCCCGCACACATCATGCAGGGGCTTAAAGTGGTATAGATTGTCGTGTTGCGGCGCGTCACCATACGGCCTGCTGCGCGCATCGCCGACATTTCGCCGTGAATGATGGGATTGCCTTCCTGAACCAGCATATTGTGGCCTTCGCCCAGCACCTCTCCGGTCTCGTTATCGACCAGAACGCCGCCTATGGGGCATCCGCCCTCATTGTACCCTTTCAGGGCCAGCAGATAGGCCCGTTTCATAAAGGCGACGTCGTCAAGCTGTGGCATGGCTTCGATCCTGTATTCGCTTTTGGCTGTAGCCGGGTTATAGTGAAACCAGATAGAATTGACAAGCCCACCTTTAGCGTAGCCCCGCCGGAACCTATGAGTTTTCAACCCTTTGATGAAATGCAGAAGGCTGTGGATATCGTCAACGATAGCCCGCACCCGGTTAACAAAGTGGCCGCCACCATTTTCGGTTTCGACCGGCAGGGGCGGGATTTCAGTATTTCCCGCACCAATTACTGGCCTGAAATTATCGAGGCACGCCTTGGCATGCATACTGATGTTGGTGACAGCAGTGGTACTGTCCACGCTGAAACAGCCTGCATTCTCGATGCCCCCCTGACCGACAAGACTGCCTTGTGTGTCACCGACCCGGTCTGTCCGAACTGTGCTAAAAATATTGCCGAAGCCGGGATCAAAACAATCTATATTGATCATAAAGGCTTCACCAAAGATTTTTCAGCGCGGCGCGGCGATGCCTTTACCAACATGTCGATGCAGATTTGTGAAAAGGCCGGGATTTCTGTCTATCAGATCTTCCGCAAGGAACAGCGCCTCGAACCCATCCTGCGGATAGATGCAGACTACCACCCTGCGCAAGATAGTCCGCTCGAATATGAACGGCTTTACGGCGTCATCACCCGCAAATCTTTTGCAGAGTATGTAGAGAAAATGCGCCACCGCCATCGCGGGCGCCGCTTTGCCTGCGCGATTGGCCGTGACCGCGTTTCAGGAAATGTCTTTTCTCTTGCAGCCCGTTCACACCCGGTGATCGGCTACAGCATGGCAACCGATGCCCCGCTGCTGCGCGATAGCGAAAACAAATATAATTATATGCTGGAACCGATAAACCGCCTGATCATGGGTGCGGCACGCATCGGGGTCAAACTTATTGATGGCATGATTTTCTGCACTAATATCCCGACATCACGCGAACAGGTCAACCTGATCGGGGGCGGTGTCACCCGGCTCTATGTCGAGTATGCCAACAAGGCTCTGGACGAAGCCGCTATTCTGGCCAAACGCACCGTGACCACGGCACGCATCCTCGATTTTCAAGACCTCGATGAATTACAAGCCCTGATCAACCCGGTCCAGCCGCACGAAAAATCCACCGACACTTGAAGGCACTGACACAAGGAATTATTGATGAACACCCCCCGGCCCAAAGCAAAAGGACTAAAACGCCTGATCAATGCCGGAGGCTATTCCCTCGCAGGCCTACAGGATGCCTGGCAATCGGAAGAAGCCTTCCGTCAGGAAGTCATTGTCGCCGCAATTTTAATCCCGGTCTCGTTCTTTCTCGAAACCACCGCCGTGGGTCACGCCCTGCTGGTTGCGAGCATTTTGTTCATCTTGCTGATGGAACTGCTCAATACCGCGATTGAAACCGTCATTGAGCGTATTTCCGATGATATTCACCCGCTCTCCAAACGCGCCAAGGACTTGGGCAGTGCTGCCGTCTTCGTCAGCCTGCTCAATGCCGCCGCGGTCTGGGGTATTATTTTGCTGACATAACAAGACCGCTCGAGAGCGGCCTTGAAAACTGATTACAGATCCAGCAGCAATCTTTGAGGGTCTTCAATCGCTTCCTTGACGCGCACGAGGAAGCTCACCGCTTCCTTGCCATCAATGATGCGGTGATCATAAGACAGAGCAATATACATCATCGGGCGTGCTTCAATTTTACCGTCCTTCATCACCATCGGGCGTTGCTGGATTTTATGCATACCGAGAATGCCCGATTGTGGCGGGTTGATAATCGGGGTGGACATCAGCGAACCAAACACGCCGCCGTTGGTCACCGTAAAGGTGCCGCCGGTCATCTCCTCAATCGTGATCTTGCCTTCACGCGCACGGGTACCCAGATCAATCAGATCCTTTTCAATCTGCGCCATTGACTTGCTATCGCAATCACGAATAACAGGAACGATCAGACCCTGCGGCGTGCTCATCGCCATGCTCAGATCATAATAGTTTTTGTAAATGATATCTTCGCCGTTAATCTCGGCATTCACGGCCGGAAACTCTTTGAGGGCCTGCACGGTCGCCTTGGCGAAGAACGACATGAAACCCAGTTTCACGCCATGTTTTTTCTCGAACACATCTTTATAGGCATTGCGCAGTTCCATCACCGCGCTCATATCCACTTCATTAAAGGTGGTCAGCATCGCTGCGGTGTTCTGAGCTTCTTTCAGGCGCTGGGCCACACGCTGACGCAGACGCGTCATCCGTACACGTTCTTCGCGCGGGCCGGTTTCACGTGGAGCCGCCGGGGTGGGCATCGGGGCCGCTTTCGGGGCTGCGACATAATTTTGTACATCTTCCTTGAGAATACGTCCGTCTTTGCCGGTCCCGGCGATTTTAGAGGCATCAAGGTTAGCATCACCCACCATCTTCTGCACGGCCGGGGAGAGTTTTTGTTCAACCGCCGCCGCAGGAACGGCTGCGACAGGAGTCGCAGCGACCACTTTCGGTTTGGCATCATTGGCAGCACTGCCTGCGGCAATTTCACCGAGCAAGGCACCCACACCGACATTGCTGCCTTCTCCGGCAATAATCTTGGTGATTACCCCCCCCGAAGGAGCATTCACCTCGAGCGTTACCTTATCAGTTTCCAGTTCCACCACCGGCTCATCGGCGGCAATAGTGTCCCCTTCTTTTTTCAGCCAGCGCGCCACGGTGGCTTCGGTCACGGATTCACCAAGGGTCGGAACAACAATATTGGTCATATCTCACTCGAAGGTCTTACGGGGGTTAAAAACTGCCCCTAATGTGGCGTGAAGAGGCCCCGGCGTCAAGTCCGGGATATACCATAAACACCCGGAAAATCAGGTGATTGACTAGATTTCCAGCGTGAGCTGGCGGGTCTTGGTGGGTTTGTCTTTGACCAGTCCAGCCAGACGCGGCAAATCGGCCTTGGTCACCTGTGCCGGGTCCCGCGCCACCATATTCAGGTAGTGACACACCTCGCCAGTGGCAACGTCCATTTCGGTGCGCAACCGCACCGGGCCCAGAACCATAAAGCGGTCTTTGTCCGCAAGGATACGCGCAATTTCCGCTTGTTTGGGGCCCTCAATGTAAAGACGCGGCACAATAAAATGCGACACCTTCTTGTCATCCTGACCGATATAGATGCGCGATGACTGGGCGCACAGTGTTTGCCTTTTGCCCGGTTGTGGCTTGGTCAGGTCAAACTCCATCAGCACCAGCTGCGGACTACCAAATTTTTCAAGCTGTTTCACCAGATGATGAAAGCGCGGCTCGGAGCGCACGAACTGTTTTTGCTTTTCCTGATGGTAGGCGTAGCGGACGAAGAAATCTTTCCAGTCAATCTGGGCACTGCCATTTACAATTACCGCCTTGCGCAGGCGCTCCTTGTTGTCCTTGCGCATAATCCGCAAAAAATCAGCCGCCCCGCGCACACTGAACGGCTCACGTGCCGCCAATGCCGGATCATTGATCATGATTTTCCTGTCGGGACGCCGCGCATAAGGTCGAGCTTTGACATCGAACTGCTCTTTCAACTGGCCGGTATTGATATGGATGCGGTAACCCAAAGTCAGATCGTATTCAGTGGGATCACGCCCCTCATCCAGCCGCAGCGGTACCGTGCAATCAGCCGCATGCGCAGCACGGCGGTTGCTAGCAAAATGAGGACGCGGTCCGCGCAAATTATCACCGCTGATGGTCTGTGCCCCCACCCGGAAATGCACAGGCGCCTCACAGCAGATGCAAACCAGCTTGTCCTTATGCTGATCCTTATCGTAGTGCACCGCCCCGGCCTGCAATCTGGTGCCCGGCAGTTGCACGCGTACGGATCTTCCCTCAGGGTCGATAAAACGGGCTTCGGGCATGGTCAGCCCGGCAGTGAACAGCATGATCCCCTCCTGATCAATTAGGTCCTGATTATTATGTTAAGTATATGATCTTGTCAATTCTTATACTTACGACGGATCAGTAGCCCCAACACCGCCAGCACCAGCCCACCCAGCATGAACACAACCATAACCCCGTCCCGCAGCGCCAGTCGCAACGGCCCGTCACCCATGATTTTTTCACTGAGCCGATCCAGAAACTGCCATTTATGCAGGCGGCTGAAACTCCAACTTTCGGCAATTTTCAGCCGATCAATCCGGGCCGCCACAACCCCGGTGCGGGCCTCGATAAACCAAAGCTCTGACCCGGTATCTACCCGCCATACCGGCAGACGCTTATTGGCGAAGCCATATTCATCAGAGAAAGCTGTGATCTTGCTTACGCTCGTAATTGGTACACCCGCCCTATCCCCCACCATATCCCTCACAAAGGCTTCATCCCCGTGCAAGACTGCCTGGCTCCGGGCTTCCAGATAGACAACCTCATCACCCGTCTGTGACCGCCACCAGACCTTATTGCCTGCGATCACCAGCCGTATATCAGAACTCTCCAATCGCGGGGCATATTGCAGCGAAGCGACATCGACAATCACAGGTGATTGATCATGCGCGCCATAAAGCAAAGGTGAGTGTACGAACAAATGGAACAAACCACTGACCGGAAACATCAGCAACGGAAACAGGGCCGCATAAGCCAGTCCCCGGTGAATTTTGCGCAAGCCCGTGCGGCGCCCCCGGAGGCGTACCAACATATAAAATCCTGCCACCGCCATCAACAGTGCAGCTCCTATCAGTAGCGTCAATAACGCCAGCCGCAACAGCTCTGCCTCCTCCAGCCATTGCCCGGTATGCATGATCTGAAATAAAGTCTGGAGGATAATTTTGCGCTTATCGGTGATCGCGCCCAGCCTGTCGGTTGCTGTATCGACGTAGGCTGTCATATGACGCGGATCAGCAAAATCGATTTGCCATACCGGCAGATAGCGATTGATATAGGTATAACGGTTGCTGAAAGAGGTGATCAGGCGAGCGGAAATAATCTCCGCCTCGCTCAAACCTGTGTAATGCCGCGCCAACATAAGGGCGCGCGCACGATCGCCCCCGGCCACCGCTTCGCCTATATCAAGATCGATATAAAGCCGCTCTGTCTGACCGGGCAACGTCACCTGCATCTGCCGCCCAATCACCCGCACCCCTTCCACCTGTTTTATATTCTGCTGCCTTAACATGACCAGCAGATCCTCATCCCCGCTGGCACTGGTCTGTGCGGGCGGCATAAAGGAGGCCGGACGGGGATTGGTCCAACTCATCAGGGGATGCAGCAAGCCGCTGCTCCCCCACAACAGCACCGCGATGGCCGCGATCAGGGCCAAACGCCGGTGCCAACCAATCATATACGCTTTCAAAATTTCACACTCACCCCTGCATACAAGGCGCGGCCTTCACCCGGATAAAACACATTAGTGGCCGCCGTACGAGCATCCGTAACCGTGCTGAACGTCGGGATATAACGCTCATCGGTCAGATTACGGGCATCAACGAACAGATTGATATTTTCAACCGGCTCCCATCCCGCCTTGACCCCGAGCACGACATAAGAATCTGCTTTGAGCGTATTGGCAAAATCGACCCAAGCTGCCTCTGGTACCCATTCCACCTGCGGCTCTACATGAAAGCCATTAGCCTGATAACGCAGCGACAGGCGCAACTGGTGCGGCGGCGCTCCGGCAATTTGGTTATCGCCAAACTGGCGATCCCCCTCAAAATAAAAATCATTGAGGTTATAAACCAGATTGAATGTCAGCGGTGCAAGGGGCCGCCAGGATAAACCGAGTTCAACCCCCTGATGAATAGTCTCGTCCGCGTTAAAGGTGGAGGCCGGAATGCCTGCCCCCACCGTATATTGCAACATTTCATCGTGTAGCCATGCCCGATAAAGCGTGGCATCCCATGAAAAATCAGCAGCATCGCCCCGTGTTCCAATCTCGGCAGTCCATGCCTTTTGCGCCTTAACCGGAACAAAGCCCACCCCGGCCCCTTGTACCAGTTCTGAGTAAGTCGGCACTTCGCTGCTACGGCTCAGCCCGGCAAAGATTTCTGACTCAGAATTAACCCGCCACAACAATCCCAGCTTGGGATTGAGGCTGCGGTAGGTTTTATCGGCATCGTTGGCGCTATTATTATGGTCCTGATAATCACGTGCCGCGATATTACCCTGCACGCCCGTAATCATCTGCCAATACTCGGTCAGGAATAGTCGGTTTTCACCATAGATTTCATAGTTGGTAGCCGCTTGCCGGGCATCCACTGTCTGCGCGCCACGATTGCCCTGCACGTTGGTAAAGCGATCCGCCTGATTAACCCCGTACCCGGCATTGAGCCCGAGTGTCATTTCATTTCTCAAAGACCCGGCCTGCCACGGTGAACTGAAACGGGTAAAAGCACCAAGATCCAGCGACTCCTGATCGATGACTTGAAAGATTGGGTGATAAAGGGTCTTGTCATTCACATAGCCGCCAAATTCGACCACGCTGTTTGCGCCCACCGATACGGCTGTCTTGTTGGCAACCCGGAGCGAGCGGATATCCCGGGCATAGTCATTGGTTATATTAACCGCAGGTGCCATAGTCGGCGTATTCAGGGCCTGTGTCTTGGTTAGCGTACCCGGCACTTCCTGCTGGATATCATTCCACGACAGATAAAAACGCGTTTCCACATCAGGACTGAACATATAACCGATATTGCCGTTAAAACGCGTATTGTTCTGCTCGGTTTGCTGACGATAACCCGCGCTATTGGTTTTGGTCACAGAGACATAGGCGTCAGCCACACCCCATGTCTGCCCGGCATCTGCATGCAGGCGCAGTGTCTGGAAACTACCTGCCTCAGCCCTGATCTGGGCCTGATAATCCATCGTCCGGGCCGAGGGCGTCACCATATTGATCGCCCCGCCCAACCCAGCCACACCATAGCGCAGGGCCTGCCCGCCGCGATAGACCTCGACATGCTGCAGGGCCAATAGATCAGCCTCCTGAAAATCGCCGCTGCCATCGGCAAAATTGAACGGAATACCATCCTGTAACAAAGAAATCCCGCGCAGATGAAACCCGCGCGACAGGCCGGAACCGCGAATCGACAGGCGCGATTCTTCAGCATAACGCTGCTCGGCCAGCACGCCGGGCGTAGCAGCCAGTGCATCTTTCAGACCCAAGGCATACCCGGCCTTAAAGTCCTCAGCGGGCACCACATCGGTGCCGCCGGCTATCTGACGCAAGGACTGGGTGGCCTGCGCCGTCCCCGCTACCGTCAGCGTCCCGCGTGTCAGCGGGATAGTTACGGTTAGATGTTCAGCAGACACTGACACAGGGAAAGACAAGGATGTGCTGGCAATCAAAGCGGCGCACAGCAGGCCGCGTGTGGTGTAAGACATGGGAAAATCCTCTGAAATACTTGAGCCGGAATCAAAAAGGTAAATCAGAGAAAGACTGGCGGCCCCCGTGCAGGCAAGGCCCGGTCAAACACAGTTTGCACCATGACAGCCACAGCCGGGATTGGATCGGGCTCATACACATAAGAAAAGTCAATAATCGCGCCAACTGCCGTGGTTAGCGCCTTAGTCCCCCCTTGTGCGATACAAAAGCCGCAATCAGGCTGTGACGAATGCGGGTCTGGAGAGCTCGGTGCCTGATCAGCGGGAACGACGACCTGA
>JAMPXY010000024.1 GCA_023700945.1 Alphaproteobacteria bacterium | reverse complement strand
GCCTTGTTTGATTGGGCGCGTACGGGTTCGATGTGGCCTATGACATTCGGTTTGGCCTGCTGTGCGGTCGAAATGATCCACGCCTATATGAGCCGTTATGACCTTGACCGTTTTGGCATCATTCCTCGTCCGAGCCCGCGGCAATCGGATGTGATGATCGTTGCAGGCACCCTGACTAATAAAATGGCACCAGCCTTGCGCCGGGTTTATGACCAGATGCCTGAGCCGCGTTGGGTGATTTCGATGGGGTCATGCGCGAATGGCGGGGGCTATTATCATTACTCCTATTCGGTGGTGCGCGGTTGTGACCGGATTGTGCCGGTTGATATTTATATCCCCGGTTGTCCGCCGACAGCTGAGGCTCTGGTTTATGGTTTGCTGCAACTGCAGAAGAAAATCCAGCGCGAAGATACGAGGATTGTACGTTAATCATGTCTGATGAATCCCTGATAGATCTGGCCGAACGTGTCGAGGAAGCCCTGGAAGGGGCCTTGCTGCGCCATGAAATGCTTAAAGGTGAGATGGTACTGTATGTCAAGCGCGACGAGATTGTTCACGTGCTGCAGTTTTTGCGCGATGACCGCGAATGCGATTTCAAGTTGCTGATCGATGTTTGTGGGGTCGATTACCCTGAGCGCGCCGAACGTTTTGAGGTTGTTTATCAGCTCTTGTCGCTGACGCAAAACAACCGTATCCGGGTCAAGGTGGCCACGGATGAGAATACACCTGTACCGTCAGCTGTATCTGTATATTCCTCAGCGAACTGGCTGGAACGGGAAGCGTGGGATATGTATGGCATTTATTTCAGCGGTCACCCCGATCTACGCCGGATTTTGACGGATTATGGCTTTGAAGGACATCCGCTGCGCAAGGATTTTCCTTTGACCGGTTATGTCGAAGTGCGTTGGGATGATGAATTAAAACGCGTGGTTTATGAGCCGGTTAAGCTGGCGCAGGATTACCGCACCTTTGATTTTCTATCACCCTGGGAGGGCATGACCGATGTGCAATTGCCGGGTGATGAGAAAGCGACCAAGCCTGTGCGGGGCTGGATTGATACCCGTATAGCGGTCAAGGAGAAAAAGGCATCATGAGTAACTCTGCCGAAGATAATGCTCGGGTCGAGATGGGGCATGAAACCCATATTAAGCCGTATACAATGAATTTTGGCCCACAGCACCCGGCCGCTCACGGGGTGTTGCGTCTGGTGCTGGAGCTGGATGGTGAAGTGGTGGAGCGTGCTGATCCCCACATTGGTCTTTTGCACCGGGGCACCGAGAAGCTGATTGAGCATAAAACCTATATGCAGGCGACGCCTTATTTTGACCGGCTTGATTATGTGGCGCCGATGAATCAGGAGCATGCTTTTGCTCTGGCAGTTGAAAAGCTGTTGGGGATTAAGGCACCGCTGCGGGCACAATATATCCGTGTGTTGTTCTCGGAAATGACGCGTATCCTCAACCATCTGCTCAATGTTACGACGTTTGCCCTTGATGTGGGCGCGATTACACCAGCGCTGTGGGGCTTTGAGGAACGTGAAAAGGGCATGGAGTTTTATGATCGCGTCTGTGGCGCGCGCCTGCATGCCAATTATTTTCGTCCCGGCGGTGTGCGTTATGATATGCCAGCAGGGCTGCTTGAAGACATGCTGGAGTGGGCAGAGAAATCTGTGCCGCCAGTCATTAGTGATCTTGATGAATTGCTGACTGAAAATCGTATTTTTAAGCAGCGGACGGTGGATATTGGCACGGTCACAGCAGCCGAGGCCATGGATTGGGGCTTCAGCGGGCCAATGATCCGTGCCTCGGGTTTGCCATGGGATTTGCGTAAATCGCAACCCTACGAAGTTTACGACCAGATGGATTTTGATATCCCGGTGGGAAAGACCGGTGATTGCTATGCCCGCTATCTCGTGCGAATGGAGGAGATGCGTCAATCACTGCGGATTATGAAGCAGGCGATTGAAAAAATGCCAGAAGGGCCGGTGATGGTCGATGATTATAAAGTTGCTCCGCCACCGCGTGCTGAAATGAAGCATTCGATGGAAGCTTTGATCCATCACTTCAAGCTTTACACCGAGGGTTATCATGTGCCGGCTGGAGAAACCTATGCCGCTGTGGAGGCGCCCAAAGGTGAATTTGGTGTTTATCTGGTCGCGGACGGCACCAACAAGGCTCATCGTTGCCGCATTCGTGCACCGGGGTTTTCCCATTTGGCCGCCCTGGATTTTCAGTCGCGGGGGCATTTGTTGGCGGATACCGTGTCGATCATTGGTTCCATGGATATCGTCTTCGGGGAGATTGACCGTTGAAGTTTTTAGCTGTCCTCGTGCTGATGGCTTTTTTGTCCTGTGGAATGGTGCAGGCGGCGGATTTGACTGGTATGACCTGCACCCAGTCAGAGGCTACGGTGCTCCGGTTTGGATCTGATCGTGCTGATAGAGACCGTAACGTTCATGAGTACCGTATTGATATGAATACGCTGTATGCTAAGGATGCGAATGGTCAGGAAAGTGGCTTTCCCGTTGTTCATGTGCAGGCATCCCGCTATACGGCAGGAAACCGGACTATTATCTTTAACCCTGATTATACATCGGCAGATGTTGCGTATGTGACGATGACCGATGTACAAGTTTCACGCTGGCGCTGCCAGACACAGAAGTAATGGATATTTATTATGAAGAAACACCTTGATCTTCACGCGGCTTATCAGCCCCAGAGTTTTAGCTTCCGCAGCGCTGAAGCTGTAAAAGATATTCTGGATCGTTACCCGGAAGGCCGTGAGCGTAGCGCGATTATGCCATTGCTTGATCTGGCGCAGCGTCAGATGGCAGAAGAAGGGGCCAAGGCTACGCCGCCTTACGGGGGATGGATTCCGCGTGCCGCTATGGATGAAATCGCTCGTATTGTTAATATTGCCCCGATCAAGGTTTATGAAGTGGCAACGTTCTACTCAATGTATAACATTGAACCGGTTGGTCAGTATTTGGTACAGATGTGTACCACGACGCCCTGCATGCTATGTGGTTCCGATAACATTGTTAAGGCATGTCAGGATCGTTTAGGAATAGGTTTAGGGGAGACGACGGCAGATGGCCGATTTTCGCTGATGGAGGTTGAATGTCTGGGCGCCTGCGTCAATGCGCCCATGGTGCAGATCAATGATGATTTTTTTGAAGACCTGACTCCTGCCCGTATGGTTGAGATTATTGATCTTATCGAGCATGACAAGACAGTTCCCGTGGGATCACAAACAGGGCGTTTGAATTCTCAGGCCGCAGGTGGCGGTACCACGCTTAAGGAAACCGATAAGGCGCGCAAATCAGGAACCTGATGGCATAGATTTTTGTTTTCAGCTTCACCTTTAATAAAAGCCCCGCTCTCAGGCGGGGCTTTTATTATCTAGCTGCTATTATTCTGCTGCTTGGTGCGCGTTTCCATCGTGGTGGTGATACTCACCATGCTGACGGCCAACGAATCCACCAATTGCCATGCCGATCAGCGCGAAGAACAGGCCTGCTAGCTGTGGTGGCATAACCCCTTCGGGCGCGGTGAATTCAAGAAACAGCCACGAGCCCACGCCGAGAATAATAGAGAGTGTAGCTCCTGCCGTATTGGCGCGTTTCCAGTAGACCCCGGCGAGGAGGGGCACAAACGCACCGGCGAGGGTCACTTTGTAAGCGTTCTCCACCATAGCAAAGATTGAAAGATCACTCTTTAACGCATAGAAGACAACCAGACCAGCAAACCCTACGACTGTACAGCGGAGTAGCAGCAGAAACTGCCTGTCGGTCAGGTGTGGCATAGTGCCCTTGACAATGTTTTCAGCAAACATGGCGGAAGGCGCCAGCAATGTGCCTGATGCCGTTGACATGATGGCGGAAAGAAGCGCGCCAAAAAACATGATCTGCACCAGAACTGGCGTATGGGTCATAATAAGGTTCGGCAGGATCATTTGACTGTCTTCGGCCAGCCATTTCTCGACCAAACCCGGGTCGATGATGAAGGCCGAATAGGCAAGAAAGACCGGCACAAATGCAAACAACAGGTAAAGCGAGCCGCCCAAAACCGAGCCACGGACGGCGGTTTTTTCATCTTTGGCTGACATTACCCGCTGGAAGACGTCTTGTTGCGGGATAGAGCCAAAGCCCATGGTCACCCATGCCGCAAGGAATCCCAGCATGGCCGGTAAAGTTAGTTCGGGGAAGAAGTTACTGAATTTTCCGGCGTCGGCAGCATGGCTGATGACAACGCCCACACCACCGGCTTTGGTTGAAAGGAAGTAGCCGATAATCAGCATGCCGATGGTGATCATGATCATTTGCATGAAGTCGGTGATGGCCACAGACCACATGCCGCCAAACAGGGTGTAGATAAGGACAACGCCGCCACCGATCATCATGCCTGTTTCCGGTGATAGCATGCCGCCTGTTACGACGTTCAGGACAATGCCCAGTGCCGCGATTTGTGCGCCGACCCAGCCCAGATAACTGATCATAATGGCGATTGAGACTAGAACCTCGATAGTGCGGCCATATTTGCGGCGGTAAAAGTCACCGATGGTCAGGAGTTTCATCCGGTAAAGCGGTCCTGCAAACAAGAGGCCTACCAGAATAAGGCACATGGCCGCTCCGAAGGGGTCGGAGATAATTCCGCCTATGCCTTCTTCAAGGAAGGTTGAGGAAATCCCCAGTACGGTTTCCGATCCGAACCATGTGGCGAAAACTGTGGCGACCGTAATATAGAGTGGCAATGACCGACCCGCGACCACATAGTCGGTAGCATTATGCACGCGGCGCGCGGCGTAGAGGCCGATGGCAATCGTAATCGCCAGATAGACAATAACAAAACCGATGAGCATTCCCGATATCCCCTTAATATTTCAAGCCAAGAAATACTGAACAATCCAGACTTTGCGATTCCGTAAGAGGTGTCAAGTCGGGTTCGGGCGGGGGCGCTAATTATCCGGAAGGATTGATAAATTTGGCTCTGGGATGGATTTCTTGTCGGCGGGAGAGACAAGGTTTAAGCTCCTTCGATCAAAGTAAAAAAGCTAATGCAGGGATCATAAAACTATGGGGACTTCGGGTTTCCTTAAAGCAGTATTTGTCAGGGCCGCAGGTGCGTGTGGCCTATACGGACTGGCGCCTGAGCCTTTTCCCATTCGCCATACTTATTATGACCTGATCTCGGCCAAATGGCCTGCCACTCATGCCCCTCTGCATATTGCGATTGCAACGGACCTGCACGTGGGCTGCAAATCGGTTACGTTGCAAAAGGTAGAGGAGATCGTAACCCGGCTCAACCGGCTTAGGGCGGATGTCATATTGTTACCAGGTGATTTTCTGGTCAGTACGTCTTTGCAGGGCCGCTATGTGCCCCCGGCACCGATTGCCGAGCGGCTAGGAAAACTCAGGGCCCCGTGCGGCGTCTATGCCGTACTGGGGAATCATGACTGGTACGAGGACGGGCCGGAGCTATGGCGCAGGTTGGAAGAGCAGGGTATCCGGGTTCTGGAGAATAATGCTGTCAAGGTTGTGCGCCCTTATTGCCCGCGACAGGACTTCTGGGTGGCGGGTTTGGCCGACGATACGACCCGCAAGCCCTGCTTGAAGCAGGCGTTTTCAGGTGTCACGACAAATGATCCGGTCGTACTGATGTGTCACGATCCGGGGACGTTCCTTGACGTGGATCAGCGTCCGGTGGTGACGGTTTGTGGCCATACCCATGGTGGGCAATTGATGTTTCCGGGGCGAAAGCTCCTGCAGAAGCTGCCGGGCCGTGCTCCGTGGGCTTATGCCTACGGTCATATTCAGGAAGATGGGCGGGATTTGATTGTCAGCAGCGGGATTGGCACTAGTAGCTTGCCTTTGCGGTTCAACTGTCCGGCGGAATTTGTTTCTTTAAGAATTAGCCCAGCCTGACCTCATAAAGATATGAATATGTAAATATTATCCGGAGTAGATTTTTGAATGAAAAAGTCTATGATTACGCCGACTTATTCAGGAGTTACTGTCTATGCTGGCCGATCGGGATCGCATCTTTACCAATATTTATGGTCAGGAATCTTATTCTCTGGCTGACGCAAAAAAGCGCGGCGACTGGGATAACACCAAGGACATTATCGCCAGAGGGCGTGACGGGATCATCGAGGAGATGAAAAAGTCCGGCCTGCGCGGACGGGGCGGTGCGGGTTTTCCGACCGGGATGAAATGGTCCTTTATGCCCAAAGAAAGCCCCGATGGCCGTCCGAGCTATCTGGTAATCAATGCTGATGAGTCCGAGCCCGGCACATGCAAGGATCGCGATATCATCCGTCATGAACCGCACAAGCTGATTGAGGGCGCGTTAATTGCGGGTTTCGCGATGGGTGCGCATAAATGCTACATCTATATTCGCGGTGAGTTTTATAACGAAGCGATGACACTGGTGAAAGCCATTGAGGAAGCGCGTGCTGCCGGGTTGCTCGGCAAGAACGCCTGCGGTTCGGGCTGGGATTATGATATTGAAGTTCATCGCGGTGCGGGCGCTTATATCTGCGGTGAGGAAACCGCGCTGTTGAATTCCCTCGAGGGCAAAAAAGGCGAACCGCGTAACAAACCGCCATTTCCGGCGGCGGCGGGTTTGTATTCCTGCCCGACGACGATCAATAACGTAGAAACCATTGCGGTAGTGCCGACGATCATGCGCCGGGGTGGACCGTGGTTCGCAGGATTGGGTCGCAATGATAAGAACACGGGCACCAAGCTGTTCTGCATTTCCGGCCATGTCAATAAGCCGTGCAATGTTGAAGAAGAAATGGGCATTCCTCTGAAAGAGCTGATCGAAAAACATGCCGGAGGCGTGCGCGGCGGCTGGGATAATTTGAAAGCAATCATTCCCGGCGGATCTTCGACGCCGCTATTGCCGCGTTCGATTTGCGACACTGTATTGATGGATTTTGATGCGTTGCGCGAGGCGCAAAGCGGTCTGGGGACGGCTGCTGTGATTGTTATGGATGAATCTACCGATGTCATTCGGGCAATTGCGCGCCTGTCGTTCTTTTACATGCATGAAAGTTGCGGCCAGTGTACGCCGTGCCGTGAAGGTACGGGTTGGCTGTGGCGGATTATGCAGCGGATGGTACGCGGTAACGCGACGGTTGAGGAAATCGATACGTTGTTAGAGTTAACAAAAGAAATTGAAGGTCATACGATCTGCGCACACGGTGACGCCAGCGCGTGGCCGATTCAGGGTTTGATCCGCCATTTCCGTCCGGAAATGGAGCAGCGGATCATGGAATACAGAAAAATGGCAGCGTGAGTATAGAAGATGCCTAAGCTAACGATTGATGGTGTTGAGATTGAAGTAGCCCCGGGAACAAGCATCCTGCAGGCTTCGGAGATGTTGGGCGTGGAAGTCCCGCGCTTTTGCTATCATGACAAACTCTCGGTTCCGGCAAACTGCCGTATGTGTCTGGTCGAGGTTTCTCCCGGGCCACCCAAACCGCAGGCTTCTTGTGCGTTGGCCTGTGCTGATGGCATGGTCGTGAAAACCAATTCCGAGATGGTACATAAAGCCCGCAAGGGCGTCATGGAAATGATGTTGATTAACCACCCTCTGGATTGCCCGATCTGCGATCAGGGCGGCGAGTGTGATCTGCAGGATCAAGCCGTGGCTTATGGTTTTGACCGTTCGCGCTATCATGAAAGCAAGCGCGCCAAGGTTGACCCGGATATCGGGCCACTGGTGAAAACCGTGATGACCCGCTGCATCCAGTGTACGCGCTGTATTCGCTTTGCTGAAGAAATCGCAGGGACTCCTGATCTGGGACTGGTTAATCGTGGCGAAGATGTAGAGATTACGACTTTCGTTGAGAAGGCGATCAATACGGAGCTTTCAGGGAATTTGGTTGATATTTGCCCGGTTGGCGCGTTGACCAACAAGCCATATGCTTTTACGGCGCGCCCGTGGGAGTTGCGCAAGACCGAGAGCATTGACGTACATGATGCCGTGGGTTCCAATATCCGTATCGATGTGCGGGGTGGTGAGGTTATGCGCATCTTGCCGCGTTTGCATGAAGACGTGAACGAGGAATGGATCAGCGATCGCACGCGTTACGCGCATGACGGGTTGAAACGCCAACGCCTTGATCGTCCTTATGTCCGCGATCCCCAGACCGGCAAATTGAAACCGACATCATGGGAAGAAGCGTTCGCTGTGGTGGCTGAAAAGCTGTTAAGCGTAAAGCAAGGCTGGAAAGCCGCGTTGGTGGGGGATCTATGCGATCTTGAATCGATGGTAGCGCTTAAGGATTTGATGGGAGCACTGCACGAGACCAATCTTGAATGCCGTACCGATGGTGCTTTCTATGATGCGTCCAGTCGTGCCGGTTATATTTTTAATTCTACGATTGCCGGGATCGAGCAGGCGGATGCGATTTTGCTGGTTGGCACTAATCCCCGCTGGGAAGCTGCGCTGGTCAATGCCCGTATCCGCAAGACATGGCTGAACAAGCGCGTGAAAGTGGGCGTGATCGGCGAGGCTGTCGATTTGACATACCCGTATGAACATATTGGCACTATGCCGGTTGATCTTGAAAATCTGATCAAGGGCGGCGGGAATTTTGCGGCGGTGCTGAAGAACGCTAAAAATCCGATGATTATTGTCGGGATGGGCGCGTTTCAGCGTGAAGATGGTTTGGCCGTTCAGGCGTTGGCCCGTCAATGCGCGGAAACATTTAATATGGTGCGTGAGGACTGGAACGGTTTCAATGTGCTGCATACAGCGGCTTCGCGTGTCGGGGCGCTGGATATTGGATTTACCTCGAAAGAGGGGTTTGATCTTGGCAAGGTCGAGATGGTCTATCTGCTCGGGGCTGATGATTTCTCGATGGATTATATCAATCCAAATGCTTTTGTCGTTTATCAGGGTCATCATGGTGATGCCGGAGCCAACCGCGCCGATGTTATTTTGCCGGGTGCGGCCTACACTGAAAAGAACGGCTTGTACGTGAATACGGAAGGTCGGGTGCAGATGGCTCGCAAGGCCGTTGAAGCGCCGGGCGAGGCCCGCGAAGACTGGAAGATTATCCGGGCGCTCTCCGCCTATATCCACCGTCAGTTGCCGTACGATGATTTATTCCAGCTGCGTGAGCGTATCGCCCGTGAGTGGCCGCATCTCATGCAGATCGATCAAATTTTGCCGGCACCGTGGAGTGAGTTTGGTAAACCTGCTAAGCTTGCAGCGGCTCCGTTTGTGGCTGCGGTGCAGAATTTTTACATGACCAATGTGATTACCCGTTCATCGCTGACGATGGCGGAATGCACGAAGGTTTTTCTTCATGGTGATGTGGCAGACAATATGGTGGGGGCCGCTGAATAATGGAACTGGTAACCTCTTTCTTTACAGGTCTTGGCTTCCCTGATTGGCTGGCGATGGCCACGGCTTCGGCGATCCAGATTATCGCTTTTGTTCTTGTTGTTGCGCTCAGTGTGGCGTTCGTCGTTTATGGCGAACGTAAAGTTCTGGGCGCGATGCAGCGTCGTCAGGGTCCGGCGATGGTGGGGCCGTTTGGCTTGCTGCAATCCTTTGCTGATTTGCTCAAACTGATGGGCAAGGAAACAATTATCCCGACACAGGCTAACCGACCGGTTTTTATTCTGGCTCCAATCCTGATGCTGGTGATGGCGTTTATTGCGTGGGCGGTTATTCCGGTGAATGCCCAGTGGGTGATTGCCGATATTAACGTGGGTATTTTGTATTTGTTTGCGATCTCCTCCATGGGTGTTTACGGCGTGATCATGGCGGGGTGGGCTTCTAACTCACGGTATGCGTTCTTGGGCGGCATGCGCTCAGCTTCGCAAATGGTGTCCTATGAAGTGTCGATGGGTCTGATTATCGTCTGTGTATTGCTAACCACGGGATCGCTCAACCTGTCGGAAATTGTCACGGCAACGCGGCCCGTCTGGGTGCAGATTATGCTGCTGCCGATGCTGGCGGTATTCCTTGTATCTATTCTAGCCGAAACCAACCGTTGCCCGTTCGATTTGCCTGAGGGTGAGTCCGAGCTATCTGGCGGGTTTATGGTGGAATATTCAGGTGTGTTGTTCACGCTGTTCTTCCTCTCTGAATATGCCAACATGGTTTTAATGTCGGCGATGACGACCATTCTCTTCCTTGGGGGGTGGCTGCCTCCATTCGGGATTGAGGCGCTGGCGTTTGTGCCAGGTGTGATCTGGTTCGCGCTCAAGGTATCGCTGATCCTGTTTTTCTTCATTTGGGTACGGGGGACGCTGCCGCGTTATCGTTACGATCAGTTAATGCGGCTGGGCTGGAAAGTCTTTTTACCGTTCACATTGCTGTGGGTGGTGGTTGTGGCGGGTTCCTTGCTGGCCTTTGACGCGTTACCATGATGCTGGCAGAAACACTGGAAAAGGTCGCCAACGATAACTCACTGGCGATGGCAAAGATGACCTCGGGTCTGGCTTTGCTGTTTAATGATTGCGCCTCTGCCAAATGGGGGCGGCGCACTATCCTCAGAGATTTTTTTACCAATCAGGGCCCCCGGTTCCGTCCATTTTTTACCCGGACGGTGCGCCATGCGCGTGCCGGCGTGGGGCGGAGCGTCTATCCGGCTTTTAAAAGCGACAGATAGAACTTTATCTGGAATCGGCCGCGGAAATGGGGCGTTTGATCTTTTGCTGATTTGTCTTTATTATCGGGGCCTTATTGCAGTCTAAGAGGCGCGTATCATGCTTGCACAGTTTGCCAATTCGTTTTTATTGACCGAGATCGTCAAGGGCATGGCTCTGACGTTCAAGTATATGTTCAAGTCGCGCGTCACGATCAATTACCCTTTTGAAAAGGGGCCTATCAGCCCGCGTTTTCGCGGAGAACATGCGTTGCGCCGCTATCCGAGCGGAGAAGAACGTTGTATTGCCTGTAAGTTGTGTGAGGCGGTTTGTCCAGCGCAGGCGATCACAATTGAAGCCGAGCCGCGTGACGATGGTTCCCGCCGTACGACCCGTTATGATATCGACATGACCAAGTGCATTTATTGCGGTCTATGTCAGGAGGCTTGTCCGGTGGATGCCATTGTCGAGGGGCCAAATTTTGAGTTTGCCACCGAGACCCGCGAAGAACTCTATTACAACAAAGATAAGTTACTGTTGAATGGTGACCGCTGGGAGTCACAGATCGCCTCCAATCTGGCGGTAGATGCGCCTTATCGCTGAGTTTGCCCCTGCTTGAATATCCACTAAGTGGTTGATTCTAAGTCATGGGCCTGTATTTGACAGGCTTGCTCGTATTGTTTATTGTCATAATTATTGACAGACAAGGGTAAGGTTATGCAACCATCACGGCCACAGCGAGAATTCAATAAATCATCGGGTTTGGCTCGTTGGGGTGCCCGGGCTATTGTGGCTGCGGTGATTACGGCACCGTTGGCCCTAGGGGGTTATGTGGCCAACCAGTTTCTGGACGAACCTCTTTTCAAAATTGATTTTGCAGCGCTGCTGCAGCGTGAGCCTACGCGCGATGAGCAAATTGCCCAGCAAGCCGAAGACGCTTTTTTGCTGGGGGTGGGCTTTCTTAGTTCCAAGGTTTATAGCTTTCCTGTGCCGGACCGTTTGAAAGGAACGCATGACCTGAGCGAGCCAGCCTATTTTTCCTACAACATGGCCAGTCTAGAATTGTGTGAGCATTGGAAAGAATCTCGTAGCTGCCGCAGTGGCTTAGAGCTTGATTTTCAGGTGCGGAATAAAATAGAAGACAGTGCCTGCGCGCTAGCCAAGGCGCAGGGGGACTTTTTCTTCAGCCGACAATACTGCCGACCGCGTGTAATGGTTTAATTGCCAGAAACCCAGCTTAACGGAAAGTAGTAGTTCAGGCTGAGGATTTCAGTGCCGGGATTACGGTCACCCAAGCTGGCATTGGAAATATGTGCCAGACCACCGCTCAGACGGGAGCCGTTATCGAAATTATACCCCAGTTCAAGCTGGCTGCGGAATTCAACCGTATGCCCAAGATCCTTGCCGCCACCATCGCTATAAAGCCCGGCCCCCAGACTAGGGGTTAGCGTCCATTCCGGTGAGAGGTTGAGGTCACCGTAGAAGCCACCCAAAGCATACACGGCACCATCTGTGGTGACATGTGCGCCAATAAATGGTTTTATTTCCCAAAAACAAGGTGTTGCAGCACGATATTCAACTCGAAAATCAACAGCTTCATCCTCGTCAAACACATCATAATAGCCTATGCCAACACCGAGCAGGCCATCAGCGGCTTGTGCTGAGAGAGGGGCCAAGGAAATCAGGGCTACGGCAGCCAGCATTAAAGAGGTTTTCACGAGAGAGTTCCTTCCGGGGGTGCATAAAATGGTATTCAATCTGGTTGGTATTTTGATCTTTCCATAGAAAAAAGCAATAGGGTAACTTCTTAATAAAGCGGGGATTTTTGTCGCTTTTTTGTAGCGGGGGCGCTTGCAGAAGGGCGTAGGACATATTAGAACAGTGCCGGGCGTATAACCGCCCGTCCGGATTCATTTAGCAGGCAAGAGTATCATGTTCGAGGCCCTGGCTTTTTACGTTTTTGCCGGAGTTCTGGTGGCAAGTGCGCTGATGGTCATCACAGCGCGTAACCCCGTGCACTCTGTTCTTTTCCTTATTCTGGCATTTTTCAATGCGGCGGGACTATTTGTCCTGCTGGGGGCTGAATTCATCGCCATGATTCTGGTGATTGTTTATGTCGGAGCTGTGGCGGTCTTGTTTCTGTTTGTGGTGATGATGCTGGATATCAGCTTTGCCGACCTGCGCAAGGGGGCTATGCAGTATGTACCGGTGGGATTGATCGCCGGAGGTATTTTACTGCTGGAACTGATTTCGATTTTTACGGCATGGCAGTTTTCACCGGAAGTGGCAAAAAATTTGACGTCCCCCGTACCTGAAGGGGTGAGTAACACTGTGGCACTCGGCCGTTTGATCTACACCGATTATGTTTTCGTATTTCAGGCTTCGGGGTTTGTGTTGCTGGTGGCCATGATTGGCGCCATTGTGCTGACCCATCGTCAGCGTCCGGATGTCCGCCGTCAAAAGGTGTCGGTACAAAATGCCCGCCGTCCGGGTGATGTACTGGACATTCAGAAAATTTCATCGAATTCGGGGGTCTAGAATGTTGGACATTGGCCTTTCACACTATCTTAGCCTGGCCGCCATTTTGTTTACGCTGGGGGTTTTTGGAATTTTCCTTAACCGCAAGAACGTCATTATTATCTTGATGTCGATTGAGCTGATGTTACTGGCGGTCAATATCAATCTGGTGTCTTTTTCCTCATTTCTGAACGATCTGGCGGGACAGGTTTTTGCCATGTTTGTTCTGACCGTCGCCGCCGCCGAAGCTGCTATCGGATTGGCCATTCTCGTGATTTTCTTCCGTAACCGCGGCAGCATCGCTGTCGAGGATATTTCAACATTGAAGGGGTAATAGCATGCTGGCAGATGATAAAGCACTTAAACTCTGGCGAGAGCTCTCTAATGCATTCAATGTTCATGTTCGTAGTATCGATGTTGGCATGACCAAGGGTGGCGATGAATGCACCGTTGTAACTGTTGATGATAAAACTGATCAGCTTGTGATTGATGGGTTGCCAAAAAAATTCGCCAATGAAGTTGTCGAGTACAAGACAAGCGGCCCGATCACTGGTGTGGCAGGTTGCGGCCAGCCCGGTCATCAATGCGCTTGTGGAACCGCAACGCTGAAACCTTGAGTATAGAGAGATAGACTTAATATGGAGCTTCTGGCTGTATTCCCCTCACTGATTGCCTTCCTGATTGCCTTTTTGTTTGGCAAGCAGATTACTGATAAAGGCTGCCAGTTTGTTACGTGTGCGGCGGTAATTGTCGCGGCGTTTGTGTCCTGTGTGCTGTTTTTTGATGTAGCACTTGCCGGACATCCGCGGATCATACCGCTTGCGAACTGGATCGTTTCCGGGGATTTTTCAGCCAGCTGGACGTTGCGGATCGACCAACTTACGGTCGTGATGATGTGTGTCATCAATATCGTTTCGGCCTGTGTCCATGTTTATTCTGTAGGATATATGAGCCATGATCCGGCCAAGGGGCGGTTTATGGCCTATCTGGCCTTGTTCACCTTCGCCATGTTGATGCTGGTGACTTCTGACAATCTGCTGCAGTTGTTCTTTGGATGGGAAGGGGTGGGTCTGGCCTCTTATTTGTTGATCGGGTTCTGGAACCATAAACCCTCGGCTAATGCGGCGGCGGTAAAAGCCTTTATCGTCAACCGCGTGGGTGACTTTGGTCTGGCTTTGGGCACTATGGCGATTTTCGTTATTTTCGGCACCATCAGCTATGAAGGTATTTTCGAGAAGGCACCGGAACTGGCGCATACGACGTTTATGTTCCTCGGGTTTGAAGTGCATGCCCTGACGCTGGTTTGCTTGTTGCTGTTTATGGGGGCCGTAGGTAAATCGGCACAATTGGGGCTGCATACATGGTTGCCTGATGCGATGGAAGGGCCAACGCCGGTATCGGCGCTGATTCACGCCGCCACAATGGTTACAGCCGGGGTTTTTCTGGTGGCACGGTTTTCACCTGTCTTCGAATATGCGCCGGTTGCACTGATGGTGGTAACGGTAGTCGGTGCGACCACAGCGTTTGTTGCAGCCACGATTGGCTTGACCCAGTTTGATATCAAACGTGTCATTGCTTATTCCACCATGTCGCAGTTGGGTTATATGTTTTTTGCACTGGGTGTTTCGGCCTATGGCGCTGCGATGTTCCATCTGATGACTCATGCCTTTTTTAAGGCCCTGCTGTTTTTGGGTGCGGGCTCTGTTATTCATGCCATGTCTGATGAACAAGACATGCGCAAGATGGGCGGCATCTGGAAGATGATTCCGACCACCTATGTGATGATGTGGATAGGTTCGCTGGCATTAGCGGGGATTCCGTTTTTCTCCGGCTATTTCTCCAAGGATATGATCCTTGAAGCAGCCTTTGCCGATCACACGTGGTTTGGCAATTATGCCTTCTGGATGGGGATTGCTGCCGCACTGATGACGGCCTTTTATAGCTGGCGGTTGATCCTGATGACGTTCCACGGCAAACCAAGGGCGGATGAGCATGTCATGGCCCATGTCCATGAATCGCCGTCGATTATGCTTTCTCCACTGGTGGTGCTGGCATCGGGGGCACTGGTGGCGGGTTACATATTCTATACTCCGTTTGTGGGTGGGACATCGCATGGCGGGGAGACCGCCCATGTAGAGGTCCAGGGCGATGAGGTCACGTTCAAGCCGGAAAAGCACGGATCAGAAGATCATGGCACGGCTGAGGAATCTCACGGAGCAGCCAAAGTGGATGAGGAACATATGGTTTTTGGCCGTCAACAATTCTGGGGCGAGAGTCTGAAAGTCCTTCCTGAAAATGATACGATTGAGGGTGGTCACCATGTCCCAACGTGGGTGAAGTTGCTGCCTGTGGCCGTGGGCGCTGTCGGCATATTGCTGGCCTATCTGGTATATATGTGGCGTGAAGGTTTGGCTGGGAAAATCGTCCGGTTGTTTGCACCGTTGCATCGGCTGTTCTTCAATAAGTGGTTTTTTGATGAGATTTATGACCGACTGTTTGTTCAGAGGGCCTTTCGTTGGGGGCGTTTTTTCTGGAAATCCGGTGACGGGGCGGTGATCGACCGTCTGGGTCCGGATGGATTTTCGTCATTGTCGCGGCGTCTGGGTGGCGTCCTGAGCCGTGCCCAGTCCGGTTATATGTATCAATATGCCCTTATCATGATGGTGGGTTTGATCGGCTTGATTTCCTGGCTGATCTATCGCGTCACTGTCGCGTATTAAGTGAGCGGAGTACAAGAGAGTAGACATGGTTGATTTTCCGATCCTTTCACTGATGACCTACCTGCCGCTGGTGGGCGCCTTGTTTGTTATGATGATCAGGGGCGAACCTGATCTGGTGGCGCGTAACGCCCGCTTTGCCGCGCTTTATACTTCCATGTTCACTTTTGCCCTTGCTTTCTACATGATGGCAAAATTTGATCCGGCCAGTGCTGACTTTCAGTTTGTAGAAAAGCATGTATGGTTTGACAGCCTGAAAATTTCCTACCACATGGGGGTTGATGGCATTTCATTATTCTTTGTCGTGCTGTCGGCCTTTTTGACGCCGATCTGTATTCTTGCCAGCTGGAATTCGATTCAGAGCCGGGTCAAGGAATATATGGTGGCGTTTCTTGTGTTGGAAACCTTTATGATTGGCACATTCTGTGCGCTCGACACCGTGCTTTTTTATGTGTTCTTTGAAGCTGTGCTGATTCCTATGTTCCTGATTATCGGGATCTGGGGCGGGGTCCGCCGGGTTTATTCAGCCTTTAAGCTTTTTCTTTATACATTGCTGGGTTCGGTTTTAATGCTGGTGGCGATCCTGACCTTGTATTTTCAGGCGGGCACCACAGATATTCCGACATTAATGGCCAATCCAGTGGCGCGTGATCTGCAAATGTGGCTATGGCTGGCGTGTTTCGCGAGCTTTGCGGTCAAGATGCCGATGTGGCCGGTTCATACATGGTTGCCGGATGCCCACGTTGAGGCTCCTACAGCCGGCTCGGTTATTCTGGCCGGGGTATTGCTGAAAATGGGCGGCTATGGCTTCCTGCGGTTTTCCTTGCCGATGTTTCCGGAAGCCTCGGCGCATTATGCTGATCTGGTGTTCTGGCTTTCAATTATCGCGATTGTTTACACCTCGCTGGTGGCGTTGGTGCAAGAAGACATGAAAAAGATGATTGCCTATTCTTCGGTGGCGCACATGGGGTTTGTCACGCTGGGTATTTTTACGGCGACGACACAGGGTGTTGAAGGCGGTATCTTCCAGATGATCAGTCACGGGATTATTTCTGGGGCGCTGTTCTTGTGCGTAGGTGTTGTCTATGACCGTCTGCATACCCGTGAAATTGGCCGTTATGGGGGCTTGGTCAAGAATATGCCGAAATACGCCACTGTGTTTATGCTGATGATGCTGGGATCTGTCGGGTTGCCGGGGACTTCGGGTTTTGTCGGCGAGTTCTTGAGTTTGCTCGGAGCCTTTAAAGTCGATACAACGGTAGCCTTGTTTGCCACGACCGGTGTGGTATTGGGGGCGGCCTATATGCTGGTGCTCTATCGTCGTGTGATTTTTGGCCCGCAGACTAATGAAGATGCTGCGGCCATGCCCGATCTTGATAAACGGGAGATGTTGATTTTCCTGCCGTTTGTGGTGTTGGTACTTTGGCTGGGTGTGGCACCGGGCTATGTGATGGAACGCGTATCGCCATCGGTTGAGAAATTGCTGACCCAGTATGAGACACATTTGGCCGCGGCTGAAGCGGCGCAGGTCACGCCGATAACTGAAGAGAACAACCCGGCAGATGATGTTTCCCTGCCGATGCCGGAGGCACAGACCGATGAGTAACTTTAATCCTGCCGAACTGGCAGCTGTTTTTCCTGAATTGTTTATGGCGGTGGCTGGCATGGTTTTGCTGGTGGCCGGTGTTATGCGCGGCAACCAGTCGACGGCTTTTATCAGCTGGTCGGTATTGGCGACATTCGCTATTACCGGGATGTTTCTCCTGGGGGTTGACTGGGATAGCCGCACGGTAATGGGAGATATGTTCCGTTTGAACCCTTTTACCGGCTTTATTAAACTGCTGATCCTTTCTGGTCTGGTGGCAACGGTCGCATTATCGGTGCGTTACCTTTATGAAGAGGGTATGGCCCGGTTCGAATATCCTATTTTGATTCTGTTTGCTGGACTGGGCATGATGATTATGGTGTCCGCCCATAATTTGCTCAGCCTTTATGTCGGTCTTGAACTGCAATCACTTGCGCTTTATGTGTTGGCGGCGTTCCGCCGTGATCAGGCACGTTCTTCTGAAGCAGGTCTTAAGTATTTTGTTCTGGGTGCCTTGGCATCGGGCATGTTGCTGTTTGGGATTTCATTGGTTTACGGTTTTGCCGGAACACTTGATTATACCCGCATAGCCAGCAGCCTGACCGGGGTTGATGGCGTGGCCATGGGCTTCATGGTGGGTATGGTGTTTGTGCTGGTTGGGATCGCTTTCAAGATTTCGGCGGTACCGTTTCATATGTGGACCCCTGATGTTTATGAGGGTGCGCCAACCTCGGTGACAGCTTTTTTTGCGCTGGTGCCTAAAATCGCTGCGATTGCCGTACTGATGCAACTGCTCTACGGTCCGTTTGGCGGATTGAGCGTTCATTGGCAACAGATTGTCTGGTTTCTGGCGGCAGCCTCGATGATCTGGTCAGCGCTAGCTGGATTGGTTCAAAACAATATCAAACGTCTGATGGCGTATAGTTCAATCGGAAATATGGGTTATGCGTTGGTCGGGATTATTGCCGGGACACCGCAAGGGGCGTCGGCGGTAGTGGTTTATATGACCATCTACATGATTATGACAGCAGGGGTATTTGGCATTATCATGTGCATGCGCCGGGGTGAGCGCGCGGTTGAGTCAATTGATGATCTGGCAGGTCTGTCCCGTACCAGTCCGATGCTGGCCTATGCGATGGCAATTTTGTTGTTTTCAATGAGTGGAATTCCCCCGTTGGCCGGATTCTTTGGCAAGTTGCTGGTGTTTCAGGCAGCTATCGGCGAGGGCTTCTATACTTTGGCTGTGGTCGGGGTGCTGTGCTCTGTTGTTGCGGCTTATTACTATTTGCGTATTATCAAGGTCATGTTCTTTGATGCCGCCGCCGAGGCATTTGACCGGCAGATGGCTTTTGCCAAAAGAGCAGTTATTGTCGTCAGCGTTGTTTTTGTATTGTTTTTTATATTGAAGCCTAATGTGCTGATTGATACTGCGCGCCACACTGCGAGCACATTGTTTGCCGGATGAGCATTCACTGGAAGATAGAGAACTTTGCAGTTCTGCCTTCAACACAGGATGTGGTCAAGGACCGGGCCCTAGAGGGTGAAGACGAGGGACTGGTTATTCAGGCCTTGACCCAGTCTGAAGGGCGTGGCCGTCAGGGTAATGAATGGTTCTCACCCATGGGCAATCTGCATATGTCGGTGTTGCTGCGTCCTCTTTGTACGGCTGATCTGGCTGGGCAGATTTCGTTTATTGTAGCACTGGCAGTATCGGCGGCGATGGATGAATTTATTGCCCCCGGTCATAAGAAAACCCTCAAATGGCCAAATGACATTTTAATTAATGGCAGAAAATGTGCGGGCATTCTGCTGGAGTCTGAATTATCGCCCAAAGGTCTGGTTGGTCATCTGGTGGTGGGGATGGGAGTAAATATTCTCTCTGCACCAGAAGGGCGTATTTGTATCAAGGATGTCGCCGGGGAGGGGCGCTTGGCCGTTCACCCGTTCCGTGACCGTGTGCTACATTATCTGGACATGTATTACCTAGCCTGGAAGGCTGAGGGTTTTGCGCCGATACGCAAAGCCTGGCTGGCGCAGGGCCATGGCATTGGCCATAAACTGACGGCTCGGTTGCCTCAGCGCGAGGAAAAAGGCATTTTTCGCGGCCTTGATGAGAATGGAGGCCTAATTTTAGAGGTTTCCGACAATAAACAAATTGTCATTCGCGCCGGGGAAATCTATTTTGAAGAACCCGAAACAGCACCGCAAAGATTGCATTAATAATGGCTAAACTGACGCCCGCACAAGCGCTCGGCCTTGATCCGCAGCAAATTTACTTCATTCCCTTGGGTGGGAGTGAACAATTTGGCGTGAACTTCAATCTGTATACCTGCGACGGGCAGTGGTTGGCTGTCGATTGCGGGATGGGCTTTGCAGATGAAAAATTTCCCGGTATCGATATTGTTTTACCTGACCCCAGTTTTATTGAGCCCTATATCGGGCAGCTTTCGGCCCTGATTATTACCCACGCACATGAAGATCATATCGGGGCTGTGGCGCATCTCTGGCCTCGCCTCAAATGCCCAATTTATTGTACGGAATTCACGGCGTCGGTTCTGAAACGCAAGCTTGATGAAGTCCCTGCCAGTCGCGAGGCGGATGTCCATATTGTTGAGGCGGGAGCCCAGTTCAAGGTCAAAGGATTCACGCTCGAATTTATTCATGTTTCTCATTCTATTCCTGATACTGCGGCCTTGATGATTGAAACCACAGCCGGGCGTATCTTGCATAGCGGCGATTGGAATCTTGATCCAACACCGGTTTTGGGGAAGCCTACCGATGAAGAGGCTCTCAAACGGATCGGCGCCCGTGGTGTGCTGGCTTATATTGGTGATTCCACGAATGCTGAGGTACCGGGCCGCACAGGGACAGAGGCAGATGTTGAAAAAGGTTTGGCCCGTGTATTTGGCGAATGTCGGGGGCGCATTGGTATAACGGTATTTGCTTCTAATATTGCCCGTGTGCAAAGTATTGTCCGGGCTGCGCAGGCTTGTGATCGCCGAGTTGCACTGGTTGGACGGTCTTTGCATTCGATGGTGGCGTCAGCTGTTGATTCCGGATATTTGCGTGATATTCCTGATTTTGTCGATGCTGAGGAAATTGGTTATTTGCCTGAAGATAAACAGGTGATGATTGTAACCGGGTCACAAGGTGAGGCCCGGGCGGCGCTGGCACGTATTTCGCGTGGCGATCATCCTGATATTGTTTTTGGTCGCGGAGACACTGTGGTTTTTTCTTCGCGGGCTATTCCCGGTAATGAAAAAGAAATCAATGCGGTGCGCAATAATCTCAGCGCTGCCGGGGTGCGCGTTGTCACTCCCAACGATACGGAACATTGTATCCATGTTTCGGGCCACCCTTGTCGCGGTGAAATTGTCGACATGCTCAGCTGGGTAAAGCCAAAGCTGGTGGTGCCGGTGCATGGTGAACGTGTCATGCTTGAGGCGCAGGCGGAACTGGCGCGTCAGTGCCAGATACCACATGTACTAGTACCGAACAACGGATCGGTCATCTGTCTGGGGCCGGGTAAGCCAGAGGTTGTCGATCATGTGCAGACGGGTTTGCTTGCCGTTGAAAAAAACAGGATTATCAGTACCAGCCACAATTCAATCAGCGAGCGCCGTAAACTGCAGTTTAGCGGGACGGTTCATGTGACGTTGGTAGTTAATGGCCGTGGTGATCTGGTAGCCGATCCGCAAGTGTCAACCGTGGGCTTGATTAATGAAGAAAGTCCAGAAGAGAAAAAAATATTGACGGGTATTCTTGATGAAATTGAGGACACATTAGCTGATATGGAGCGTGAAGATTTATATGATGATCACGCCGTGCACGAGGAAGTGCGTATCGGGGTTCGCCGTTATGTACAGGTGAAGTTGGGAATGAAACCAAAAACAACAGTGCATGTGGTGCGGGTATGAGCTGGGTCTCGGGTATTTTCGTTTACTTTATTACCTACTGGACAGTTTTGTTTACCATCTTACCGTGGGGTAATCAGGCTGACCCCAATCCTGCGCTAGGTCATGCGCCGAGTGCCCCGGCGAATCCGCGCCTCAAACAGAAATTTATTGCAACGGCTATTGTATCGGCCATCATCTGGCTTGCTATCTATGTGCTGGTTAAGGTCGAAATTATTAGTTTCCATGATGCCGCCCGACAAATGTCAGCGGAGATGCAGCAATGATCCGCTTTTTGACATTGATAATGATTATGACAGTGCTGCCAGATAGGGCGTGGGCGCAGAATGATCTGGCGTTGTGCAAACTGCGCGCCCAGTATATAGCCAGCCCTGATGTCGCCTTTCAGCCGGGAGTCGACGTCCATGGCAATCCGGTTGTACCTGCCGATGTTAATGCATACCCGGCGATGATCCCCGATGTTATACGCATACCGGTCAGTATTGATCTGGCCGAGCGTCTGGGGCATGTGCCTGAGGGGGCGGAATTGAAAACTGAGACAGGAATGGTCGAAGTTCACCGCGATGGTCGTGTGACATTTAACGGGCAGGATTTTACCCAGCAAACGAATATTGTCTGTGATGATAACGCTGCGGCAACGCAGGTTATTGCGCCGGAGACAGATTTGCCACCGCAGACGTTAGGGCAAATACCGGTTGAGACCGTTTTACCACCAGCAGGAGTGCAGCAACCGCAGCCGGTCGATACGCAAACAACAATAGTAGATCAACAAAAAGACATTATTTGGGGCCAAGGATACTAAGAGGATATTAAAATGACAGCACAAGCGCAAAAAACAGAGGCAAAGAAAGCCACCAAAACAGCCGTGACACCGACCCGCGAGGATAATTTTCCGGAGTGGTATCAGGCAGTGATCAAGGCTGCGGACTTGTCGGAAAATTCACCTGTGCGGGGCTGCATGGTGATCAAGCCCTACGGTTATGCGCTGTGGGAAAATATCCAACGGGCGCTTGATGAAAAAATCAAGGAGCAGGGCGTAGAGAATGCTTATTTTCCCTTACTGATCCCCTTATCCTTTATCAGCAAGGAAGCTGAGCATATTGATGGCTTTGCCAAGGAATGTGCGGTGGTGACCCACCACCGTCTGGAAAAAGGACCTGATGGCAAACTAATCCCTGCCAAGGATGCCGAGCTGGAAGAGCCGTTTATTATTCGCCCGACTTCGGAAACCATTATTGGTGACTCGATGGCAAAATGGATCCAATCCTACCGCGACCTGCCATTGTTGTTGAACCAGTGGGCCAATGTCATGCGCTGGGAAATGCGGCCACGCATGTTTTTGCGGACTACAGAATTTCTTTGGCAGGAAGGGCATAATGCCTTCGCCACCGAGAAGGAAGCCTATGCCGATATGATCAAGATGCTGGATGTTTATAATGACGTCTACGAAAACTATCTGGCAATTGGCGGAATCAAGGGCGAGAAAACCGCAGATGAACGCTTCCCGGGTGCTGATAACAGTATCACGATTGAGGCAATGATGCAGGATGGCAAAGCACTGCAGGCGTGTACCTCGCATAATCTTGGTCAGCATTTTGCTAAATCTTTCAATATCCAGTATCAGGGTGTTGATGGGCAGATGCATACCTGCCATACCACCTCATGGGGATTTTCAACACGTTCGGTCGGGGGCTTGATTATGTCCCATGCTGATGATGATGGCATGGTTATGCCACCACGGATTGCCCCGCATCAGGTTGCGATTATTCCGATTGTGCGTGATGACGGTGCGCCCATTTTTGAACATTGCCGTAAGCTGGCGGAACGCCTGAAGGCACAGGGGATACGGGTGAAACTCGATTGTTCCGATGCGCGCTCCAGCGATAAGATGTGGGATGCGATCAAGAAAGGTGTGCCGGTACGGGTTGAGATTGGCCAACGCGAAATGGATGAGGGTAAGTTGACCTATGTCCGTCGCGATCTGGGCAAGGATTCAAAAGTTACTGTGACCACCGATGAATTCGTTGGCACGGTGCAGGCGGTTCTTGATGCTATGCAGGCTGCCTTACTCAAACGCAATACCGATTTTTGTCGTGCCAATATCCATGACGTCAAAACATTGGCGGATATAGAT
>JAMPXY010000125.1 GCA_023700945.1 Alphaproteobacteria bacterium | reverse complement strand
TAGTGATGCTTTTCCAGGAGCGCACATTGAAATAGCGGTATCTAGTACAGGTCATTTTTCAGTTGAGTTTCATCAAGAAGGCCTACTGCGTCCATTATCAGGTTTAGAGTTATCAGACGGAACATTGCGTTATCTCCTTTGGGTTGCAGCTCTACTTACACCAAGACCTCCTTCGCTTATGGTACTAAATGAACCTGAAACAAGTTTACATCCTGACTTGTTGCCTGCTTTGGGTCGTTTAATTTTGAAAGCAGCAGAGAATACGCAGGTCTGGGTTATTTCGCATTCGAAGCCTCTTATTGAGGCCTTAAAAGTGTCTGCAGAATGCTACCTTATTGAACTGGAAAAAGAGCTGGGAGAGACGCGGATCAAGGGCCAAAAGCTACTGGATCAACCTTCTTGGTACTGGGCGGACGCAAGTTAATTTAGAGATTTTATGTTTGATGTTCTGGGATTTTTTCAAAAACTTAACCCATGATCCGGCGATATTTCTGGAAATGACGGATCGTTCTGGGATTAACGTTGGCGGGGCCTATACATGGTGAACAGGTGGCTTTCCCTATCATTTTCTCAATTATCGTAGAGGGATGTGTGCCCCTTAAATATATTGACATAATTCTAGTTAATCAAGTAGTGTCCGGGCGTCATTCAAAATGAGGTTGAGTATGGATCGCCGGACACTTTTAAAAGCCTTTCTCGCATCAGCACTGCTGGGCCCGTTCGGGCTGAGGGCCGCCGCCGCCTCATCGCGGCAGGAATATAGCGGGCTGGACAATCTGGCGGCCTTCCAGACGGCTTTAGCGGCGCAATCAGCCGACGCGGTGGTAATGAATGTCTTTCATGCCACCTGGTGCGGTCCCTGTAAGGTGCTGTTTGCACAGATGGACGAGATCAGGCGTCAGCCTGGCGTCAATATTCAGGTGCTGGGGGTGGATATTGATCAATACCCAAATATTGCCAAGGCCAGCCTGCCGGTGGTGGCCACACCACAGAGTTCTTTTTATATTTATGGCCAGCCGCAGGCCTATAAATTCTCGGGGCCTATTCGCAACGTGCCCGAGATGACCCGTTATCTGCGTGAACTGACCCGGGCGGTGCATGGTGACCAGCCGGGTGGGCATCAGCCATCACCTTAAGACTGGCCCACCTTGAGAGAACATGTGAGAAAAACGCATGAGAAAAAACGGGGCCTGATCAGGACCCCGTCAAGTTTGTCGAGTGTGTTTAAGCAAGTCTAAGTAGAATAACGCATATTCAAAATTAGTTCAGGCTGGCCCGCAGCAGCGGCGTGGCCGGTGAATATAAGGGGACGTCAGGTGCCAGAGGCGCATTGTCCAGATGCGGGTTCTTGCCCACTTCATCCTTGAACCCGCTGGCGGCCTTCCAGTGCCAGGTTACGCAGCCTTTACCGCAGAAATAGGTTGCACCAATTTGTTTTTCATTCATGTCAGCTTTGCCCGCAACTTCGCTGGCAAACTTGGTGATGCTTTCCCCACCCCAGTCTGTGCTTTTTGTTTCGTACCAGCTTTGATCCGTCGGGTCGCGGCCATTGTCCCAGACAGATATAATTTTTGATTCGGGGTAATAGACTCCTCGAATTGTCTTATCAAAAAAGCCGTAATCACCCTTGGTCAGGCGCTGATCAAGGCAGACGGTCACCCCTTCTTCGCGCAGGCTGTCGAGGGCGTTTGATTCCGCCCCGGCCAGTACCTGACGCAGACGGGCGTCATAGGGTATTTGTTGCGGTTTGTTGTCCTGCAAGTCGCATTTTTCCATGGCCGCAGCAACCGCCTTGTCGATCAGCTCAGGCTTGCGGGCCAAGTCAAAATCAGACTCGCCACAGCCGCTTAAGGCCGCGGCCAGAAAAACAGCGGACAGAATACCGGCTACGGGTTTTTGCAGTTTTGTCATCATCACAGGGCCCTCCTTAAGAGCGTTTTTTAGGTACAGAAATCCAGAGCGCCGGTGGGTCTGATCTCCACCGCCGCTTTGCGACGTTTCTGCGCGCCGCAAATATTGATCAATGTAAGTATTCGTCTGGCAATACTGTGTATTGTCCAAGTCATTACCAAATAATAATAGGATAAGTTCGTCCCCGCAGGCCGCGACAGGCGTCCGCTTGATGATGCGTGTCATCATGGAGGCTCGTATTGATATCAAGCTTGTCCTGAGGCTGGTTAAAGAGCCTTGAGGTCATCACTTGTCAATGGGGCCGGGGGGAGGGCTAGCGCCGTTCGAGGAATTCCTGGAAGAGATAAGCGATCATGTTTTTTACTCCTCCGTTAGGGGCCCTGTATTTATTTGATCAGGGCCTGAGCTTCACAAGGCGGAATGATCCGCTGATTTGTATTTATATGTCGTATTTATTACTTCATTATTACTTTAATTTCACTATTGCCGTCAAGGCAAATCGGTATAAATCGTACGATTTTGGCGGCAATGGCTGATTCCTTGCGGAATCCCTGATATAGCCTGCTATAGATGGCGTTGGATAGATAACGGGATTTTTAGTTGATGACCAAGACACGTAAATATTTCGGCACTGACGGGATTCGCGGCGAAGCCAACAAATTCCCGATGACGGCAGATATGGCCCTGAAAGTGGCGATGGCCACCGCGCATGCGCTGGGGGGTTCGCAAGGCGGGCTGGATCAGAAACGGGTGATCATCGGCAAGGATACGCGGCGGTCCTGTTATATGCTCGAGCAGGCCATGGCCGCCGGGTTCGAGGCCATGGGCATGGATGTGTTATTCACCGGCCCGATTCCCACCCCGGCCATTTCAATTTTGACCCGCACCTTCCGCTGCGATATCGGGGTGATGATTTCAGCTTCGCATAATCTCAGCCAGGATAACGGGATCAAGATTTTCGGGTCTGACGGTTATAAGCTTTCCGATGCGATGGAGCAGGAGATTGAACGCTGGATCGATCAGGATATGGCTGCATTTTTGCCCCCTGCCGAGAAAGTTGGCCGGGCCACCCGGATTGATGATGCTACGGGTCGCTATATTGAATACATCAAACGCAGCGTGCCCCGTTCATTAAGTCTGTCGGGAATGAAGATCGTGGTCGATTGCGCCAACGGCGCTGCCTACAAGGCCGCCCCGCAGTTGCTGTATGAACTGGAAGCTGAAGTGATATCGCTGGGCGTGCAGCCTAACGGCCATAATATCAACAAGGAATGCGGGGCGACCCATACCGAGGCCTTGCAGAAAGCCGTGGTCGCACAGCAGGCCCATCTCGGTATTGCGCTTGATGGTGATGCCGACCGCCTGATCATGGTTGATGAGACCGGGAAAAAAATCGATGGCGATCAACTGTTGGCTTTGATTGCAGCGACCAAGCAGGATGAGGGGCATTTGAAAGGCGGCGCAGTGGTCGCAACCGTGATGTCCAATCTCGGGCTTGAGCGTTATCTGGCTTCGCAGGGTTTATCCTTGCTGCGGACGCAGGTGGGTGACCGCTATGTGATCGAGAAAATGAAAGCTGCCGGGTGCAATCTCGGCGGGGAGCAATCCGGCCATATTATTCTTGATGATTTTGTCGCGACAGGTGACGGGATTCTGGCGGCGTTGCAATGTCTGGCGGTGATTGCCCGCAGTGGTAAACCCGCCAGCGCGGTTCTGAATGTGTTCAAACCGCTGCCGCAGTTGCTCAAAAATGTGAAGTTTGAGAAAGGGGCGCAGCCGCTGAGCCACGCCCAGGTGCAAGAAGCTATCGAGACGGCGCAGGGCCGCCTGTCGCAGACCGGGCGGGTGCTGGTACGCCCTTCGGGTACCGAGCCCTTGATCCGCGTCATGGCGGAGGGTGATGATGCCACGCTGGTGCAGGAAGTCGTGAACGATATTTGTGCCGCGATCGAGCGTGCGGCAGGCTGATATTGGGCAGAAAAATATGAAAACTTGACAAAAGAGCATGTTTTTCATAATATTCAGCCAAGTTGATGACAGCGGAGAGAAAACATGTCCCATTTTGGCCAGCAAGATTTGAACGAACAACTGCACAAGGCGGCCCGTGCCGGGGATTGCGCCAAAATTCGTCTGCTGGTTATGAGTGGCGCTGATGTCGATGCCCGTGATGAAGAGGGCTGGACCGCATTCAATATCGCGACTGCCGCCGGTCATCCTCAGGCCGCCACCACCCTTCTGGCAGCAAAACAGATAGCCTATATTCGCCAACTGGGTGTCGATGCGCAGGATTTTTACGAAGCCCCGGCCAAACGCCGCGCCGCTTGATCAGCTTTCGCGATATTCGGGATATTCCGCCACGGCAGGGCTTGATTTAAGCCTCCGATTCATGCACTTCTAGGCGGTATCAACCTAACGATAGGAAATTTCCATCATGGCGAATGTGGCCGTTGTCGGCTCCCAATGGGGCGACGAGGGAAAGGGCAAGATTGTTGACTGGCTCTCTTCCCGTGCCGATGTTGTTGTGCGTTTTCAAGGCGGGCATAATGCCGGTCATACGCTGGTGATTGACGGGGTCGAGTATAAGCTCAGCCTGCTGCCTTCGGGCGTAGTGCGGGGCGGCAAGCTCTCGATCATCGGTAACGGTGTGGTGGTTGATCCATGGCATTTGCTGAAAGAAATTGATGCGATCCGCACCAAGGGTGTGGTGGTCAATCCGGATAATCTGATGCTGGCGGAAAATGCGACCTTGATTCTGCCGGTGCATCAGGCCACTGACCGTGCCCTTGAATCAGCGCGCGAGGATGCCAAGCCAGGCACCAAGATTGGCACCACCGGGCGCGGCATTGGCCCGGCTTATGAAGATAAAGTGGCGCGCCGGGCGATCCGGGTTTGCGATTTGCAGCATCCCGAAATGTTGAGAGAGAAGATCGAACGCCTGATGCTGCACCATAACGCCTTGCTCAAGGGCCTCGGTGCTGAAGCCATGGATCCGGCGCGGGTCTATGATGATCTGATGCAGATCAGCGG
>JAMPXY010000023.1 GCA_023700945.1 Alphaproteobacteria bacterium | reverse complement strand
TGAGTTCGTCAATATTTGCCGGGAGATTATGGAGCCGACCGACAATCCCGAGTTGAAGAAAGAACGGCTGGAATACACCGCCTTTGTTGAACCGGGTAACCGTGTGACGGCTAACCGCAACATGACGGGTTTCGCGGTGCTCGATGAGGCCGGGGTGGCGATCAAACGTCTGCCGCAAATGCCCGCCTACCACCTGAAGCGCGCTGATGGTAACGGGATCACTATGATCAATATTGGTGTAGGACCATCAAATGCCAAAACGATTACCGATCATGTTGCGGTATTGCGGCCGCATGCGTGGCTGATGCTTGGCCATTGTGCAGGTTTGCGCAATTCTCAAAATCTGGGTGACTATGTTCTGGCTCATGGCTACTTGCGCGAAGACAATGTCTTGTATCGCGACTTGCACCCGGCGATCCCGGTGCCGGCTCTATCCGAGATTCAGATTGCGCTGGAACAGGCCGTATCCCGGGTAACGGGTATGGCGGGCTATGATCTGAAAAAAGTCATGCGCACGGGCACAGTTGCTACGGTGGATGACCGTAACTGGGAGCTGCGCCCGCATATTCGGCAGAATATACGGCTAAGCCAGAGTCGGGCTGTGGCGCTGGATATGGAGTCAGGGACGATTGCTGCCAATGGCTTCCGTTTCCGCGTCCCTTACGGGACTTTATTGTGTGTTTCCGATAAACCATTGCACGGACAGCTAAAATTGCCTGGCATGGCTGATCGTTTCTACCGTGAGCGGGTTGAACAACACCTGCAGGTTGGGCTGTTGGCGATGGCGTTGCTACGGGATATTGGTTCGGCCAAGCTGCATAGTCGCAAGCTGCGGTCTTTTAACGAACCAGCCTTTCAATAAATTTGACATAATTTTAAATGCTGTGCTAGCCCTGTACTCAGATCAGGAGGCATGATTATGTCGGCACAAACTCAATCTTACAGTTTGACACGTGATTTCATGGCGGCCGGCCAGCGCCATAACGGTGATATGGCCTATCTGAACGGTCTGATTTTGACGCCGCAGGGCCTCCCGTTTCTTGAAAGTATTCCTGTTTATCGCCCGCAGGACTGGGGCGGCTATTCCGATACGAATTGCACATCCTTTGCGTTTAACCGAAACGGCCAACGTCTGCAGCCGGGCTTTCTGGGCACTGGCAAAAACCGCACCAATAACATGCGGCCTGAAGGGCTTGAGGAATATGCCGAAGATATCCATCGTTCGCTGGCGCAGGATGGATTACCTTATCTCGGCGATAATCTGTCATCGTGTGTGGGTAAGGGGGTTCCCGCGGCCTTGTTTTTTCAAGCCTGTGGCGATGGTGAGGACTATCACTGGATCGCCTTGCGTCGGACATTCAATCAATATTCCGGCCAGTATGACCGTTTGATTTGGGCTGACAAGTTAGGGATGTCTGTATCGAAATGTGATAACACCTCAATCTTTGGTAAGGCGCGCTTATCCCGCTATGAATATTTTGGTGGTTACTATGCTATCCCGGCAAAAATTCTCGGGACACCTGAAATCTAGACAATAATTCATTATATATAGTAATAAATCAGACAGTGATATCAACTGTGCCGCCGCGACGACCAGAGCCTCTGTCGTCGCTACGTTCTTCGCGGGCGGTTTGTTCGGCGCGGCGTTCGTTGCGGGTTTCAGCTTGTTGGGTGTCTGCGGCGGCAGCTGCGCGCGGCTGTGTTCTGTTTTCTTCGGGCTTTTTATCGGGCAGGGCGCGACTTTCTTCGTTCCGTTGCTGAAACGGATTGATGATAGCTTGCTGCGTATAATTACCGTTGACCGAAAGTGCCATGAAGCGAATATCCCCATTTGAACAAGGCAGGAAACTGCCATGTCCTTCTAGAATAGCCCTGATCAGTTAATAAAATCTTTACTGCTCAGGTATGCCTGACCCAAAGAGAAAGTCAACCTGATCTTCATGATTACGTTAACCTGATATTCATAACTCTCGGGTAGAACTAGTAGTGTGTGAGGAGAGAACCAAGGTTTCGAACAGCCCCTCAGGCGGTTCACCATAGAAAACCAGTCATCTCCCTGATTACAAATATAAAAAGACTATATAGGGTTTCAATCCGGCCAAGCCGGGCAAGCGGTAGAACAGACGGTGTGTTACAGCCACGGGAAGCGGTTTCCGGCTGTATTTATCAATTTTTCGGGTTTTTGGGTTAACTCGTGATGGATATGCGTTTGTTTGACAAATCACCTCAAGTAGCGTCGCTGCTGGTACGTCTTTATGATAGTCACAAGGTCTATGACCTAGCGCGTGATGATGATCCGCTGGCGCGGGCTGAACTGACCAGCGCGGTTGCAGAACTGCTGGAAAATCATGTTCATCTGAATAACCGTGAGCAGGAATTACTTTCCGATGTTCTGATCGGACTGATGCGTCAGGCCGAAGCAGATTTGCGGTCAGCTCTGGCTGAGCGTTTGTCAGTAATAGAGGCTGCGCCTCTTCGCTTAATTCTCAATCTGGCCAATGATGATATCGAGATTGCACGCCCCATTTTAAGCCGCAGTGCGGTTCTTAGCGATCTGGATTTGATTTACATTGTTAAATCACGTGGTCCCACTCATTGGCAGGCGATTGCCAGCCGCGCCCAGTTGAGCCCTCATATTATTGATGTTCTGGCAGATAGAAAAGATAAGGGTACGGCGATTGCCTTATCGGAAAATGATAGAATTCAGTTAACGGCGCACGCTCTTGAGGTTTTGTCCGGTATGGCACGTGAGCATGAAGAGGTTGCCAAACCGCTTTTGATGCGCTCTGAACTACCTGAAGCCATTGTGCGCAGGCTCTATGATCACGTTGGTCAGGATCTGCGGCACTATATTCGCGATTATTACGGCATATTTTCAGGCGAGGTTGCCAACGCGATCGATGAGATCATGCTGGAATTCACCAGCAGCGATCATGAAGACCGCTTTATGCCGAACGATAAAGTATTGATGGCGGCGCGCCAGTATGCGGCTAAGGGTAAACTGACCTTGAGCGCCATGATGCAGACGCTCAAACGCGGGCAAATTACCTCTTTTATTGCCATGTTTGCGGTTTATACCGGAATACCGGCCCATACCATTCATGACTATTTGCGTCAGTCCTGTGGTAAGGGGATGGCGGTGATTTGCCGGGCTCAGGGTATTCAGAAGAATGATTTTGCCATGATTTATTTACTGACCAATCGTATGCGTTCCGAGCATCGTATTATCAGTCAGGCTGATATGATGGATGTGATTGGTTATTTCGACAAGATTCGACCCGAAGTAGCACTGCGTTTGATTAAGAACAAAACTGAGGTGACGTGCGATAGTTAAGCTGTATCTGGAGAGAGACAGTCAAAATCCCCGGCTTGTGAGAGCCGGGGATTTTTCTTAAAAAGTGATTCTAGGTATCAGGCTGCGTTTTTATAGGCACTGAGGGCTGCTACACCAGGCAGAACTTTGCCTTCCATCCATTCAAGGAAGGCACCGCCTGCGGTTGAAACATAGGTGAATTGATCTGCGACACCGGCATGTTCCAGAGCTGACACCGTATCACCGCCTCCGGCAACGCTGACCAGTGTGCCTTGAGTGGTGAAGGCTGCCACAGTGCGCGCCGCTTCGTTGGTGCCCTTATCAAACGGTTCTACTTCAAAAACACCGAGCGGGCCATTCCACAGAACAGTTTTGGCGGTTGAAAGCTTGCTGCGCAACAGTTCTACTGATGCCGGGCCGATATCAACGGCTTCGTGATCCGCGGGCACATCCGTAGTCTTGCAGATGGTATGCGGGGCGTTCTTGCCAAATTCCTTGAGGATGACGCGATCATTCGGCAAAACAATTTCGCAGCCGCTATCCTGTGCGGTCTTTATGATTTTGCGGGCTTCTTCGGCCATATCACGTTCGCACAGTGACTTTCCGACCTCGACGCCTTGGGCAAACAGGAAAGTGTTGGCCATGCCACCACCTAAAAACAGCACGTCAACTTTTCTGACCAGATTATCCAGCACCGAGAGTTTGGTTGAAATTTTGGCCCCCCCCACAATAGCCACGACGGGTCGTTGTGGAGATTCCAGCGCATCGCTGAGGGCGTTCAACTCGGCCTCCATCAGAAATCCAGCCCCGGTTGGCATATGGTGGGCAAGGCCCTCGGTCGAGGCATGGGCGCGGTGCGCAGCTGAGAATGCGTCATTTATATAGATGTCACCAAGTTTGGCCAGTTCCTTGATGAAGGCAGGATCATTGGCCTCTTCACCTTTATGGAAGCGTAGATTCTCCAGCAGGCCCACTTGGCCGGGTTGCAGGTTTTCGGCTAGTTTTTGTGCGTCTGCGCCAATACAATCCTTGCCAAAGCTCACAGGCACGCCCCAGCTTTTGTGTAGAACGGGTGTGAGGAAGGCCAGCGAAAATTCAGCTTCGTATCCGCCCTTGGGGCGCCCAAAATGGGAAAGCACAAGGGTTTTTGCCCCTTGTTGGATCAGCCAGTCGATGGTGGGTTTCAGGCGGTCAATCCGGGTGGTGTCGGTGACGACGCCATCTTTGGCAGGAACATTGAGATCGGCCCGCAGCAGAACAGTTTTGCCTTTGAGGTCGAAATCGCGCAGGGTCTTGAAGGTCATGAGAGGCTCCTTTTTGAATTACCGGATGGTTTTGGCATTTTCTGTGGCTTCGATCAAGCGGGCCCGCACAGGGGGATCCATCGAGGCATGGCCACCATCGGGGACGATAATATAATCGGCCTCAGGCCAGGCCTGATGTAGGCGGTGAGCCGTGACGATAGGGCTGACCATGTCATAGCGCCCCTGAATGATGGTGGCGGGGATGCTACGGATACGGTCAATCCCCCGCAGCAGACTTTGTTCGGCAGGAATGGCGTTATTGCGATAGTAATGTGCCTCAATCCGGGCAATCGCCCATGCGACATCCTTTTGCTCGTCGGAGGTGATGGTTTCGTAATTGGGTATCAGCGACAGGCAGGCCCCTTCATAGAGGCTCCAATTGACTGCAGCCTCGGTTGCGGCTTGGCGGTCATCACTGCTGAGAATTTTATAATAAAACTCGAGCAGATTATTTTGTTCTTGTTTGGGGGCTAATGACGCAAACTGCTCCCAGGCTTCGGGAAAGATGCGGCGCATGCCGTATATAAACCAGTTAATTTCATCCTGCTCTAGCAACGAGATACCGCGCAGGATCAGGCTGATGCAACGTTGCGGATGCTTTTGTGCGTAGGACAAAGCCAGTGTGCTGCCCCATGAGCCACCAAACAGGTGCCAGCGTCCCACACGCAGATGTTCACGTAACACCTCCATGTCAGAGAGCAAATGTTCGCGGGTGTTGTTATGCAGACTGCCCAACGGTTGCGATCTGCCCGCACCGCGCTGGTCAAAAATAATGATGCGGTAATGGTCGGGGTCAAAAAAACGACGATGCTTGGCAGTGGCTCCGGCGCCGGGGCCGCCATGAATATGTAGGATCGGTACGCCGTCAGGGTTGCCGCTTTGCTCCCAATAAAGGTGGTGATGGTGATCAACGTCAAGGAAGCCGCTGGAGTATGGAGACAGCGGTGGAAACAGATCAAATGGCACAGTGCGGCGGGGATATGCCGTCATCGCCTTTATAGCCCTCAAGCCAGATTTGTTAATTTATTAATTATCAGGGGGCAGATTAGCGGCTGGCGCGCTGTCTGGCAAGACCTCGAGCCAGATCGCATGGGAAAGCTTGATAAAAGGGCCGTTATAGCTCTCGATCCAGCCGCGAACGCGTACCGTTTGTCCTTGCAGATCGAGGGGGTTAATTTGCTTTTTGGAAAATTGGCGTCGAATGTCCGGTTCTAGACCGATCGAGAAATCTTTGCGCCAGTCTTCGCCGAAATTGAGATAGATCGTGTTGTTCACCATCGAGGCTTTGATGATGGTTCCTTCCACGATGGCCCAGCTATTCAGGTTTGCGCTGGCGGTCTCAGGGGTCAGGGCAGATTTGTGACCCTCTGCCCACAGGCCGCGTTTGCTTGTGAGGGCCTGTGCCTCGAGGGGCAGCATTTGTAAGGCCATTTCAGTGTGAAGCGGGCTAGGTTGCACCTGCGCCCAGCCATTGATCAGGTAAGCACCCTGCAGCCAGATTTTGTCTTCGCGGGTTTCAATGTGACCCAGATAATGCCCCATCCGGTTGCGGCGGCCTTCGGTTTCATGCTTGGTCTGGTAAAGCGTCACTTGTTTCTTTTCTATGGTATTTTTTAGCCATTCAAATGCCTGTGCCGCCTGTTCACCGGATTCCTTATAGTCAAGATCGGGGATATCAAGACCTGTGAGCTGGACAATCCGGCCATCTTGCAAGAGCACCCGCAGAGGATCAATCACCTGATCTACCAGCACAACACCCTGACTGCGCAGTTCTGAAAAGTCAGCGGGCTTGTCGGGAACTAGGGGGGGAGACTCTTCATTGGCCGGGGTCGTACTTGCCTTGGGATTGACGCCAAAATGCCCTTCCTGCGCCATGGCGGGAATGCTACATAGGCACAGCACACTGATGAACAGTATTTTTAAAAGACGGAGCTTTATTGTCATGACACGAGAGTGGCCTGTTTTCCCCCTGTTTGGCAAGATGCTCTGTCTGGGGGCGGTTGTTTTATTATCAGCCTGTTCAACCAATCCTGCGACCGGAGAAAGCCAGTTTACGGCCCTGATGTCACCGGCACAGGAAAACCAGGTCGGGGCGCAGGAACATCAGAAGGTCATGAAAACCTACGGTGTCCCGGAAAACAGCCAAACCTTGCAAAATTATGTGGCGCAGGTGGGCCAGGCCGTATCCCGCCAAACCGAAAGGCCTGATGTACATTATACTTTTACTTTACTTGACTCACCGATGGTCAATGCCTTTGCTTTGCCAGGAGGGTATGTCTATGTCACGCGCGGTCTAATGGCGTTGGCTAACAGCGAGGCTGAACTGGCCGGGGTGATGGCCCATGAAATCGGCCACATCACAGGACGGCATTCAGCTGAGCGTTATTCTCACGGCGTTTTAACTAGTCTTGGGGCGATAGCAATTTCAGCCGCGCTGGATAGTAGTGCCGCTTCGCAGGCTCTGGGTGTGGGTTCAGAACTTTATATGACATCCTATTCGCGCAAGCAGGAAAGTCAGGCAGATGATTTGGGGATTCGCTATTTGCACAATGCTGGTTATGATACGTTTGCCATGGCTAGTTTTTTGAATGCACTGGATCAGGAAAGCAATCTTAGTGCTGCCGAAAAGGGCCAGAGCAATAGCGTGAATTATTTTGCCACCCACCCCAAGACCGCTGATCGTGTCCAGCAGGCCTTGATGACAGCGGGATCTTATCCGCAAAACCAAAAACTTCAGCGGCGTAATGAATATCTGCAGCTCTTGTCGGGTATGGCTTATGGTGATAGCGAACGGCAGGGATTTGTACGCGGGCAAACCTTCTGGCATCCACAGATGAATTTTACATTCAGCGTGCCAGATGGCTTTGTTATCAGCAACCAACCTTCACAGGTGGTGGCTTCGTCGAAGAGCACCGGGGCCTTGATCATTCTTGATGCTGTGCCCAACACCCGCAATCTGGAGGCATTGGCATACATAAAAGATTGGGTGCAGGATAAACCTGCTGAACAAATGGAAGCGCTGGAGATTAATGGCAAGCCCGCAGCTACCGCCATCTTGCCGGGTGCGGTGCAGGGCCAGTCGGTTACTATTCGACTGGTGGCCGTTAACTGGGCGCCGGGCAAGATCTTTCGTATGCAGATAGCTATTCCACAGAAAGCCGGGACGTCGCTGGTCGATGACCTGAAACGAACAACTTATAGTTTACGGACCATGACGACGGAAGAGAAACAATCTGTGCGGCCGCATCGTCTACAGATTGTCACAGCGGCAGCGGGGGACACCGTGGCTTCTTTAGCGGGGCAAATGGTAACGGACCGTAACCGGGAAATGCATTTCAGGGTTTTAAATGGCCTTGAATCGTCTGCAGGCATTGTCCCCGGACAGATGTATAAAATCGTTACGGAATAAGGCTTTAACCTCTTAAACAGACCTTAAGCGAGTCATGATAGAATTTCACCTGATAGCAGTCAGGAGAAAATCATGCGTGATTACTATGACGAGATGCAAAAGGGCGGTTTTCATCATGAAAAAGGCTATGCGGCGACTTTAGGCCGCTGGATCCAATTCACCGGCAAGGGCTTTGATTACGAAGACGATGCGGGCTGGAAATTTAAAATTTGTGTAGCTCATGATGACGTCCCTAAGGCTTGGAACATAATTACAGATATCCTGCTTGAGAATTCAGTGCCGCAGTCGGCAACAGTCGTGACTCCGGTTTTGCTGGCGCAAATGAAGGCGCAAGGCAGCGAGGATAAAGTGATCGTGGTCGATACCCTCAGTACAGTTAGCCCGGCGCGCTATATGACCATGATGTTGCAAATTGAGAAGAACTTGCGTGGGGCCGGGGTCAAGGCCGCGCCGATACCGCAGGGAGAAAAAGTGGTGGGAAACAGCCAGTATCTGGCCTATGGCTACGATCTGTTTCCTCACGGCATTTATAATCCGGAACACCCCGCCAAACGTAGTTATAATCCATTGAAGCACCATGATCCGTATGAGAGTTTCAGGGTTGATCCTTTGCCGGACTCCTCTGCAAAAGAACCCTCATCCTCGCCACGAGAATTTCTGTATCACAAATGGCATGACGCCAACCTGGCTAAGGGCGCTTTGGCAGCGCGTATGCCCATACTGGGGATGCCGATGGACAAGGTTCAAAGAATTATGGGTGAATTGCTGCAGGAAGGGTTGTCGCCGCGGGTGCGCGATAGCAAGGAACTGGGTGGTCTGGCCATCGTTGTTGAAGGGCGCGATGCGATCAGGTTGCGTGAAATTAATTCCGAGGTTCCCGAGTTTCTAAAACTGGAATGGCAGGCCGCTAACGTCAAAGGCGGCGGTAATGTTATACGGGTGCCGGTCAATGGCATGACCGCCCCCGAGATCAGCAAACTGGTGACGTCATTGTATGCGCGGGGTTTCAAGCCGGTGTCTCATGACAGTGAAACTCTGGGCAAGACTATCCGCCTGACCGGTGATGATGTCAAAAAATTTGAGACGCTGCGTGCGCAGTTGCGTCCGGCTGTTTAACAAGTATTATAAACGCCATGCGTTCAAAGAAAATCCCCGGCTTGTCACCGGGGATTTTTGTGGGGGATGCGCAACCGACCTGATCGGGGTTGGGGGAAACAATGATGGGTCGGCTGCGCAAACTGCGGGAGAGCCCAGAAATCAATGGACTCTCTTGATTTTTTCTAATTAAAGGCTCGCCAGCATATCCTGTACATCTGTTACATGGCGACCCATAGAAACTTTGAGCTTGTCCATGGCACGTTGCTCCAGTTGGCGGACGCGTTCTTTGCTAACGCCCAGTTGTTTGCCCAACTCCTCAAGGGTGACAGGCTCGTAACCCAGATGACGTTCACGAATGATGGTTTGCTCACGATCAGAGAGCTCGCCCAAGGCCTCCTGCAACCACTTTGACCGGGTTTGTGCATCCTTCATGCCCATGACAACATCTTCGGGATTGGGGCGTGTATCGGCAAGGAAACTCTGCCAATCACTGTCGCCATCTTCACCGATCGTGGCATTCAGGGACTGGTCGTTGGCGGCCAGACGGGATTCCATGTCAGCGACATCAGAGATTTTGACCTCCAGATCACGGGCAATCTGGGCGCGCCCTTCATCATTCAAGCCTTCTTGTCCGTTCTGCCCTTCAATTTTTGCACGCAGGCGGCGCAGATTGAAGAACAGTGACTTTTGCGCGGCAGTTGTGCCAGTACGTACGATCGACCAGTTGCGCAGAACATAGTCCTGTATAGAAGAGCGGATCCACCATGCAGCATAGGTCGAGAAGCGGACATCGCGATCCGGTTCAAAGCGGTTGGCGGCTTGCATCAAGCCAATATTGCCTTCCTGAATTAAATCACCGATTGGTAATCCATAATTACGGAAGCGGGAAGCCATCGCTACTACCAGCCGGGTATAGGATTGCACTAGCTCGTGCAGCGCCTTTTCATCTCCCTTTTCGCGCCAGCGCCGGGCCAGATCCAGTTCATGGTCCTTGGCCAGCAGGGGCTCGTTCATGGAGGTACGGATATAATCCAGATTTGATCTCTGGGTTTGGATGTCGTCGATGTGTGCCATAACTGATAACTCCTTTAGCAAGGCTTCTATTGTTCGAACACGTTGCAGCCCTTAAATAAGCGACTGACTGTGCGACTACACTGACTAGTTTAGCACGATAATTGTGTCAGAAAATAGGCTAAGAGGAGGTATTTTGATTAAATTTTTTTAATCAAGCCTCCATACTGCCGTAATCAGAAATTATCATTATGTTTCAATGACTTCAAATACATCACCCGCGGCAGTAAATCCGGCGCATACCAGCGTACCGCCAAAGCCGCAACCGCCGTCAAGGGAGGCGGTAACACAGTTGAAATGGATGCCTTGCCGCTCCGGATCAAGGCCGCGGACAATTTTCTGGAATGGGGCGTAGGGGAGGTGAATATTGTTAAAATGCTGGCCGCCCCACCAGAAATTATCGCCCTGGTCGTGCAGGGGGCGGGTCGGGTCGAGACCGGCATGGACAAACAGCATAGGGTACGGGGTTTCGTCGCTGGTATAGGCTGCGCGGCGCAGATGTGTTGAAAAGACATCGTGGCCGGGGTGACGGCGCAAGGCCTCACGGATATGCCCGGCCCATTTGGTCAGACCCATAACCCCTTCTTGAACGGCGTAGCGGCCTTTTTGCGGATCAATACCGTAGCCCGCGAGGGTTGGTTGCAGGCCGTTATCCATCATCCAGGCGAGGGTTGGCCCAGGGGCCGGCGCGAATTGCAATTGGAGCAGTTTCTGCCACATCTCCTCCTGACCGCCGCGCAGATAGGCAATATCGCCTGCCATCATGCCCGGCAGGGCCAGAACCATGCGGCGGAAGGTCAAAATTTCATCGATAGTGCCAACGGGGTCGGGGCCATGGCCGGTGTAATTACCCAGATAAACCAGACGGTCACCGGGGCGGATCAGAGGGTAGAGCAGATCGTGGAGGGTCATAAGTCGCCGTGCTTCCGCATGGACCGCAGATATCGCCCAGACGCGCCGCGGTTGGCCCATCAGGGCAAAGCGGGGGTCAGGGGCGCTATTGCAGGCAGCGGTGTGAAACAAAGCTAGGTATCCGGGTGAGGCAGTAGGGAACGTTGGTTCCCAGAATCTTACCCATTTTACTGTAAAAACAGGGCTATACAAGGCAGGGCGACATCATTCTGTGTACAAGATAGGGATAAGGTAGAAATATGATTTGTTATCAACATGAAAAAACCCGCTGATAAGGCGGGTTTTTAGAATTATGATTTATCTAATTGATAATATTGACTATCAAGCTGCTAAACGGCCCAGCATTTTCTCCAGCTGCTCAGCGGCTTGGATTTCCGTGATCTTTTGCACGGCGGCCACTTCACGAGCCAGACGCTCAAGTGCCGACTGGTAAATCTGACGTTCGGAGTACGATTGCTCATGATCGTCGTTGCTGCGCTTCAGATCACGGAGGACTTCGGCAATCGATACCGGATCGCCGGAGTTGATCTTCATTTCATATTCCTGAGCGCGGCGACTCCACATGGTACGCTTGATTTTGGCGCGGCCCTGCAGGGTCTTCATCGCGTCCTTGAGGCGATCGGTTGAGCACAGCTTGCGCAACCCGGATGACTTGGCCTTGAAAACCGGGATTTTCAGGCTCATGCGATCTTTCTCGAAACGGATGGCATAAAGTTGAATGTCCATACCGGCAATGGTTTGGGTTTCGATATTCTCGACTACGCCTACGCCGTGCGCCGGGTAAACCACGGCATCACCGACCTTGAAGTTGACGCCGCCATTATCGTTCTGCGGGGCCTTGGGGGCGGTGGTGATGATCTGGCGCTGTTGTTGGTTGGCTGCGCGAGTATTGGCAAACGGGCTGTTCGGGCGTTGGGCTGCAACCGGGGCCATGGCTGATTGGCGCACAGGCAAGACTGGTTTGTTGACTGGTGCCGGGACTGACACGGTAGTGGCTTTGACGGCGGGCTTTGTCGCAATCGCAGTTTCAACCTTTTTCGAGGCTTTGACTTCCTTAACAGGCGTAGTGACCTTTTTGATGGGAGCCTTGGCGGCCACGACTGCTTTGCTTGCGGTTGTTTTGACCGGGGTTTTGATGGCAGTGACTTTTGTCGCGGTTTTTTTACTGGCGGTAGTCGCTTTTGTTACCTTGGCAGCCGGCTTTGTTGCTTTGGCTTTGGGGGCTGCGGTTTTAATTGCTTTTTTAACAGGAGCTTTTTGTACTTTTTTGGTTTTTGTGACTGCCATCTCTCTACCTTTTCCTATCAATATCAATGCAATAGCGGTTAATCCTCAGGGTGTCCTGCAAGATTTCTTCGCAAAGTCACTGACGTTTGTGACCGTGTGTCGGGGCCGCAATAGCGAATGGAGAGACTATAGTTAAAATTTCGTAAAATTTCAACCTTAAAATTCTATGTTTTACATATAAAAATTTCGATACGGATGTTGCATTTCTTTTAAAAACAATATGTTAGTAAAATTAATTAAAGTAAATATTGCAAAAACAAGTTCTGGGGCACTTTTAAAACCATGGGATATCTTGCTAGACACTACCGCCTTCTGATGTTTGGAGACAGGCATTATGGTGATTACAGAGAGCTACGGGAGCTCGACTCAGGGGTTAGTCGCCTTCACCGGGGCGGGGGCTGAAAAATTCTTCAAACTTGTTTGGCCTGTCCTTGAATTCTTCGGCCTCGGGCAAGGCGTCTTTGGCCCGGGTCAGGTTGGGCCACTTTTCCGCGTATTCGCGGTTGATCTCGACCCACTTGGTGGCCTTGGGATCAGCATCAGGGATGATGGCTTCGATGGGGCATTCCGGTTCACAGACACCGCAGTCAATACATTCGTCCGGGTGAATCACCAGCATATTTTCCCCCTCGTAGAAGCAATCTACCGGGCAGACTTCAACACAGTCGGTGTATTTGCACTTAATGCAGACGTCGGTAACAACAAAAGTCATAGAAAACCTCATACGCGGGTTGAGGGGTTTATGGCATGACCCGGCCCGGAAATCCAGAGGGCTATATTTAACATAAAATTTAGCCTGTGATGGAAATTGCAATCAAACTCTATCATGCCAACCCGCCACTTATATTTGTGTCTAGGGTTTGTTAGGTGGCAAATCAGGACTGCTGATATCTGGGTCGAGCAGGGCTGTGGGTTGGTATTTCTTTTTGGCTTCACGCCAGACGATATAAAGACCTGCGGCGATCACCACGGGACTGCCGACCAGCACCTGCCAGACGGGGATATACCCCCAGACCAAAAGGTCGAGCCCCGCAGCGATCACAATCCCGAAGTAGCTGAAGGCGCTAACATAGGCAGCCGGGGCCTTGGCATAGGCATAGGTCATAAATACCTGTGCCACGCCGCCCAGCAGGCCGGTTGCCAGCAGATATAACAGGCTGAGAGCGCTAGGGTTAACCCAGTCGGCCATCATCCACAGGCCGCTCATAACCGTGCAGAACACGCTGAAATAAAAGACGATCGTCAGGGAATGATCGGTGGTGCTGAGCTTGCGGATCGAGATCATGGCAAACGCCATCAGGATGGCTGCACACATCGCGATCAGACTGCCTTCGGTATTGGCGCCACCTGCGGGCTGTAGCATGAATAAAACCGCGGCGAGACCGATGATGACAGCGGTCCAGCGGTGGGGGCCGACTTTTTCATCCAGCAGTACAACTGACAGGCTGGTCAGGATCAGCGGCGAGGCAAACAGGATTGCCGTGGCATTGGCCAGAGGCAGCATTTTGAATGACCAGAACACACAACACATACTGAAGAAACCAACGAAGCCTCGCACAAAATGACCCGAAAAGTTGCGGGTCTTAAAAAGCGAGGTGTTGCGGCTTTGCAGGATCAGCCAGATGACCGGGATCATGCCGATAGCGTTGCGGAAGAACAGGACTTGGGGGATCGGGTGGGTTTCGGCAGCCAGTTTGACAAACAGATTCATCAGCGCGAACAAGGCTGTGGCGAGGCTGATGGCAATAAAAATTTTTACAGGTTTATCAACGGGGGTTTCAGTCATACACAAGGCTCCATGCGGGCCATGATATCTGAAAGTCGCTTCCTTTGTAACTGTCCCTAAGGAGGGCGCGGGTTTTAATCGAAGGTAAGGCTGAGGCGTTCTCGGGGTCTGTCCTCTTTCAGGGCGTATTCCTTACGTCGTTCATAGAGCAGGGAGTCATTGGGCTGGCCGGAGGGATTGTTGCCACTGATGGCCTCTCTCAGGCTGTGAATCGCGGTTTGGTCATCGGGATTGTTAATTCTAACATAGGCGATACCAACCTCGTATTTACGCAGCAGGGCTATATCCTCGCTTTTCAATAAGGCCGGAGCGGTCTTATGCATCGCCAGATTGAGGGCCGATTTTTCAAGGTGTAACCGGTTGAGGATTTCCTGATCGGTCTGGATACCTCGCTCTCTCAGGTTTTCAACCATATCAATGCCTGGATGTTTCAAGGTTGCCATAGTCATAATCTCCTGATGGCGAAGCTATCATGAAATGATTAAAAAGTCATGAGTTACGGTAATCATAAGAGGTTATAAAAACTTGGTTTTAACCCCTGTGGCCACCAAACCGCATTCCCGGGAGGTCAGGGCCATCTGGCGGGCGCGCTTGTGAAAGGTCGAGGCCAGCGGTTCCCCTTTGGCCGAGCACCCCTGATGGGCCAGATCTAATTTCTTGAGCTGAGGGGCGCTGCCCAGATCGCGAATATCGTTGTAGGCGATGGCAATCTCAAGCGTGTGGAGTTCAAAAATGTGGCCGGGGGTCCGGTCTTCCGGATGCAGCGAGGAGAGCTTTTTGTGCAAGGTTTTATGGTGGCGGTTAAGTAAAACCTTGATGGCTTCGTAAGGGGTGCCGTTATCACGCAAATGCTCGACCATCTCCACGCCGGGATGGTTTAATCCTCTAATCGCCATATGTCACCCACTCCATACTAATAGTTACTGTTCTATTTTCTTCGGTATGTGGTTAAAATCGTCTTAAGCAGAGGGATAAAATACATGACTAAACAACAAAAAATTGCTTGGATAACAGGGGCTTCCTCCGGATTGGGTGCGGCGACAGCGTTGCGGCTGGTCAAAGAGGGCTGGGTAATCGCCGCTACGGCCCGTTCAGCTGACAAGATAGAGGTCCTTATCCATCATGTTGAAATTTTTGGCGGGGGCGGGCGGATTGTCAATTATCCCGGTGATGTGACTGATGCTGGGCAGATGCAGGAAATTGTGGCGCGGATCGAGGCCGAATTGGGCCCGATTGATCTAGCGCTTTTGAATGCGGGGACTTATTTACCGGATACAGTCGAGACATTTGCGGCGGCGCATTTGCAGACCCAGTACGAAACCAATGTGATCGGTACAGCCCATTGTCTGGAACCGGTTCTGAAACTATTCCGGGCACGCAACAAGGGGCACATTGCGATTGTATCCAGTGTTGCTGGCTATAGAGGGTTGCCACGGTCCTTATCCTATGGGTCAAGCAAGGCTGCCTTGATTAATCTGGCTGAGGCATTGGCGATAGAACTGCGCGGCAGCAAAATCAAAGTGCAGGTGGTGTGCCCTGGATTTATCAAAACACCGCTGACAGACAAAAATGATTTTTATATGCCGATGCTGATGGATGTCGACAAAGCCGCCGAAGAGTTGGTGCGTGGCCTGAATGGCGGCTTCTTTGAAATTTCATTCCCGTGGATATTTAGTCTGTTGACCAAGCTTGTGGATCTGCTGCCGGATCGCCTCTATATATGGACAATCGGTAAAATCAAAGAAAAACAATGGAGCATGAAGAATGAACAGGACAGAGGAAGCGACAGCGATAGCGCGTCCGCTGATCAATCCGGCGATGGCCCTGCAAAAGCCGCTTGAGGATTACATTCATTTTCTCGAGCGCATGACTACAAGATCATTGCCGTTGCTGAATAAACTGGCCACGCCCGGTATGCACTTCCATGATCCCCTGCACGATGTGCATGGGGTTGCGGCGGTGATGGAGGTCTTTGCCCAAAAATTGAGTAACCTGACAGCACCGCGCCTGCGGGTAAAAGATTTTTGCTGGGGGCGAGAGCAGCCTGTGGCTTATTTGCGCTGGGATTTGACCGGACAAAAAGACGGAGAAAGTTTTTTCGAGCAGGGAATCAGTGAAATCATGTTTTCCAACGATGGATATGTTATGGCGCATAGGGATTATCTAGGCTCTCTGGTGATGCCAGAGTCTGCTCCGACCTTGCTGCAACGTCTGCGCACCAGAATTTCAGGAAAACTCAGGTCAAAGTCAGCTTAGGCCCTTGAGTGGTGGTCAGGGTTGCCTGTGCGCCTATGGGCAGGGTGATAAGGTCATCGTCATGGCCAAACGGGGCATCTGTCACAATCGGAAATGTAGTGCCTTGGGTATGATGTGCGATGATGTCTTTGACTGGGCGTTCGAATAATATCCGCCCGGTATCGGTCATGTGAGAAAAATCTCCGACAATCAGGCCGCTGATTTTATTGAAGACTCCCGCCAGTTTTAATTGCAGGAAGAAGCGGTTGATGCGTGATAATTCATCGCCAATATCTTCAAGGAAAAGCAGCGCACCATCAAAGTCGGGCTGGTGGGGGGTGCCCATCAGACTGCAAAGAACGCTTAAATTGCCGCCGATCAAACGGCCTTGCCCCTGTCCGGCGCGCACTTCCTGTGCACCAGTCAGGTCAATGGTTTTCTGATGACCGGAGAGCAAGCGAAAACATTGCGAGAGTTGCCCTTGATCCATAGTCAGAACGCTGTTCAGCAGGGGGCCGTGAAAAGTTACCAGATCAGAATTTTTGTTAATCGCAACCAGCAGGGCCGTGACGTCACTAAAACCGATCAAGACCTTGGGCTGTGCTGCCAGCGCCGCGTAATCAAGATCCGGCAGCATGTCTGCGGATTGATTGCCGCCACGGGCGGCCATAATGGCCTTCACATCGGGGTCTGCCCATAAATCATGAAAGGCGGCTACCTTGTCGGTAGCGGTTCCGGCAGAGGCGTAATATTGCATATAGGTTTGGGGGTGAACCTTGACCTTATAACCCATGGACTCAAGAACACGAACCGCATCATCCACTTTCTGCCTGTCGGTGCGGTTGGAAGGGGCCATAATACCGATGGTATCGCCAATATTCAGGGTCGGGAATGAGCTCACGTTAACCTCGCTGTTTAGAGGAATAGTAGTGAGCAATAATCGGGGTGACAACCGTGATTATTGCTCTTTTGTTGCGCGAAACGCCAGCAAGGCTCTGTCGCGGGCCCGCTTGTGGTCAACCATCGGCAGTGGATAATTCTGTCCCAGCACGATACTGCACTCTTTAAGCAGGAGTGGCGGGGCCTCCCATGGCTTGTGAATCCATTCATTGGGCAGCTTTGCCAGTTCCGGGCACCAGCGCCGGATATAAACGCCGTCGGGATCAAACTTTTCGCCTTGGCCGATTGGGTTGAATATACGGAAATAGGGCGCGGCATCGGCGCCACAGCCGGCAATCCATTGCCAGCTGGCGGCGTTATTGGCGAGATCGGCATCGACCAGACAATCCCAGAACCATTCCTCACCATATTGCCAAGGCAGTAATAAATCTTTGACCAGGAATGATCCGACAATCATTCGGACTCGGTTATGCATGTAACCGGTTTCCCACAATTCGCGCATACCAGCATCGACAATCGGGTATCCGGTTTGCCCGCGTTGCCAGATATGGAGGGCGTCGTCATCCTTGTCCCAGGGAAAAAGCTGGAAGCGTTCCTGCAAGGGATGCAGCGGCAAGTTACGGTTGAAATAAAGCAGACTGTATGAAAATTCACGCCAGCCCATCTCGCTCAGGAAATGGTCACCATCGGTTTCCAGACCTTCGGCAATCATGCATTGTTTAATCGTATGCCAGACAGTGCGGGGGGAAATTTCACCAAAATGCAGATAAGGCGACAGGCGTGAGACATTATCTTGTGCAGGGACGTTGCGGCCTTCTTTGTAATTCTTGAGGCCATTTTGAAGAAAATACGAAAGTTGCTTATGGGCACCGGCCTCACCGATATCCCAATAGGCTTGCATTTTTTGATCCCAGCGTGGCATGGGCGCGTGCGGTAACAGGGACAGCTGATCTAACGCTAGGTCCGCCTTTAAATTTTGGGCAAAATACATCTGCTGGGGGGCAGGGCGCGGCGCGTCCGGTTCAGGGGCGCTGAGACAGCCGCGCCGGAAAAAGGGTGTAAAGACACGGTAGGGGGTTCCATCGCTCTTTTTGATGGTCCACGGCTCAAAGAGAAGTGAGGCGTTGAAGCTTTTGGTTTCAATGCCATTGCTTTCTAGGTCGACTTTGATTTTTTTATCGCGGTCGATGCGCCAAGGTTCATAGCAACGATTCCAGTAAACAGCGGTAGCTTTGGTGTCCTTGATCAGTTGCGTCAGTACCCTAGCAGCGTCGCCTTGCAGGAAAATCATCTTGCCGGATAAACTGTGGTTAAGGGCGTTTAGGGAATGATGAAGCCACCAGCGACTGGCCCCGCCCATTTTCCATGCGCCAGCGTTTTCATCGTCCAGTACATAGACCGGGATAATTGGTCGTTCACTTTTGACGGCTTCGTCAAGAGCAGGGTTATCCGTCAGACGTAAATCCTGACGGAACCATATAATAATCGGACTCTTGACTGACATCAGCCGTCTTTGTTGATCTGGGTGATCAATTCATCCAGCACCTTGCTGGCCAGATCGTTGTTGATTTGGCAGGTACCTGCCGCTTCATGCCCGCCACCTTCATATTTCAGCATTAAGGCACCTACGTTGGTGCGGCTGGTGCGGTTTAGGATAGATTTTCCAGTAGCGAATACGGTGTTTTGTTGGCCTTTGCCCCATAGAATGTGGATAGAAATATTGCAACTGGGGAACAGCGCATAAATGATAAAGCGGTTGGCAGCCCAGATATTATCTTCATCACGAAGATCAAGGACGACCAGATTTTTATGAACGGTGGCACAACGCTCGATCTGTTGCCGGGCCTTCATCGCTTGCGTGTGATAAAGATCAACACGTTCCTTGACGTCAGGCAGATTCAAAATTTCTTCGATGGTGTGAAACTCACGGCAATAATCGATGAGTTTCATCATCAACTGGTAGTTTGAAATTGTAAAGTCACGGAAACGCCCGAGGCCTGTGCGTGAATCCATCAAAAAGCTCAGCAGTTCCCAGCCTTGCGGATCAAGAATATCTTCACGCGTAAAAGAGGCCGAGTCCGCCTTATCAACCGCAGTCATCATCTCTTCGCTGATATGTGCGAGCTTGGGGTTTTCACGTGCGCCAAAGTAATTAAAGATTACTCTCGCAGCTGACGGGGCATGGGCATCGAGGATGTAGTTATCTTTCTTGTCAGTAATACGCTCAGCTTCGCTGGCGTGGTGATCAAAGCACATATACACCCCTTCGACATAAGGAAGGTTGGTGGTGATATCACGGGTGGTGACAGGGATCTTGCCATCCTGCATGTCTTTAGGGTGGGCAAATTCGATCTCATCTATTAGATCAAGTTCCTTCAGGATCAGGCCACAGACCAGACCATCCATATCACTGCGCGTGATCAGGCGGTATTTGGTGTTGGGTTCGGGCATCAGTTTGGTAGCAGCGGTCATCAATATCTCCTGAGGAATTTTACGCAGTGGGACTGAGCCGAAGGCAACAGGCCGGAATGATCATCCTATATTCATAAATTATAACAGCAAGTTAATCAAAAGACAGGGGTAGGCTGCATATTTATGGCAAAAATAGACGGTTATTCACGGCGAATATAGACTTGGTAGGTCATCGGGCGTGGTTTGGCTAGATTGGTACCTGTAAAATAGACTCTTTGATCCATGGTGAAATCATCCTGTCTTTCATAGCGAGACCATTCTTTACGGAAACTATCGCTGACGCTAAAAAACGAAACAAAATCAAAGAATTTCTCCTCTGCTAATTTGAACTCACCCAGAAGAATAATTTGGGGCTGATACTTCGCCAGATCTTCAGTAACCAGGGCTGCATATTTTTGCTGCTTTTCTGCAAATATCTCGGGAGAAAGGGTGGGATTGTTATGCAGGCCGGTGAGAAACCAGAAGGAGGGAAAACGCGAAGCCCACGAGTATCCACCATAGAGTGCTGTCTGATGTGTGATTTCAATATGGTCGTTCAACACAAAAAATGAACAAGGCCTGGGGCATTTTTCCTTGAGCAGCTCGGTCATGGGCATGGTGTCATACGACTGGTGCGTAGGAAAATATACCCGAGTAGGCGTCAGCATGAAGGAGAAGACTGTCATGAAGGCGGTTGTAAGGAGAAGGGCGTAGTGGGGCGCCATAAATTTTTCCAGTGTTTCCTTCGTGAGAAGGGCAGACCCACACCAGAAAAATATAGCTGCGGGCATTAAATGGTAATGGTAACCCCGCATTTGCACGATAAAAGGGATCATGCTGATAAGGGATGAAAGCAGCAAGAACATCACAAGTTTGTTTCTATTATTAAGGACCACGGCTATCAGGATAGCGGCGATGCCGATCATGCCGTAGGCTCCAGCTTTTATGAGGACACGTGAGCTGGGTTCTCTTAAGTAAAGGCTGAGAACATCAGAAAAAATAACTGACAAATAATCATGGAAAAAGAGGAAGAGGACGCTGATATAGGCGATGACGGCACCGGCCAGATAGAGAAAATCAGGGTCCTTGCAAACATCAAGTCTCTTTTGTGTGACAAGGCGATGGAGCAGGATCAGGGTGGGGATCAGACCGTGATGGGGTTTCAGCAGGATTAATATGGCACCCAGCAATAACGCCAAATGCAGAACCATCCGTGATACTGGCCATTTCTGGGTTACTGCGATCTGCGCCAGCACGAAGGGGACCAAGGCTGCACCCAAAATTTGGTCGCGTTCAGTAAAACTGAGAGAGGATAAAACCGTTGCCGATATCAGCAGCGCACCTGTCATCGTCATGTTGGCTGTGGCATCAATATCAGGGGCAGCTTTAAGCAGGCGGAATGTCAGAAAAGTAAAAATCAGAACCAACAGCAAGGTATAGTAAAACGCAGCACTGTATGTGGTCATCCAGCCCAATTTAGCTATCAATGCGGGGGGTAGGTAGAGGATAACGCTTAGCGGTGGGTTAGGGTCATAGAAGCTTTCGCTCATTTTGTGGCCCGATAACAAGCGTCCGGCGGCATCACACAGCCACAAGGTGTCGGCGGTTATGGCGGTTTGAGAATGGACGGACAGCCATGTGAAAAGCCCATAAGCTACGACAACCCAGAATAAAAACTCAACGATATCCCTACGGTTGTCAGGCATCGAAATATAGAAAAACTTATTCATGATCTTTCTTTCAGTGCTTTGCCACAGCTTATGCAATCGGTGCGGAGAATATCGGGGGTTACATCCATCAGGGGAAAGGAGTCCTTGGTATGGCTCATGTCCAGATAAAACTGATCTTTAAACTCTATATTATTTGATTGGATGATGCCGCTGCCATAACCTTCAATAATCCAGCGCGCAATATCGTAACAGCGGGTGGCAAAGCCAGAACCATAGTTATAAAGTCCAGGCCGGGGAGCGTTTGCAATTTTCACAAGGGCATCGGCGACATGCCAGACAGCAACAAAATCCCGTCTGACATCAGGGTTCATATCAAAGAGAATTTCACCTTTTTCTTTGAGACGTGAGAGTGCCATACCGAAAAAGCTCGGGCGACCGATTTCATGGCCAAAGACATTGGCGCCCCTGATAATCGTAACCCGGTCGGGACCCAGACTCGTCACTAGTGATTGTTCGATCAGCCATTTATTTTGGGCGTATAGTGTCTGGGGGGAAGGTTTTAAAGTTTCTGTCAGGCGATAATTGGGGTGCGGCGCCGGGCCATAGACCGTGCGTGAACTCATCATAATGAAATGAGACTGTGTATCTTTGATTATCTGAGCCAGTTGCCCGTCAATATCATGGCTTGGATCGTATGTTTGCAAACGTAGTAAGGGCGAGAAAGCCAGATTGATCAGACAGGTGCAATCTTGCCTCCATGAAAGATCATGTAAGGCCTCACTGTGACTTAAAAATAGCCAGTCACTTGTCGCTGCATGTCCTTGCAGTTGCTGCCCGATCATGCTTGATTTTCCGGTGACGATAGTCGTCATGCTTGTGACCTGTTCAGGCGGCGTTTGCGAGAGGCCGCCTCATCGGTAGCCCTGTGTTGTAGAGATCAAAATGATCGGCGTACCATTGCGCCATCTTCGGCAATTCGGTTCTGACGCTGGACTGAGGTTTCCAGCCCAAGGCTGATATCTTGCTCCAGTCAACGGCATAGCGGGCATCGTTGAAGGGGCGATCATCAACAAAAATGATGTGATCTTTTGGGGGGAGACCAAACAGGCCGCAGATCATATGCGCCATTTCAATGTTCTGATATTCTTCGACCGTACCAATATTATAGCATTCGCCGATTTTTCCTTTTTCAATCAACAGGATCATGGCTTTCATCAAATCATGAGCTGAAAGGTAGTGGCGGGTATTTTTTCCGCTGCCATGCAGGGTTAGTTTTTCCCCCTTCATTAGTTGCGTCATAAAGCGTGGAATAATTTTTTCTGGATACTGGCGAATGCCAAAAATATTGTTAGCGCGCAAGATCACGACCGGCAGATTAAACGACTGGAGATAACCTTGTACGACCATTTCTGCCGCAGCTTTTGAGGCTGAGTAAGGGTTGGTGGGTTTGAGCGGGGCGTCTTCATTTACCGAGCCGCTGATGATCTCGCCATAGACTTCGTCAGTGCTGACATGAATGATGCGGGGAACCTTGAGGACCCGGCAAGCCTCGATTAATGTGTGCGTCCCCAGCGTGTTGGAGCGTGTAAATTCAAGTGAGTTGCCAAAAGAATTATCGACATGACTTTCGGCAGCGGCGTGAATCACGAGGTCAGCATCTTTGACCGCTTTCTGACTGGTGTACATTTCACAAATATCGCCCACAATCAATTGTACCCGTGGATTGGATGCTAGATGCAAGATGCTGCGGATATTGGTGGCATAGGTCATTTTGTCGAGAATAGTGACCTGTGCCTGAGGGTAACGCTCCAGCAGCATTTCAACAATGTGAGAGCCGATAAATCCGGCTCCGCCAGTAACAACAATCTTTTTCATTTTTCACTACCTCTCTCGCAATTCCTGAATGTCATGAATTTATGGCCGACAAAGCTGAGCGCAACATAAAATCCCCAGGCCATGATTTGTGCTGGCATATTGCTCAGATGAATTTTTTCAATGAGAACGACCAGCAAACCAAGCTGCGCCCCGTAGGCAATACCAAAAACCAGAAAAAAAACGGCCATCTGTGTCTGGGTATCAGTTGATTGATCCTTGAGCTGATCACGAAAGGTTAGATTCTTATGCATGGCAAAGCCGGACAGCAACCCG
>JAMPXY010000022.1 GCA_023700945.1 Alphaproteobacteria bacterium | reverse complement strand
GTCGCGATTGGCGGCTTCAGGCCGCACGGCAATATTTTGAGATTGAAGACGTGAATACGCAGGATGATCCTGCGGCAGAATAATCGCCATTACCGTGTTTCCCGTATGTAAAGTTAAATGCCCTATCGTAGGGTCTTGGGAACTACGGCTCGTTTCGTGTGAACGACGGCCATAGCGCTTTAGCTTTTCTCACGCGGTGCAAGCTGATCCTCAAATGCCGCGGCCCAAATGAAAGGCGAATTATTTCTAACCCGCCTTTCCGGAAAATGCAAGTTTTTGTCAGGGATCAGGGTGTCTCGGCCGGGGGCTGTTGGCCTTTCAGACGGGCCGCTTCTTCCTTGGGGTCGATGACGCTGCCGTCACTTTTGTTTTTCCCCAGTTTGATGCCCAGCAGACGTTCGGCCACCGGCTTTTCCTCCGGTGCCATTTGCGCGGTTTCACGGTCGACTACGGTCCGGATATTGGGATCGGCCTGTGTGGCTCCTGCCTGTTGCAACAGGGCCGACTCGCCGCTGGCCGGAGCGGCCTTGCGTGCAGCGCTGGTGCCACCGAAGACAGTTTCGCGGGCCTGTTCACCGACAGCTTGCTCCTGCGGGCGCGGCGCACCGGGGCGGGGCGGGCGCAGGCTGTAGTCAGGCGGCATCTCGAGCGGGGCACGTTTGACGACGGCGAACTCATCCGGGGCTGACCGGGCCAGTCCGAGAGATTCCTTGGCGTTGCTGCAGGCGGTAAGGCTTGCGGCGGCGAGAAAGGCGATCAGAAGAAAATTATACGTTTTGCGCATGGTGTTCAGACTTGCTCCGTTTCGGCTCAAAGAATAGACCATCCAGAATGATATAGGCAATCCCCAGCACAACCGCGGAATCCGCCACATTGAAGGCCGGATAATGCCAGCCGAAGGCATGAAAATCGAGAAAATCGACCACGGCCTGAAACCGCACCCGGTCAATGACGTTACCCAAGGCGCCGCCGATCACCGCCCCAATCGCGAGCGCCAGGCCGCGCTGTTCGACCCGCCACAGCCAGACCAGAAAAACCGCAGTAATAACAAGGGCCAACCCGGCCAGCAGCCATGCTCCGGAATGGTCATGATTGAACAGGCCAAAACTGATGCCGCGGTTCCAGACATGCACCAGATTGAAGAAGGGCAGGATTTCCTTATGGCTTTCATAGAGGAAGTGCAGGATCAGGTTCTTGGTGATCTGATCCAGAATCAATAAGACGCCAGCCAGCAGTAACCCCGATTGTTTCAGTGATAATCGCTTCACAATAATCCCTTATGTCGGCTCGACAGTCACGCGCAGCGGGTGTTCCTGACGCTGGGCCCGCTCCATCGACTGGGTTTGTTTGGTTTCGGCCACGTCACGGGTATAAACACCGGCCACAGCTTTGCCTTCATGATGGACCTTCAGCATCAGCTGCACCGCCTGATCGACATTTTTATTGAAGATATCGGCCAGCAGGATAGTGACGAAATCCATCGGTGTAAAATCATCGTTATGCAGCACAACGCTGAACATCTTTGGCTTGTCCTGACGGATTTCCTCGCGGTCGATCACGCCGACATCGTCTTGTCTTTGTCTTTCTATAGTCATGGGTCCCTCCTGTAATGGCTGATGTGTCTTGTTATAGTTTTTTACGCAGCAATCTTTTTCCGGGCGTACCAGCGCACCGCATCGGCACAACGGGCGCACAGGCCTTTATGTTCCTTATCCTGTCCGACTTCCGGCAGGATTTTCCAGCAGCGCTCGCATTTGCAGCCTTCAGATTTTTTAAAATCGATTTTCAATCCTTTGAATTGCTCCTCGGTTTGGCTTTGAATTGAGGGTTGAGTGCTGATTGTTCCAGATAGATCTTTATGCGTTTCGTCAATGATACCAATATTAGAAACTATACAGACCTCAGTAAGATCAATTTCACTCAGATCAACTAGGATGTCCTTAGAATAAATGGTTATGGATAGTGATGCCTCTAAAGATGAGCCAATTGTCTTTTGAGCGCGGTGAGGCTCTATTGATGCCATCACCTCACTACGAACATTCCTTATAGTTTCCCACTTTGCAGCCAGCGCCGGATTTTTCCAGTTCGCGGGGATTTCTGGGAATGTGCGCAGGTGCACGCTATCGACATCCTCGAGTATGCCTTGCGGGCGGTGGCTCCAAGCTTCTTCGGCGGTGAAACACAGCATCGGGGCCAGCCATGTGACAAGGCAATCGAAAATATGCAGCATCACCGTGCGGCAGGCGCGGCGTTTTTCGTCATCCGGGCGGTCGCAATAGAGGCTGTCTTTGCGGATATCGAAATAAAACGCCGAGAGTTCATTGGCGCAGACATTATGCAGGCGGTGCGCCAGCTTGCCGAATTCGTAATTCGTAATATAGCCGCGAATCTCTTCATCGAGTTCAGCCAGCCAGTGCAGGACGAGGCGTTCCAGTTCCGGCATATCCTTGTATTCGGATACCGGGATCAGTTCGGCCTTGTCCATGCCTTCCAGCGCGCCCAGCAGATAACGGAAGGTGTTGCGCAGGCGGCGGTAAAGGTCGGCGGTGACTTTTAATGTTTCCTTGCCGATGCGGATATCTTCGCTGTAGTCAGAGAGCATCGTCCACAGGCGGATGATGTCGGCACCGTGTTGCTCCATCATCTCCAACGGATCGACGACATTGCCGACCGACTTCGACATTTTATAGCCCTTTTCATCCAGCACGAAACCATGCGTCAGCACCGCCTTGAACGGGGCATGGGCCTTGGTACCGCATGATTCCAGCAAGGAAGAGTGGAACCAGCCACGATGCTGGTCGGAACCTTCCAGATAGAGGTCGGCTTTCTCAACGCCCTCGAACGCAGGCCATGTTTGGGTGTCGCCCAGCACGAACGCATGGGTCGAGCCGGATTCAAACCAGACATCGACGATGTCGAAAATCTGCTGGTAGTCTTCGGCCTTATATTTGTCACCAAGGAAGAATTGCGCATCGTGTTGCCACCATGCATCCGAGCCTTCGGCCTCAAAGGCGTCGGCGATGCGTTTCAGCACAGCTTCATCGCGCAGCGGCGTATCGGTTTTTTTGTCAACGAAGACTGCAATCGGTACGCCCCAGGCGCGCTGGCGGGAAATGCACCAGTCCGGGCGGTTTTCGATCATTGCGGTGATACGGGTTTCGCCCTTGGCCGGATACCATGTGGTCTCCTTAATCGCATCGAGCGCGGTTTCACGCAAGGTGCGCTGGTCATTGCTGCCCGTACTACCAGCGCCGTCTTTTGCAGAAATTTTGCGATCATCCATCGCAATAAACCATTGCGGGGTGGTGCGGAAAATCAGCGGCGCTTTGGAACGCCAGCTATGCGGGTACTCATGGCGTACCGAACCCTTGGCCAGCAGACCTCCCGCTTCATCAAGCGCTTTGAGCACGGCAAAATTGCCATCGCCCATTTCACCTTTTTGCGTCAGCACTTCCTTGCCCGCGAACAGTGGCACATGATCGCGGAATTTGCCGTCGTCAGTGACGTTATCGGGAATATCACGTGCGCCGAAATGTTTCATGTAGAGCCAGTAATCGTCTTCACCGTGGCTCGGCGCGATATGGACGAAGCCTGTACCCGTATCTTCGGTGACGAAATCACCCGCCAGCATCGGAATATCATAGTCGTAGCCTTGACCGCGCAGAGGATGGGCGCAGATTGTTCCTACAAAATATCCATCGCTGCCATCTCCTATTGATGCCTGTTGTCCCCAACTATCGAGTTGTTTTAATTCGCTTATCTTTGCAGCTGATTTAACACTTTCGGCTAATCCTTCTGCCAAGAGAAGACGTTCGCCAACTATGGCCTTGCTATCTTCCTCAACGGAAACAACTTCATATAGTCCATATTTGATTTCTCCATACGCAATCGCGCGGTTGGAGGGCAGCGTCCATGGCGTGGTTGTCCAGATAACGACGGAGGCACCTTCAAGGGAAGGCCTGTTCGGGCATTTCACTATCGGAAACTTCACCCACACCGTAATCGATTTATGTTCCTTGTATTCAACTTCGGCTTCGGCCAGTGCGGTTTTCTCGACCACCGACCACATCACCGGCTTGACGCCCTTATACAGCAGGCCGTTCATCAGGAATTTGTGGATCTCGCGCACGATCTGCGCTTCCGCCGGTTTGGTCATGGTCAGGTAAGGCGTCTTCCAGTCGCCGATCACGCCAAGGCGCTGGAACTGCTGGCTTTGCGTATCCACCCATTTTTGCGCAAACGCACGGCATTCGGCGCGGAAATCAAGCGGCGACACATCATCCTTGTTCTTGCCTTCGGCGCGGTATTTCTCCTCGATCTTCCATTCAATCGGCAGGCCGTGGCAATCCCAGCCCGGCACATAGGGCGCGTCTTTACCGAGCGCCTGATAGGAACGGTTGATGACGTCTTTCAGGATTTTGTTGAGCGCATGGCCCATATGGATGTCGCCATTGGCGTAAGGCGGGCCGTCATGCAGGATGAATTTCTCGCGGCCTGCGGAGGTCTCGCGCAGCTTTTTATACAGGTCAATCGATTGCCAGCGTTTCACCGTTTCCGGTTCCTTCTTCGGCAATTCGCCGCGCATCGGGAATTCGGTCTTGGGCAGGAAAACGGTGTCTTTATAGGCGTCCGCGTTGCTGGCAGGGCTATCGGTCATTATGCAATCCATCGTGCGAGAAATCAGACCCGCACTATCGCTAAAAAACCCCCTGAAAATCAAGGATTAAGGTAAAAAGCTTGTATCCGGGAAGGGGGTTACACTAAGGTTCACGTTATTATGAAAAAACAAAAGCCTGAAGCGCTGAAAGACGTTACATTGCGGCCGATGCGTCTGCCGGACCGCGACAGGATTTTCGCTATTCTGAGCGACTCTGGGGTGCGTAAACCCTTTGCCCTGTTCCACGAAAAATCCTTCGGCCGTGAGGCGGTGACCGGGTGGTGCCGGCTTGCGCAGGACAGCAACCGGGAAAGCATGGGGCTTGACCAATTTTACGTGATTAAAAAGGGCCGTCGCCTTATCGGTTATTTCGGGGCCGGGCCGGAGAGCGACGACCCCCGCAAGGCCGGGCGCTGGGAGGTTGGTTACTTTCTTGATCCGCGTTATCGCGGGCAGGGGATCATGCCTGCCGTCCTGAGCGAATTTGTGACAAAAGCGCGGCGCGGCGGACTGGTGCAGGAATTTCGCGGGGTGGTCAAACCTGATAATCAGGCCTCGGCGCGCGTGCTGGAGAAAGTGGGTTTTATCAGGCGTGGCGTCGACAAGGCGTGGGCACCCTATATCTTTCATCAAGATGGCAGCGTCGAACCCTGTCGCCCGCCGCGTCAGCCGATGCAGCGTTTTGTGCTGAAGCTTGATTAGTTTTATGTGAGCGTCAGGATACGCCGTGCTTCGGCACAATCATTGCCGATCTGGGCGATCAGGGCATCGAGATTTTCGAATTTGGCTTCACCGCGCAGGCGTTGGACGGGGCGAATCCGCAGGGTTTTGCCGTAAATATCGCGGTTGAAATCAAAAATATAGGTTTCAACCTGCCCCACAGGCAGTTTGAACATCGGGCGGATGCCGATATTGGTGGCGGCGGGCAGCCACGGGGAATTTTCGCCGTCCTCCATGATCTGGACGTAGGTGGCATAGACCCCATAGGCCGGGTGCAGCGTATCGCCCAAGGGCACGTTGGCGGTGGGATAGCCCAGTTCCCGTCCGCGTTGATCACCTTTTTGCACTATGCCTTCGATTTCCCACTCCCAGCCGAGCAGTGCATTCGCGGCGGTGATATTGCCGTGACGCAATTCCTGACGGATAGCTGAGGAGGAAACATCATCGCCGTCTTCATCGACAATTTTTTCAACAGCCGTCACTGCTAGTCCGGCATCTTGCAGGGTGGCGGTGTTGCCCTTGCGCAATTGGCCAAAGCAAAAATCAGCGCCCACGATGATGTGTTGCGGTTTAAGTCCGTTCTCCAGCACCTGCGCGATAAATTGGGCCGGGGTCAGGCTGGCGAAATCCCAGGTGAAATCGAGATTGTAGAGCAGGTCAACGCCAGCAGCTGCCAGCTGACGCTGTTTGACGGTCTCGGGGGTGATACGAAAAACCGGATCATCGGGACGGAACAGTGCGCGTGGGTGTGGCTCGAAAGTTAGCACCCCGACAGGGGCATCCAGATGCTGGGCCATTGCCCGTGCTTGCGCAATCAGGGTGCGGTGACCTTGATGCACCCCGTCAAAATTTCCAATAACGATGACCGCCCCGGTGGCGGCAGCGGGCAGATCATGAAATGTCTTGAAAACCTGCATATAGAGCCTAAGCTGAATATTAGCGTTAACTTTAAGCGACTGATGTAAGCCGGAAAGACCGGAAATGCAAGCTTCCCTGCGTAAGAGACTGGAATATCTGCAGCGCAGCCCGCAAAGCGGGCCGGCTGAACAGGTGGTTGTTTTGTTACATGGCTATGGCCGTAATGCCGCGCTGATGCAAAAAATGGCTGATGAAGTTGCAGCCCGCTTGCCGCGAGCCTTGATCGTGATGCCGCAAGCTCCCGAAATTTTTGAAGCCCCGGCCAGTGATGAGGGTAACGCGCTGAAAGTACCACGGCAATTGCGCGTTGATGATTCTGACGAGGGTGATAACGGCTTGCGGCGCCAATGGTTTTCCATACGGGCAGCAACTTTTGATGAGATGAGGCACCAACTGATGCAGGTGGCTCAGCAGGTCAATGAGTTCCTGAGTGAAGTTTTGGATCAGAATGGCCTCAGTGAATCTGATGCCGCCCTGATGGGGTTTTCGCAAGGCGGGGCGGTTGCCCTCTATACCGCCTACTATCGCCCGACCCCCGTTAAATGCGTGGTGGGCCACAGTACGCTATTTATGGGTGGCCATCATTTCCTCAGCCAGCCGCCGACCCTGTATGTGTATGGGCTGGATGACGAAGAGTTTGCCCGCCCTCACTTCGAAGATGCTGCCCGACAATTGTCGGTGCATATTCCGGATATAACGGTCAAGGCGCTGGCTGGTTTGCGCCACACCACCAATGCGCAGTCACGCGCTGTGGTGGCCGATTATATGGCCCGGCATCTCAAACAGCCTCTTTAGGGCTTGGCCGGTTTGCAACGGGGGTAATCGGCAGCCTTGACGGGGGTCCAGATCTGGCTTTTGCCAAAGAGGGGCATGCCGATATAACCGCGTACCAGCATGTTGCCCTTCGGCAGTAATTGCAGGGTGGCGTTATAAAGATCGCCTTCATCAGCCTTATAAATTTTACCGTCAATCCAGTTGATGGCATCTTGTTGTTTGAACCCCCATAAAATTTTCAAGCCACAGAGCGGCCTGTGGGTTTTTTCCGGATCTTCGTTGTGTTGATCGAACTGCATGCCGCCTTCGATGATCCAGTGGACATGGCCGCACAGGCCCTCTGTACAGTTTTCAAGAGCGATTACCGAACGTTGATTTTCCGTGAGCCACAAGCCGGTGAGGTCGCCAGTTTCGGCCCGGGCAGGCTGGGTCGCAAGACAGAGCAGGGTCAGGGTAAAAATAGAGAGATATCTCATCCGGTGCCTCCTATCGGGGGTCAATTTTATTGCGTGGCCGTTCAGTCTAGGGGATTTTTTTCTGGTGTTCTATCGCGGGCGAGGGTAAGAATAGACATAACTACAAGAAGAGTGTGCAACAGGTTGTTTTCTCATGGATTCCGAAATTCTTTATGAATGCGCGCGTGTGAATGTATATCGCGACCTTGACCGGGCGCTGGCACCGTTGGCGCGGAATACTCTTGGCGTTCTGGCCCAAGAATGCGCACAGATATCCGGGTTTCATAATCAGGCTCGGCTTTACCTCGAAGCTGGTATCGCCACAACATTCGTAACAGCCTTGCGGGGGTTTTGTCAGGCACGCTTACAGGGGATGACCTATGAAGAGGCGCGCGGGGTAACACTGGCTCCGTATGAAGAGATTATAGGTTTCACTGCTGATGAGCGGGCCATGATGTTATTGCCCGGTTCCTATTACGAGGTCATGGCCGGGCAAACTGATGAGCAAAAAGAGGTGCGCTACCGCTATCGCCATGTTGACGAATTTGACACCCTGCTCTCTACTTTAAACAATTATCTGGCTGACGGTGATAATCATTTCTGGGGTCACCGGATCGTGACCCGTCACATTCGTGAACATCTGGTGGCTTTTAGCGATCTTGCTAACAAGCAGCCGGATTTCGGACATCTGCCTGTTAGTACCGAGGAATGCTATTTTCAAAACGTTTTGCAATGGTTGCGGGCCCATGGCTTGTTGGCTGATGCCAAACTCAAACTGGGAGACCGTTTGCATACAGCAGGGGTCGGGCCGTTATTTGAGCAAGCCGTAGGTGATAATCCGGGGATTCGTCACCGTCTGGTGCATTACAGTACTCATTGCGAAGTTATGGCGGACCACTTAAGTCAACGCCTGCAGGATGGTCTGCTCCCGGCTCTTCTCTCGCAGGCAGCCATCGAACAGGGCAGTTTTGCGGAGCCCACCCAGTTTGACATGACTAGTGTCGTCACGGTTGATCGCCATAAAGCTCTCTTCAGTTTTCTGCAGGATTACATTATAGCCACACAAGCCGAACTAGTGCAGATGGAGATTGACGGTGAGAGTCTTGGGCCAGATTACGCCCGGGAGTCACAGGCAGCCTTGCAGCAATTATCTCTTGATCTGCTGGCGGCTTTCCGTCCGGAAAAGTCGGCCTCCCCAGTTGTGGGCGTGTCCACCCGGCAGCCTGCCTGATATCAGGCAGCGGTGTGAGGTTTTTCTTTACCTTTATCCTTACAATATGTTAACCAATCCACCGTAAAGTGGGGGAAGTAATACAAGCCTCAATTGGAATGGACACCCATGAAAAATCCACATGACACCTTGGTCGCAATGCATCAGACGATCGACCAGCTCTATGAGTCGTATCGGGATCACACATCCTCGCCGGCGCTGACGCAGGCCGTCGTAGGCTATCTGAAGGAATTGAACGCCGAGCAAACCCCGGATGGCACGGTGGTGCTGAAGACACCGGCAATGACTGATCAGCAGCATGTGTCTGCCTGGGGCGAGATTGCCAACCGTGGCTTGGCCTATCTGGGGCTGGAGGTTGACTCCAAGCAGGTAAGGCGCGCCCACAGCGATATCATGCGTGATGTGTTCCAGCAGGCCAGCCGGGATGATCTGGCCAGTCTGGTAAACGCGCCTGTAAGTCAGCATGATCACGTACAATTTACCATTCGGCCGCAGGATATTGAGACGTTTGGCAAAAATTTGCCGGAGGATCATCGCCGCCCGTTGGCGGAAAGCTTGCTCAAGGGGCTACGGGCTTCCGGCGGGTTGTCTCCAAGACCAGCCCCGGTGCCCGGTATGCAGCGGCAGGCCCTCTAGGGAGACAAGAAGTTCTCCCTCCCTTGGCTTGATATGGTTGCATGACAGATTTTCTTGAAAAACCTGTGGTTTATAACCCACCCCGCGATCCCTATATTGATGTGATATATCGCGATGATGATCTGTTGGTTCTTCATAAGCCGAGCGGTCTTTTGCACGTACCGGGGCGCCATCCGGCCTTGAGTGACTGTTTGCAGGCACGTGTGCAGGAATTCTATCCGCAGGCCTCTACCATCCACAGGCTCGATAAAGATACTTCGGGTGTCGTGGTCATGGCGCTCCATAAAAAAGCTCATGCCTATGTGGCGGGCCAGTTTGAGGCAAAAACAGCGACCAAGATCTATGTGGCGCGGGTGTGGGGGGCAATGATGGATCCAGAGGGGGAAATTGACTGGCCGCTCGGCCCAAAACGCGATCATATGCCGCGCCAGCAAGTGGATCAGCAAGGTGGGAAACCCGCCCTGACGCGGTGGGAAGTGATAACCCGTGAACCAGAAACCACATTGGTGCGATTGCGTCCGCTGACGGGCCGCACCCACCAGTTACGGGTTCATATGATGGCTCTGGGTTATCCCATTTTGGGGGATGAGTTATATGCACCGGAACCCGCCTTGCAAGCCGCTACCCGGCTGCAGCTTCACGCGGAAAGCCTGTCTATCCTGCATCCCGCAGACGGGCGATCCTGTTGTTTTTCGGTACCCTGCCCTTTTTAAGGCCAGCTTAACCCGGCCTTAATTCCCTTATTCTATAATTTACCTAACAAAATATTAATAAGGGCTGAAGGGGTAGTCTTGGTACCCACTGTAAAGGCAATAGAAGGGTTTCTGGCGGCGGGTGATCTGGCACAGGCATCAGTGGCCCTCAATCATTTTTACGAGCAATGGGATCAACTGACCCCTGATGTGCAGATAGCCATCAAAACCCTTGAGCCGATTTATCTGTCCCTGATCAGTTTGCAACAGGGGGGCGCTGTATAAAATGCCTCCTACGCCACAACCTTCAGAAGCCGCCCGTCGGATAGCTGCGGAAGTCAGCCGGGTCGTGCAGCAAAGCCCGAATGCAGCGAATTCTTTTGCGGGCCATGAAAATGTCCAGACAGTTTTGCGTGATATTCAGGCTCTGGATCGCAATTTTTCCCAGACCGGCGGGGTGTATTTCCAGGCAGGCAGTAACGCTTTTCAGACAGCAGAAGACTTTACCCGCATCCATATTGAACAATATCGCCAGAGCGGGCGCCCGAGCCTGCCTGCTCTGGCTTTGCATCACGCGGAAAAACTAGGTCTGGATAATAACAGTCCTGAGTATAAGGCAATGATCTTGGTTGCTGCTCGTGCTGAGATGAAATTGGCATCAACCCCCGATTATCACAGCCAGTTTCATTATACCGATGTGGCGGCTTATACTGCAAATCTTCTTGAAAAAAATAACGACATGGTCAATGCCAATCATGGTGGCAAACCTTTGAGTAAGAAAGAGCAGGCGCTCACATTCCTAGCTGCCATCGGTCATGATCTGGATCATGATGGTAACGGTAATCCGGCCCATGACCCTCTGTTCAATGAAGAAAAATCCTTTAATAAAATGTTGCCTTTATTGCAGGAAGCGGGGCTGGGGGCGCAGGATATAAAGACCGTCCATACAATCTTGCAAACAACCAGTCCGAACGGCCCGCACGCTGTTCTGAAAGAGGCGGCGCAGGCGCAGCGCGAAGGCAGACCTGCCAACTGGGATAAGGTTGACAAAGATAACAAGTTCGTCGATCTGCGCGCTGAACTGGAGCAAAGCCCCAAGATGACGCAAATGGCGGCTATGGTTTCGGATGCCGATCTGGCAGGTTCGTCGATCAGTATGAAATCTAATCAGGTTCTCAGCGAACTTCTGACCGCTGAAGTGAAGAAGGCAGGGGGCAATCTCGATTTTACCACCGATGGGTCTCGCAAATTTTTTCTTGATAATATTGTGGGTAAGGATGGCTATGCTTCTGATGCCGGGCGCGCGACGGCCAATGACGCCTTTATGGCACTACGCAATGAGACCGAACAGCGCCTAGCCGCAAAGGCAGCAGAGACCAAGCCTGTGGATCCTCCTGCTAAACCAAAAAGCGTTGATTTTGACAGCATTATGGAGGGCGATGAGGTTAAGCGATACCTGCAGCAATTTGTTCTTCCTGATGATGTTCGTGCCGAAGCGCAAAAGCGCAATCCTGGTGTGCAGTATCCGGCGAATACCGACGATGTGCTGCGTGATGTCAAGGGCGTCTGGGAAAAGAAGGGATTTTTAACGCCTGCTGAATTGCGCAGTGAACTGATCCAGCAATATCTGCCTGACTCCGATCCTTCGCTGAAAAAAATGGTTCAAGGTATGGAGCTTTCACGCAACAAGCCTGAAACTGTTACAGGCTACATGAAGAAAGAGCACGCTTATAGCGCCACAGGTCTGGCGCACCTCTATGCTAAGGAGATGGATCGTCCGATTGCCATGGCGGAGGTTGATTTCTCTAATATGGGCGGTACGAATGATGAGTATCGCCGTCGTCTTGCTGAAGAACGAAATATCCCAATTGATCAGGTTAATAAAGCCGAAGCAGAGCATATGACTGACCGTGCCGTTAAGGTGCTGTCGGATTCCATGGTTGATACTCTGCAGAAAGGCTTGCCGCCGGGGGCCAAAATTATCCCGATCCGTACGGGCGGTGATGAAGTCAGGTTGATCTTTACAGGTGTGGATGATCCTGATCAGCTCAATAGGTTAGCACAAAGCATGCATAGTGGTGTGGAAGCGAAAGTTGCGGGGATGGGCCTGCAAGACCATCCTCACCTTAAGGCCCCCAAAGATCCGGTTCGTAATGGTTTTGGAGCTGCGCTGGCTATGCAGGATATGCGCAAAATTGATAATCCGCATAACCTGATTCAAAATCTTGATGAGGTCATCAAGGGTGCAAAAACTGAGTTGGGCCACAGGCGTCTAGGGACGATCGATGAAGAGATTGTTCGCAAAGGGCTGGAGAGCAAATTTGATAAGGGTGAATTAAAAGCGCCAGAGGGTATGGAGCGCAAGGTTGCGATTGACTTTATTATAGAACAAAAAAGAATTGAGGCAAAGGGCGTCGGTGATGAGTTGCGCGCCAGGAATCCTCAGCACAATAAAACTTTGCCGCAAGGTCTTGCGGGTGCCGATGAGTATATCCGTGCTGTATCAGCACAAATAGCCGATACACCGATTGTTCATGGTGATGTACCCCAGGAAATTGCAAAAGTTGATCCTGTTGGACCACAACGACCCGCAGCTGCGGCGCCGATGTCCGGGCTTGATGAACGTCGTGCAGCAATTGCGCTTGATAGCGTGAAGCCACCGGATCGTACTCTCAACGGTGCAGAAAAATTCTTTGTTGAACAAAGCGCTAAAGGCCTGACGCCAGTAGATCCGTCAGCGCAGACACTGATGCCGAATGATATGCCAAAAATGGCTGAGATGTATGCGGCAGAGACTGAAGAATTCAAAAAACAGTTTGATCCTGCTAACCCAGAAGTCAAAGAAGGCCTGAAAAAAGCGGGATTAAAGGGTTTGCAGGATGTGACGCCGCATGTCATGGCAGTGTCTTTCCACAATCTGGCAGGTTTGAATAATGAGCTCGGTCACCATAATGCCGATCTGGTTTTACGGCATTTTGGCAATGACATCATAGAAAATTCAATGAAAAAGGCAGGGTTTGACACAGATAATGGCCCAAAGCCTTACACAATTGCTCATCATGGCGGGGGCAATTTCAGCGTGCTGACCAAGCCTGCTGCTGTGGGTGCAGATGGTAAGCCGGTCTTTATGTCGCCGGCTGTTTTGAAGGGGATTGAGCAGGATATTGCTCGCCGTGTCGAGGATTTAAACCGCCAACCGCTCGATAAATTCCTTGAGCAGCGCGGTGTCAAAATTGATGCTGAGTTGCGGGCGCATATTGATGAAAAAGGTTTGCGCAGCTTTGCTGACATAAAAGACCCCAAAGATCGGCCATTATCCACCAACGATAACGTCAAAGGTCGCGTGAACGGCATTCGCAGTGCAGTTGAAGCCATGCCGGTGACCGTAGCAGGTAACGGTGCCGCTCAGATTGGGGAAGTCCGTAATCAGGCGGATAAGAAAATGGTGGCCTTACGTGACGGCGAAATTCTCGAACAAAACGGCATGAGAAAGCCTGTTTCGCCGCAACTGGCTGATAAATTTTCTCCTGTCGCCGCGTCCGCAGTCCCGCTCTCTGATGCCAAACCTGCGGTATTGGCGACAGCCATGGCGGCAACCACAGCGAGCAGGCCTGTTGTTGAGCCTACGAAGCCTGCCGATATAAAGCCACTTGAGGCACCTAAAATGGAGACGCCTCAAGTGGAGGCTTCAAAGATCGACGCCCCGAAGGTGGATGCCCCTGCACGTGCGCCATCGGCAAAGATGGAGGGGCGTGTGGGTGGTGCAGGTTCCGGTGTTGGTGTCGGTATGGGGGTTTACGGTCTGGCCGAAAAATTCGGCGAGGGTGGAACAGCCAAGGCCGATCTCGCGAACAAGGATACCAAATCGTTGGCACAGGCGGGGATTGCTGCTGATGTGGCAGCGATTGCCGTGGATGGCGGCGATGGCTTGAAATCTCTCAAGGCGGCGAGCCAGTCGATGCAAAGCGCTTCGAAACTAGCGCGGGTCGCGGCCCCGGTTGGGGTGGCGCTCTCTGTGGCTTCAGGAGTGATTGATTACAAAATTGCAGAAAAACAGGGGGATGGTAAACGTGCGGCTGAAGCTGTGGGTACGACTGCCGGCGGCATGGCCGGGGCAGCGGCGGGCGGTATCGTCGGGGCCAAGGCGGGGGCAGCTTTAGGCGCCACTGTGGGTGCCTTTTTCGGGGGTGTAGGTGCCGTGCCGGGAGCCGCGATCGGTGGTTTTCTAGGCGGGCTTGGTGGCGCGATCGCCGGGGCTTTTGGTGGTGCAGCGGCGGGCAAGAAGGTGGCGGAGAAAGCCGGACTGGAAGGCACGTTGCAAGCAAAATTCGATGCTGATAAAAAGGCGCAACTGGCAGCCGCTAATAAACCGGCGGAAAGCCCAGTACCTAGTGTGGCGGCACAGCCTACGTCTGCGCCGGGACCGAAGGTATCATCGCCGGGTGAGTTACGCGCTTACGAGAACAAGATGGCTAGTGCCAGCGAACCTGCAACGCGTGTCCCGTTGCGCGCACCTGCTGCAGAAACAGGGGCCAAGGCTCCGGCGGCTACCAAGCCGATGTCACCCGGGGAAATACGGGCGTATGAAAACAAAGTGGCCAGCGCTCCTAAGCCGGCAGCCAGTGCGGTTGGTGAACCTCGTCCTGCTGAAACTCGCGTGGCCGATGCCAGACCAGCGGCTAATCAGCCTAATTATGTTGAACGTCCTCGTGCTGTTGAAGCCGGTAAGTCAGACGTTGAGACGAATAAATCAGCGCCAGGCAAGAGTGGAGGCCGTGAGCTGGGATCCTCCGGGGCAGGAGATTCATATGTGGTGGCAGGTGGTAACCTTCCAAAGGTGGGCGAACAATTCAAAGCGGCTAGTGATGGCGCGGCCTCTATCGGTGCGGTAGATATGGCGGCGAATGATCCCAAGTTTAAAGTGCCAGCTGCCCAAAATAATCGTAATGTGCTAATGTCAGGATAGAGACAAAGAGCCGGACTGGATAAGGAAATAATTATGGATAAAAAGACTCCTTCTCAGGAATATTTGAACAAAGTCAGCCCGATGGGTAACGCCTTGACGGAGGATCAGTCAGCGCGCTTGCGTGATTTACTGATCGCTGAGGGTAAAATTGGCAACGCCTTGGGGTCCCTTGATGACTTTCTCAAGGATCTTGAGGGTGAGGTTGATCTTAGATCCACGACTAGCCCGCAGCCCAAGAAACCCAGTGGTGCGGTCAAGCCTTGATCTTGTATAAAGGCGGCCGTCTATACGCCGATTCTGTTCGTTACGGGGAAGTAAGACTTAGTCATAAGGCTCAGAGTGGCTTTGTGTTTCTAGTGATTTTAGCGTGCGCAGGGAGTCATCGCTTTTAGCGGCAGGATTGGCTAGTCTATTCCCATGACGATATGGCATGCTCTGACGATTGAACAAACCAGAGAGGCGCTATCAGCGCTGAAGCCGCCCTTTGCGCCTAACCGCCTGAGTGGGCAGGATGGTGCGCGGTGGCCGGTCATGCTGCTGCGCCAGTTCCAGAGCATGATGGTGCTGATTTTAGCGGTGGCAGCTTTTCTCTCCTTTATCATTGGCGACAAAATTGACACCTTCGCTATTCTGGCAATTGTACTGTTGAATGCCGGCCTGGGCTTTATGCAGGAATGGAAAGCCGAAACGGCTCTGCAGGGTCTAAAACAGATGCTGGCACCGCGGTGCCGTGTGCTACGCGCGGGTGGCGAGCAAGAAATCGATGCGGCAGAGCTGGTGCCGGGGGATCATGTGTTGCTGGCTGCCGGTAATGCTGTGCCTGCCGATCTGCGCTTGATTGAAACGGTTAATTTACGGGTTGATGAGTCAGCTTTGACGGGTGAATCATCTCCGGTTGGCAAGACGCCAGAGACTCTGTCTGCAGATTACGCAATTGCCACCCGTCGCAACATGGCTTTTATGGGGACGCATGTTGTAAATGGTTATGGTGCCGGGTTGGTGATTGCAACAGGCATGGCAACCGAATTTGGCCGGATTGCCGGTCTGACTAATGCCATCGAGGAAACACAGACCAACCTACAGCGGCAGCTCGCGGTTTTGGGGCGGCAATTAGGTATATGGGCGCTGGCGGTATCGGCGATTGTTTTTGTGATTGGTTGGGCGGTGGGACATGATCTGGTTGCCATGGCGATGACCGGCATTTCACTGGCGGTCGCGGCGATACCAGAGGGGTTACCCGCTGTGGTAACGATTACGCTCGCGCTCGGGATGGGGGCCATGGCCCGCAAAAAAGCCTTGTTGCGGCATTTGCAGGCGGCTGAAACATTAGGGGCGGTCTCTGTTATCTGTACGGATAAAACCGGTACTCTTACCCGCAACGAGATGACCGTACAGGCGATCTGGGTCGCAGAGGGTTTGTTCCAGGTGACCGGTGCCGGTTATAAGCCTCAGGGAGAATTTTTATTAAAGGACCGCCCTTGTAACCCTCCCTTATATCCCGGATTAATCCAATTGTTGGACACGGGGCGCACCTGTAACCACGCCCGGATTGAACAAGGAGAGAAAGGCTGGCATGCGCTGGGCGCTCCGACTGAGGCAGCTTTGCTGGTAGCTGCTGCCAAGGCGGGTTTACAAACACCGCGTCCCCTGACCATCATCGCTGAATATTCATTTAACTCTACCCGCAAGAGGATGAGTGTTGTCGAACAGAACACAGATCACCTGATAGTCCACAGCAAGGGTGCGCCGGAAGTAATTCTGCCGTTGTGTCGCTATATCCTCGAAGGAGGCGTGGCTGTAGAATTGACCCCAGAGCGTCGCGTGGCGGTAGAACAGATTTATACAGACATGGCATGCCGTGGTTTGAGGACGCTGGCACTGGCGCATCGCGTTCTGCCCTTGACGGCCTCCTTAAGCGAGGATGCTGCTGAAAGGGATATGGTCTTCCTTGGTGTGGTCGGGGTGATTGATCCGCCGCGTCCGGAAGTGCACGCTGCACTGATGAAGGCGCGTTCGGCCGGGATAAGGATTATCATGATCACTGGTGATTCACCGGATACAGCGTTGGCAGTGGCACGGCAGATCGGTTTGTCTGCCGCAAAGGCTATCACTGGCGATATGCTCCGGCAATTGGTGGATGATGAACTGACGACCTTGTTGGGAGACGATATTCTGTTTGCTCGCACGGTTCCGGAAGACAAATACAGAATTATCAAATTATTACAGGCTTCGGGCCAGTTGGTGGCCATGACGGGAGATGGGGTTAATGATGCTCCAGCGCTGAAGCAGGCTGACATTGGTATTGCTATGGGGATACGCGGTACCGATGTAGCCAAAGGTGCTGCCGATATTGTACTGGTTGATGATAATTTTGCCACGATTGTGGCAGCGATCGAAGAGGGGCGGCGGCAATACACCAATATCTCCAAGTTTGTACGATTTTTGGTGTCCCATAGTGTGGGTGAAGTATCTGCTGTTTTCCTCAATATCTTGACAGCGGGGCCTTTGATATTGTTGCCGTTGCAAATTCTCTGGATCAACCTAGCTACAGACAGCGTCACCGCCTTGGCTCTGAGTATTGAAAAGGCTGAGCGCGATATTATGCGTGAAGGACCACGGCGATTGGGGGCTGCGTTGATAGATCGGGGCAATTTTCTATTCTTGGTAATGTGCGGCTTGTATATCGGGGTGGCAACACTAATTCTGTTTCATATGTATCTTGAACAGTCCTATGAGCGGGCTAACAGCGTGGCCTTTACTTCGATTGTGGTGACGGCACAGGTTCTGGTTTTTAATTTTCGCCATCTTCATGGCCCGGTAGCCGCGATTGGCTGGTTATCCAATCCCTGGATTATACTGGCGGTGACAGCCATGATGGTGATACAGGCAGCGGCGTTGTATTTACCGCCCCTGAATCAGATTTTGCATACCGTGCCGCTATCGGCGCAGGACTGGTTAATTATCGTGGCTGTGGCTGCGCCCCTGTTTATTGTTCCTGAAGGCGTAAAGATATTCAAGGCTCGATTATCGTAGATTTGATCGTCCCTACAGGTAAAAAAACCAAATATACGTCGTACTGATGATAATCGTCAAAAACATCAGGGGTAAGCCATGCGCGAGAAATCCTACGAAGCTGATGGGCTGACCAGCGCGTTGGGCATAGGCAGCGACAATAACGTTGGCGCTGGCCCCGACCAAAGAGCCATTACCTCCGAGGCAGGCCCCGAGAATAAGCGACCACCACAGGGGTTCAATCGCTTCCGCGCCGCCAAATCCAGCTTCCATGCCTTGAATCACGGGAATTAACGTGGCTACGAAGGGGATGTTATTGACGAAGGCCGAAAATATTGTAGATACCCAGAGAATGACCAGCGCGGTCATTTTGAAATCACCATTGGTGATATGGATGATCTGGTCGGCTACCAGTTTCAAGACGCCTGAATGTTCCAGCGCTGAGACGACCATGAACAAGCCCATGAAAAAGAAGATGGTTTCCCATTCCACGTGTTCAAAGGTTTTTTGAACACGTTGGTTGCGCTCTTCACGTTTCAGGCCAAAGCTATCTAGGATGAGCAACAGGCAGGCGCCGGAAAGGGCAATCATTCCGGTTTCAAAACCAAACAGGCTGTGTCCGAGGATAAACCCTGCGATCACCAGCGCCAGAACAAATAGGGATTTATATAAAAGTGGCTTGTCTTCGAGGGCCTCGTAGGGGTCGTAACGCAGCAAATGGGCTCGGGCACGCAGGGATGTGGTCATGTGGCGACCCCATAGCAGATCGAACACGAGCAGCATGGTAATGGTAATCACTACGATAATAGGCCCCATATTGACCAAAAAATCCATAAACGATAGGCCAACAGCTGAACCAATCAAGATATTGGGAGGGTCGCCAATCAGGGTAGACGTGCCGCCGATGTTCGAGAAAAATATTTGTGCGATCAAGAAAGGGTATGGTTTTTGCTTGAGTTGTTCGGTCAATAGCAAGGTAATTGGTACAATCAGCATCACTGTGGTGACGTTATCGAGGAATGCTGAAAAGACGGCGGTAATTAAGGATAGGACAATCAGCAGACCGCGTGGGTGGGCGCGGACAATTCGTGCGGCCATAATGGCCACAAACTGAAACACCCCCGATCGCTTCATCACCGTGACAATCATCATCATGCCGATGAGCAGAAAAATCGTATTAAAGTCGATAGCCTCAATTGCTGCATGTTGGGTCTGGATACCCAAATAAATAGTCAGGCAGGCCCCGACCAGAGCAATGATGGCCTGATTCATTTTCTCGGTAATGATGAAAAAATAAACTAAGCCCATAATCAGGCAAGATAAAAGAAACGGATCAGTGATACTCATGATAAGACCTCGTAAAGGCGTAGGGCTGCACAGACGCAGTTTTATTCAAGAACACCAAATTCTTTCAGCAGAGCGACATCCTCTGGCGAGAGCTCGGCTGGGCGATTGGCTACAATTTCATGTAAATGCTGGAACATCGTCAGAATGGATTGTTCGGAGACCAAGCCAATAAAACGACCGTTTTTACGGTCAACCACTGGCAGAGGGCTGCCCTGTCGCACCATCAAGCGCATGGCTTCGAGCAAGGGGGTATCCATATGGCCAACAATGATTCCATTATCAATATGGTCACCAATGTGGCGTGGCCCGATTTTTTTGAGTTTCTTGGCAATACCGGGTGAGGCGCCTATCACAAAATCAACGTTATCCAGTCCGCCTTCCATGGTTATTGCTACAGGGAGCAGGGCTTTAAAGGTTGATTTCAGGCTGAACATGCCCAGATATTCGCCGTCTTCGTTCACCACCGGGGCGGAGCGGATATTGTTTTTATCAAGAATAGCCAGCGCTTCATCGAAGCTGTGGTTTTCTTTCAAGGAGACAACGGAGGAGACAAGAGCATCGCGACAGGGCATGGGACACCGCCTTTTACTTAAAAATAGGCCCGATTGGGTCAGGATGAGGCGGCTATACACCCGTTGCTGCACCGCCGCAAGAAAATTCGTGTTTTTTGCGTCGTTTAAGAGGGGCTTAAAATTTGTACTATTTAGGCATTTGGGAATCGGGGCTCTTTTCCCCCTGTACTTCTTTAAAAGAACCGGAAATGATGAAGCGCCCCGTCACCCGAAAGGTGGTAGGGTGACAACTCCAAATAACGATGAGTGGTACTAAAAAATTATGACGACCCTTTCTTTGCCCCAGGCTCTTGAGAATTTATATGCCTCCTTGCATAACGGGAATGAGGATATCGACTCTCATATTGGTCAGCTCAAACAAGTTTTGCCGCCAGAGGCCAAGGGTGTCGTTCACATTGATCCCGCACGTTTGCCGCAGAATAATCGTCAGGGACGAAAATTGATGCAGTCCTATTTCAAGAAGCGTGGTCTTACTGTCGAATTTTCTTGATCAGTAGCGCAGACGGTGCGGTGTAGATAAGCCCGTTGATTTGTTGGCTACATGCGCTTTCTCTAATTCTCATCATCCATGAGTAGCACGTTAATATTTGCTCATAACCCTAGGGTGTAGGTGACCGATCACAAGGTATATACTATCCCATCCCATGGGATAGAGCGCAAAGGGTATTAGGGTAGTGATACCCAAAAGATATTGATTAAACACAGTAAAATAATCTTTTTTCTCAGCTAAAATCAGAACTTGTTAATCTTGATCCCGATAGAATGAGGAAGAAGCAAGGGGTAGAATTTTTCATTTCACTAGCGCTCAGATAGAAATTTGGGGAAACGTAATGACAGTAAATTTGAATATGAATGTTTTGATTGTTGATGACTACAAAACCATGTTGCGGGTTATTCGCAACCTTCTCGCGCAAATTGGTTTTAAGAATGTCGAAGAAGCCACTGATGGTGGCATGGCGCTTGAAATGATGAAATCCAAAAAATTTGATCTGGTGATCTCCGACTGGAACATGGAGCCCATGACGGGACTTGACTTGCTCAAGTCAGTGAGGGCTGGGGATGATCGTCACAATAAAGTGCCCTTTATTATGGTTACAGCTGAAGGTAAAGCTGAGAACGTCGTCGCAGCCCGACAGGCTGGTGTCAGCAACTATATTATTAAACCCTTTAGTGCTGAGACTCTTAAGGGTAAGCTAGTTACCGTTTTGGGGGACTTTTAATCATGCCCCAACCCGAGAAGACAGCAACAGAAGGGCACAAGGATACTGTGTACAGGAAAGATCAGGTCGCCAGCATCATCAATTCGGTGATTGGCAAAGTGCAAAGCGTTCCCCGTGTTCCGGCGGCCGATCTGGAATCCGAACTGGTAGCGCTTAAATCGATGATTGATGAATTGCATGCGCAGTTGGGGCAGGTGAATGCTGGCGATATTTCCGGCCAGTTTATTCCCTCCGCCACCGATGAGCTGGACGCCATAGTTGAGGCAACCGAGAAAGCCACAGATGGCATTATGGAATCATGCGAAGCCATTCAATCTTTGGTTAGCAGTCCGGGGCCGGATCTCGCTAGTAAAGTTGAGGAGCAGATCACGCGCGTGTATGAGGCCTGTACTTTTCAGGATATCACCGGACAACGTATTACTAAGATCGTTAAGACCCTTAAGAAGATTGATGAGCGCGTATCCAGCCTCGTGGGTATGATTGAGGGCAAGGTGAATGCGGTTGCAGGAGTCGAGGGCGCGGCGGGGCCTACGAGCCTACTCAATGGGCCGGCTTTGCCGCAAAACGCTATTTCTCAAGATGATATTGATAAATTACTGGCGGAGTTCGACCAGAATTAGCTGATAACAGGGGTCAAAAAAATGGATGATATCATTACCGAATTCCTAGCTGAAACCAACGAAAGTCTGGCCGAGCTCGACAATTATATTGTTCTGTTGGAACAAAATCCGGACGATATCAATCTGGTCACCAAGATCTTTCGTGTGATGCATACCATTAAAGGGACCTGCGGCTTCCTAGGCTTGCCGCGTCTTGAGCGGGTGGCGCATAAATCCGAAGATATTTTAGGTTTGGTACGTGATGGGAAGCTGCATGTTCAGCCAGTACATGTGACTTTGATTCTTGAGGCGCTTGATACGATTAAGATGATTTTGAGTGGTATCGAACGGCAGGGCAGCGAACCTGCCGGCAGTGACGCTGACCTGATTAGCCGCCTTGAAGCGGCCTATCTTGCGGTCGAAAGTGGTGGTGTGTATGTCACCAATGACGATCCGCACCCCCCTGAGGCGATACCTGAACCGGTGATGTCCTCTGAAAGCATTGAAGTACAGGATCAGCCCGATCCGGTTACGCACAATCAGGGATCTCCTGATGCTGCGGTGGCGAATGTTGCGTCTTCGTCTTCACCTGAAAATGGTGTTGCCAACCAGAGCTTGCGAGTACAAGTCGAAGTTCTGGAGGATCTGATGACGATGGTGAGTGAGCTGGTTCTGACTCGCAATCAGCTGTTGCAAATTTTACGTCAGCAGAACGAGACCGATTTTTCCGCGCCCCTGCAACGGTTGAATTTGGTCGTTTCTGAGCTGCAGGAAGGCGTGATGAAAACCCGGATGCAGCCGATTGGTAATGCGTGGTCGAAACTGCCGCGCATTATTCGTGATATCAGTCAGGAGCTGGGTAAAAAAATCGATCTTGAAATGCATGGTCAGGAGACTGAGCTGGATCGTCAGGTTCTTGAAATGATCAAGGATCCTTTGACGCACATGATCCGTAATTCTGCAGACCATGGACTGGAAACACCTGAGGAACGTAAGGCGGCGGGTAAGCCTGCCACCGGCAAAATTCGCCTGAATGCCTGCCATGAGGGTGGTCATATTATTATTCAGATAGCCGATGATGGCCGCGGGCTGCCATTGGAAAAGATCAAGACCAAAATTATCCAGAATGGCTTGGCCAGTGAGGCTGATGTGGCCTCGATGTCGCCACAGACAATTTATCAGTATATTTTTAAAGCTGGTTTCTCTACTGCAGAAAAAGTTACATCGGTCTCGGGACGTGGTGTGGGCATGGATGTGGTCCGCACCAATATAGAAAATATTGGCGGATCGATCGAGTTGCGCTCGCAAGAAGGTCTGGGCACTGTCTTTACAATCAAAATTCCGCTGACGCTGGCGATTGTTTCGGCCCTGATTGTTGGGGTAAAAGGCGAACGTTTTGCCATACCGCAGCTTTCGGTATCTGAGTTGGTTATGGTCAATAGTCACGGCGGCCCCGTGATTGAGATGATTAATAATGTGCCTGTTTTTCGTTTGCGTGACCGGTTGTTGCCTTTGGTTAATATGTCCCAGTTACTGGGTCTGACGGCAGATGATGCGGTATCTGAGGAATGCCGCTATATCGTTGTTTCCAAAATCGGTTCTTATGATTTTGGCATGATCGTTGATCGCGTCTTTGATACCGAAGAAATCGTGGTTAAGCCAGTTAGTGCTTTGCTCAAAAATCTTCACGTGTTCTCTGGTAACACTATCTTGGGTGATGGTCAGGTTATTATGATCCTTGATCCTGCGGGCATTCTGCGAGTAATCGGCATGGAAGATGCTGCTGATCAATTGGGCTCGTCCATGAACAAGGCTGAAGAAGAAGCCATCAGCAAAGTTGCTGAGACCTCGTTGTTGCTCTTCATGGCAGGTAATCAGAATTTGCGTGCGGTGCCGCTTGATGGCATATCCCGTCTCGAAGATGCTGATTATAGCGATGTTGAGTATGCCGACGGTCGCATGGTGATCCAGTATCGTGACTCACTGATGCCGCTTTATACCTGTGACGGTATTGATATGTCTGACAAGAAAACCGGTCAGGCGCATATTATTGTTTTCCCGCAAAATGGTAAGGCAGCGGGGTTGCTGGTCGATCGTATTTTGGATATCTGCAACTATCGCGGTGATCTTGATATTGGTGGTCAGGGGCCGGTTCTGGGTAGCGTGATTATCAATGATCAGGCAACTGATATTATCAATATTGCCT
>JAMPXY010000021.1 GCA_023700945.1 Alphaproteobacteria bacterium | reverse complement strand
CCTGCGCAAAGCCCCCCTGTGGCCTCTCCCCCAGAGCAAACCCCGCAAGAGTCGGACAAGGCAGAAGCTGCGCCCGCCTCCCTAAGCCCCCCAACTGCCCCTGCGGCAGCCGTCGCCCCCCTAACCCCGGCCGCCAGTGCTACCGCCGTCTCGGCCCTGCGCTTTGGCGGTGAGGGCGGTAAAACCCGGATCGTTTTTGATGCCAATGCAGCCCTGACCTATCGCACGGATCTTGATAACACCGAAAACCTGCTGGTGATCGAGTTGCCCGGAACAAGCTGGTCAGCTCCCGCGCAGGGCAGGGCCCCGACCACCAGCGCCATAGAAAGCTGGAGCGCACAAACCGATGGCCAAGGCGGTACCCGCCTCGTGATCATTCTGAAAAAACCGGTGGTGCTGGCCTATCAGGCCACGCTAAAACCGGAAAGTGATACCCCCCACCACCGTCTGGTTATCGACCTGACGGTAAAGCCCTGAGCCCACGCGACTGAAGGATTCAGTCGCGTGTCCCTGACTTGCGTGTCTTTTATTAAAGCAGCCTGCCAGATCGGCCCGCAGGCCTCTTAGCCTTTGGGTGCCATCACACCACCAGGAAGGGCTATTTCAGCTTTTCTTTGGTGCGGGCGAAATCTTTCCAGTACCCACCCGTACCCCGGCGCAGGACTTGATCGCTCTCCTCAAGCACAAAAGGGGTCAGCGGTGGCAGGCTGCGAAATTTTTCGTAGAGCGGTAAAAACGGGCGCTCGACCGCCTGCGTAAACAGATCTTCAAAACTATCAATAACGAAGTAAGTCGCCTGAAAATCGTCAATGTAATAGCCCGTACGCATGCAGCGCTCGAGATCGAACTGCACGAAATGCGCTGACGGGTCTTCTGCGACATAACGCGACTCACCATAGGAAGAACAAATTCCGGCTCCAAAAATCTTGATATCTCCCTGATTTTTAATCAGACCAAACTCAATCGTCCACCAATTGAGTCGCGCCAGATATTTCACACCCTTGTTGGCAATCGCATTATCGCCAGCACAGCCATACGCATGCATGTAATCGGCATAAGCAGGATTGGTCAGCAACGGGATGTGACCAAAAACATCGTGAAAAATATCCGGCTCCTCAAGGTAATCAAGTTGCTCGGGTTTACGAATAAAATTACCAGCCGGAAATTGGCGATTCGAGAGCATATCGAAGAAAGGCCGCGACGGGATTAACCCAGGCACCGCCACCACTTCCCAGCCCGTGGCCTTGCGCAAATTGCGATTCATAACCTCAAAATCGGGGACGTTGTCGGCGGTAATACCCAAGACCCGCAATCCTTCCAGATACTCGGCACAGACGTGACCGGAGAGAGTCTTCATCTGGCGGTTAAACAGAGTACCCCAAGTATTGTGATCTTCCCGGGTATAGTTTTCCCAACCCTGATCAATAATGCACTCATCAGCGGCTGTTACATTCAGTACGGCATGTCCATCAGCCATGTCTACGCTCCAGGTCAGGGGTGAGTTGGATTGATATAAGGGGGTCGCCCGCCATGGATACGTTCCAGATCGGGGGGAGCATCCGGCTGATTCTCAGGGGCGGCGCGCTGGAAAGCATCTTGCTGCAGGCAATGATCTTCAATCCGGCAGCACAGCGGTAAGTCATCAACTGGCAGTTTGTAGCGCCGCATATTATACATCTGCGGCACAAGACAGAGATCCGCCATGCTGACCTGACCGCCAAGACAGTAATCGCCACTGCGACCGTTCTGGCGCAAAAGCTCTTCAAAAGCCAACATTCCTTGCCGGGCCCAGCGCCCGTACCAGACGGTCTTGGCCCCGTCATCCGCCCCAAAAGTTGCGGCAATATGTTTAAGCACCCGCAAATTCGTCAAAGGATGAATATCAGTGGCAATCAGGCTGGATAGTTGGCGGATATAAGCCTTCTCCTGCGCATTGCCGGCAATCAGGCGGGGCTGTGGCGCAATTTCATCAAGATATTCGATGATCGCCAGCGACTGGCTCAGAGTAAAGCCATCATGCACCAGTGTCGGTACCGCTTCCATCGGGTTGACGTCCTTATATAAGGGCGCACTCTGCTCACCCTTCACCAGATTGACTGGAATTGTGTCGTAGGCAAGGCCTTTGAGCTGCAGGGCAATCCGCACCCGGTAGGCTGTCGAAGAGCGAAAATAACTATAGAGCTGGATCATGCTGTAACGACTTCCTGTTCAATCGTCCCAAATATACTCTGGCCAGCATCGTCACAGACCTCAATACGGATAACATCGCCATAGCTCATAAACGGAGTTTTTATCTCGCCGCCCTCGCGCTTTTCCAGCATCCGAATTTCCGCAAGACAGCTGATACCAGCCACCGGATTACGGTTGGAAATCGTGCCAGAGCCAATAATCGTTCCGGCACCAAGCGGCCGGGTTTTGGCAGCATGAGCAATCAGCCGGGCAAAATCGAATTGCATATCGACACCGGTATTGGGTCGACCCAGTTCACGCCCATTCAGGCAACTGACCATCGGCAAATGTAATTTATGGTCACGCCAGGCGCCCCCCAGCGCCGCCGGGGTCACCGCCACCGGCGAAAAAGCACTGGGTGGCTTGCTCTGAAAAAAACCAAAGCCTTTTGCCAGTTCCGCCGGGATCAGGTTACGCAGAGAAACGTCATTCATCAGCATCACGAGTTTGATATGATGCCCGGCCTGATCGGGATGGATGCCCATAGGCACGTCATCAACAATCACCGCCACCTCAGCTTCAAAATCAATGCCGTAATCCTCACTGCCCACCGGGATCGGATCACGCGGCCCGAGGATAGTGTCAGACACTGCCTGATACATCAGCGGATCATGCAAAAATTCAGGTGGCATTTCAGCACCGCGCGCCTTGCGCACCAGCTCGACATGATGGAGATAGGCGCTGCCATCGGCGATCTGGTAGGCCCGCGGCAGCGGCGACGCGCACTGCGCCTGTATGAATGGGCGAACCTGATGAGCACGACCCTCGTTCAATTGGTCAGCAATATGCTGAAACACATGGGATGATTCATGCCATTCATCAAGGGCGCGCTGCATCGTCTCATAGGGTGCCGGCGCCAAAACACATGCGGAAAGATCGTCACTCACCACAACCAACTGGCCATCACGCCCGGCTTTTAAGGAAGCTAGCTTCATAACCCTTAGGCGCTCACCTTCTCATCTTTCAAGACCCCGCGACGGATCTGGTCAAGCTCAATCGATTCGAATAGAGCCTTGAAATTACCCTCGCCAAACCCCTCATTGCCCTTACGCTGGATGATTTCGAAAAAAATCGGCCCGATAGCATCCTTGGTGAAAATCTGCAGTAACAAGCCCTGCCCCTCGGTCGGTGCACCGTCCATCAAGATCTGCAGTGATTTAAGCCGGTCAACATCTTCACCATGACCGGGAACGCGTTTGTCCAGCAATTCATAATAAGTATCTGGTGTCTTTTGGAACGGCACACCCTGCGCCGCCATCATCTCCACCGTTTTGTAGATATCATTCGTACCCAATGCGATATGCTGGATACCCTCGCCATTGTAACGCTTAAGAAATTCGGCGATCTGCGATTTGTCATCGGACGATTCATTGAGCGGAATACGAATCTTGCCACAGGGAGACGTCATCGCCCGTGATTTCAACCCGGTGAGCTTACCTTCAATGTCAAAGTAGCGAATTTCACGGAAATTGAAAATATCTTCATAAAACTTGCCCCAGACATCCATATTGCCCCGGTGCAAGTTATGGGTCAGATGATCAATATAGGTAAAGCCAACACCCTTGGGGTTTTGATCGACCCCAGGCAGCGGCTCAAAATCGCTCATATATTTTTCAGGGCCATCGACAAAGTAAATCAAACAGCCGCCAATACCCTTGATCGCCGGAACCGCTGGCCCCATCGAACCACCGTGATTGCCTGCATCCTCGGCTCCACGCTTCAAGGCATCCTGATAGGCCTTCGGCGCGTCTTTGACACGAAAGCCCATGGCGCTGGCACCTGAAGTATGGATTTTCTGAAAGGCCGCCGCCTGACCCGACGTCTCGCGGTTGAGCAAAAAATTAACACCCCCCTGACGGTAGAGAACGACATCACGCTTTTTGTGTTTGGCCACGGGGGTAAAGCCGAAATCACGGAAGAGCTGATCGAGCTTGTCAGGTTCCCCGGTATATTCAACGAATTCAAACCCGTCGGTTCCCAGCGGATTTTCGAACAGATCGGCCATGGCAGTCTCCCCTTTATGAATTATGTCGCCCAAGGGTAGGAAATAGAGGGGCAAAGATCAATCATTCAGGATTGTTCAGCGCAGCATGCCATAACACACCAGTCAATGAGACAGACTTAATCAGGGTAAAAAGACCGCCACCACCCGTTCAGCCGCCTGACCCTGCTGAGAACGTGCTGGGGAGCGGTGCAGGGTCGGCAGATGGCTCTCCGGCCATTCACTAGACCGCATCAAACAGATATCACCATCGGCGACTGCCCAGTCCTGTGCAGGATCTATCGTCAAGCCGGAACGCAACTGCCATGTCACCTGCTCCAGATCCTCATGCCAAGCCCGCAGTAATTGATCGCGCTGAAGAGGCGTAACCACCGTGCCACCCCCTTTCACCGCCATTGTAACGGTGACCCCGCCTAGCAATCCCGCTGGCGCGATTCTGCCGAAATCAAGATGAGGCTGCACATTCTGATAATCATGAGCACGCATTTCCATCTGCCGCAGGCCGGGAAAAACATCGGGCACGATCGTTAGAAACTGGGCAAAATCAGACCCCACAGATTCCAGCAAGGATTCACGGTTGAATTCAGCCAGCAGGGTCCGGCCCATTCCCACTTGTACAAAACGATCGTCTTGCAGGCGAGCATACGCATGAATTGCCTTGCCTGTGGCCCGGAATGCCGCCACCGCCTGCGCATGGCTGGCCACCAGGGTCGGGCTGGCACGAACGACCACCGCACACTGGCAATCAGGGTTGAACAAGGCCTCTTTAGCCGCCTGCAGCGCAGCCGACAAACCGTAGCGCCCATCAATGACGGCGACGTAATCAGGATAGCGCTGCAAAGATATCTGCTGCATCCAGACATACTACATCCCGGATAATTATTATGCAAAATATTTTGATCTTGTTTCATAGACGCCCCTGTTCTCTAGTCTAGGGATCGATTCTACAGATGGGAGACAGTGATGATGCTTGCCGGAAAAACCGCCCTGATTACAGGCTCCACCAGTGGTATTGGCCTTGGCATAGCGCAAGCACTCGCCGCTCAGGGTACCAATATCGTCCTGAATGGTCTGGGCGATGCCAAGGAAATCGAGGCCCTGCGTTTGCAGATCGAGGCCACCCACAAGATCAAGGCCCTCTACCACGGTGCCGACATGACCAAGCCTGAACAAATCCGGGATATGTGCAAAAAATCGGTCGCGCTGTTCGGGGCGGTTGACATTCTGGTCAATAATGCCGGCATCCAGTTTGTCAGCCCGATTGACGAGTTCCCTGAGGAAAAATGGGACGCAATTATCGCCATCAACATGACCTCGGCCTTTCATACGACGAAAGCCTGCCTGCCGGAGATGAAACAAAAAGGATGGGGCCGGGTGATTAATATTGCCTCGGCCCATGGGCTGGTGGCCTCACCGTATAAAAGCGCTTATATCGCGGCCAAACACGGGGTTGTCGGGATGACCAAGACAGTGGCGCTGGAAACCGCCACCGATAACATTACCTGTAACGCGATCTGCCCGGGCTATGTCAACACGCCGCTGGTGCAAAACCAGATCCGTGATCAGGCCAAACATCACGGCATCTCCGAAGCCGAAGTGGTAGAGAAAATCATGATGCAGCCGCAGCCCACCAAGAAATTCGTCGAAATCGAACAACTCGGTGCGCTGGCTGTTTTCTTGTGCAGCGACGCCGCCTCCAATATCACCGGCACTGCCTTGCCGGTGGATGGCGGCTGGACAGCACGCTAGAGAGTTCCCTTAATTAAGGCCGTATGGTTCGAAAGCCTCATGTGGCTGCGGCCGCGGCTGCCGGGGATACTGACATTCCTCCGTAGCGCGCTGCTGTGCCGGGGACTCGAGGCCGCCGTCACAAAAAACCTGACGCAATGTCCCTTGATTCCCTACATGGCCCGTATCTTCATGGGATGGCTTTTTACCGTGTTTGTTGTCCATCATTACCTCACCTTGCCGTTATTGTACTTCACGAATAGAATAGCTCATGTAATACCTGTTTTTTACTTATGACAAGTTATTTGTGAAATATTATAAATAACAATGACTTAAAAGGAAAATTGCCGCCATGGCCCTATGGGAAGACCCCGCCGCCCGGGAAGAACGGGAGCAAAAAAAATTCAACCGCATCATGCGTAACGCCGTCATTTACGCTGGAATCGGTATTGGACTACTGCTGGTACGACCCTTCTTTTCCGGGACCACCGAAACCCCTGATCTGGCCACGGCAACCCTGTTCAATAGCGCCGGTCTGGCTTTGTTAATCTATGGCGGGCTGATCGTGGCCAGCGGTCTGTTCCTGCGCAAGATGCTGTTTAAAATCTATCTGGTAGCACATTACGGCCTTTTGCCACTGGCGATCATAAAAGCCTTGATGGACTGGCAGTCTTAGGCACCTCCTGCAGCAACCCCTGATGATCATGCACCACCTTGCCAACCTCGCGGCCAACAGCACGCGCCCTCATATCGACCCCTTGTGCCTGTGCAATCATTGTCCGCGCCTGCGATTCATCAGCCAAGAACCAGTCCTGCGCCTGCGCTGGCGTTAAAATCACCGGCATGCGGTGGTGTATTGACTTGATCAGCCCGTCAGCCTCTTTGGTCAAAATGGTGAACGTCAGCAGACCAGCCTGCTTTGCCCATAATCCGGCCAGCGCTATCACGTCATGCCGTTCGTGATGAATATAATAAGCCTGTTTGTGATCACCCTCACCCTGCCACTCATAAAACCCGTTCACCGGCACCAGACAGCGGCGCCCGCGCCCCCAGCTTTCGCGGAAGGCCGGCTTTTCCATCACGGTTTCACTGCGGGCGTTGATCATTTTGGCGCATAAACCCTTGTCATCCTCCGTTGCCCAAGGTGGCAATAAACCCCAACGCGCTATCCCAATTCGATTCTTTACAATAATCGGCAAGTCTTGCAGCGGTGCAGCATTATAACGCGCTGGAAAATTCGGAATGCTTTCCGATCCGAAGAGTTCTATAAGTCGATGCGGTGCAGCAAAAATTGCATAGCGTCCACACATGGTTCACACTTGTTTCCTTACGGGGTTTGGGCTTTATTCCCACCCATAAAAGGGTCTCTGCGTAACAACAAGGGGACATCCAGTTTTGTCCACTTTTTCCGCAAGGTCATCATGCCGAAAACCGCCAGTACCGCTGTCAAAAAAAATTCTGTATCCCCAAACATCGCTCGCGATTTCTTTAGCAACATCGCAGCCGAAGACCGCAATCGCCGCTCAGAGGGCGAACGCCGCGATATCGCGCAATTGCATGAAGAACTTTCCGCCAGCCGCAAATCAGGCAAGGCCCTAGTGAAAATCATCACCAGCGGCAGCGGCCAGCGCAGTAAAACCACCATCGATATTGTCAACGATGACATGGCTTTTCTGGTCGACTCAGTCGCGGCAGAAATTGCCCGCCACGGCCTGATCATTACCTTGCTACTACATCCAATATTACAAGGTGCCAAAGGTTCGGAATCACATATGCATATCGAGCTCGACAGTGTCCTGACCGCGCCGATGATGGCCGCACTTAAGGCCGATCTTGAACGGGTCCTGCGTGATGTGCGGCTGGCCACCAGTGACTGGCGTGAAATTCGCGAATTGCTCAAATCCTGTCAGCCCGCCTTACGGCTGGCACCGCCCTCATGGCCAGAGAACGATCCCGAGGAATTCACCGCGTTTCTAGATTATCTGTACAACGACAACTTTACACTGCTCGGTTGCCGCAGCTATAAGTTCGCCCGCGGCAAAACTGTGGCGATAGAAGGCTCCGGCAAGGGCTTGCTGCGCGACGATATTAACCCTGCCTATTTGAATGACGGCGGCAGTGACGGTCTGCCGGTGGATTTGCTGCTGGCGGACAGTGATCTCGCACCGCTGATCGTCACCAAACTGGGAAAACGCTCAACCGTACATCGTGCCGTTCCGGTGGACGCCGTAGCCGTACGGCAATTCGACAAGAATGGCAATATCACAGGCGCGCTCTTGTTTATCGGGCTTTTTACTTCGGTTACCTATTCGCGCAGTATCGACGATATCCCCTATTTGCGCCACAAGGCCGCTGTGGTTATCGAACAATCAGGATTTAAAGCCGGATCACATGACAACAAAGCCCTGCGCCATATCCTTGAAAAATATCCGCGCGATGAGTTGTTCCAGATCAAGCTGCCACGCCTGCTGAAAACCGCCAAAAGCATTCTGCTGCTGCAAGAACGGCAGCGCATAGCGCTTTATACCCGCAAAGATATTTTCAATCGCTTCATATCGTGTCTGGTTTATGTGCCGCGCGACCGCTACGATACGCGCATCCGCATGCAATTCCAACGCATCCTCGAACAGGAATTTCGCGGCAGTTGTGGCAGTTTTTACGCCTCGCTTGACGACTCGCCGCTGGCACGGGTGATGTTCACGATCAATATCGGCCCCGATAGCCTGATTGATTACAAAACCGCCGCCATCGAAGCGAAATTGCAAGAAGCCGGTCGCCAGTGGAGCGAAAAATTAACGCAAGCCCTGCAGGTCAAAATCGAGGACGACCAAACCATCAGCGCTATCGTCGATCGTTTTGGGCAGGCGTTCCCCATCGGTTATCAGGAAACCTACCTTGCCAAACAAACCGTCCACGATATTACCAAAATCGAAGATGCCCTCGCAGGTTCACGCTTCACCCTTGATCTCTACAAAGACTACACCTGCATCCCGCAACAGGTGAGACTGAAAATCTATCACAAGCGCTTACCTGTCACTCTGTCAGAAGTTCTGCCATTACTGGAAAATATGGGCCTGCGCACATTTTCAGAACGCCCCTTCGAGATCAGACCGAAGGACAGCGCTGATTCTGTATGGATTCATGATTTTCATCTCGAGATGAAAAATGGCCATGCCCCGACCTTTGATAAAAAATCGATCGAAACCAAAGCCAAATTCGAAGATTGTTTCAGCCGTATCTGGTATGGGGAAATGGAGAACGACAGCCTCAACCAGCTGGTTCTGACTGCCGCTCTCGACTGGCGCGATATCACCGTGATGCGCGCCTATGTGCGTTACCTACGCCAGACCGCCAATCCCTTTGGTAAATTCTACCTCGAAACGGCATTGACCAAACATCCTTTCATCAGCCGCCTGATCATTGATCTGTTCAAGGCCTATTTCGACCCTGCCAAACAAAAAGACAGCACGACCAAAGTTAAATCGATCACTGCTGCCATTGAGGATGCGTTACAACATGTCGAGTCACTCGACGAAGATCGCATCCTGCGCAGCATCAGCGGACTGGTGCAGGCAACCTTGCGTACCAATTTCTGGCAACGTGATGATCAGGGCTTACCAAAAACATGGCTATCTTTCAAACTAGACAGCAGCCAGATCGCCGACCTGCCCGAGCCAAAGCCTTTCCGTGAAATCTTTGTCTACTCGCCCCGAGTCGAGGGCGTGCATTTACGCAGCGACTGGATTTCACGGGGCGGCATCCGCTGGTCCGATCGTCATGAGGATTTCCGCACTGAAGTATTAGGCCTGATGAAAACTCAACAGGTCAAAAATTCGGTCATCGTTCCAATGGGGGCCAAGGGCGGGTTTGTTGTCAAACAACCCCCCAAAGAAGGAGGTCGTGCCGCCTATCTGCAGGAAGGCACTGAATGCTACAAAATATTTATTCGCGGCCTGCTCGACATTACCGACAATAACAAAGGCGGCAAAATCGTACCGCCGAGGGACGTTGTCCGTCGCGATCACGATGACCCTTATCTGGTCGTGGCCGCCGACAAGGGCACGGCTACCTTTTCCGATACCGCCAACAAGCTTTCGCTCGAATATGGCCACTGGCTAGGTGATGCCTTTGCCTCGGGGGGCTCCGCCGGTTACGACCACAAGAAAATGGGCATTACTGCCCGTGGCGCATGGGAATCGGTTAAACGCCATTTCCGCGAAATGGGCAAGGATATCCAGACAGAACCTTTCACCGTTATCGGTGTGGGCGATATGGGTGGTGATGTCTTCGGCAACGGCATGTTGCTCTCACCACATATCCAGCTGATTGGAGCCTTCAACCACGCCCACATCTTCATCGATCCGACCCCTGATGCAGCCAGCAGCTTCAAAGAACGCGAACGCCTGTTCCGCGATGTTAAAGGCTGGGATGGTTATGAGACTCAAAAACTCTCGAAAGGCGGACGCATTTTCAGCCGCACAGAAAAGAGTCTGGCGCTAACCCCGGAAATCCGCAAACTTTATAACATCGACAAGGACAAAGTCTCACCACCGGAACTAATTCAAGCGATGCTGAAAAAGCAGGTTGATTTGCTATGGTTCGGCGGGATCGGCACCTATATCAAGGCGTCGAATGAAACTCAAGCTGATGTTGGTGACAAAAGTAATGATGCCTTGCGCGTCAATGCTGGTGATATTCGTGCCAGCGTCATCGGCGAGGGTGCCAACCTCGCCCTGACCCAGCTGGCCCGGGTTGAACTAGGCTTGCAAGGCGTTCGCCTCAATGCCGATTTTATTGATAATTCTGGCGGGGTCGATTCGTCTGACCATGAAGTCAACATCAAGATCCTGATGACTGACATCATGACAAACGGCAAACACAACATGGATACGGCCAAGCGTAACAAGTTACTGGCAAGCATGACCGAGGAAGTCGCAAACCTCGTCTTGCGCCACAACTATCAGCAAACGCAAGGCTTAAGCCTGATGGAATTGCAGGCCCCTGATCAGGTCGCCGCGCATATCGGCTTTATGCATGATCTCGAACGTAGTGCCGATCTCGACCGTAAACTCGACGGCCTGCCCAGCGACGAAGACCTGCTAACCCGGCAGAAAGACGGCAAAGGACTGACCCGACCCGAACTTAGCCTGCTGCAGGCTTATGCCAAAATCCAGTTTACCCGTGATTTGATGGCAACCGACATTCCCGACCACGAGGATATGCAGGACTGGCTGGTGCGTTACTTCCCGGTTCCTCTGCAAAAGCCCTATCGCGCGGAAATTCTCCGGCACCGCTTGCATCGTGAAATCATCGCGACCAACCTGTCTTTCCAATTGATCAACCGTATGGGTCCGACTTTCGTTCGCAGTACGATGGATAAGACCGGAGCTTCGAGCGCGGATGTAGCACGAGCCTGGATCATCGTCGTTAACGCCTTTGGCCTGCAGAGTTTATGGCAAGATATCGAGGCGTTGGACGGTAAAGTACGGGGTACCGTGCAACTGGCCGCTCTGCGCGAAATCAGCCGCACTGCCGAGCGGGAAACATTGTGGTTTCTGACCCGTCTGGGTCGCAAACCCGATATCAAACGCGACAGCGCCTTTGGTATAGGAATTGCTGAATATAGTGACCGGATTGAAGATGTCATGACCCCGAGCCGCCGTCAGCTCGTTGATGCGCGTACGGCAGAGCTGATTGCTGACGGTCTGCCCAAAAATATGGCACGCCGGATCGCCACAATTCCGATGTTGGGCGCGGCCTGTGACGTCATTCGGATCAGTAGCGAGTCAAAAACCGATATCGTCCCAACGGCCACAACCTATTTTGAAGTAGGCGAGTACTTCCGCATCAGCCCGATGCGGGCCGTCGCCCGGGCCTTGCGCTCGGATGACCGCTGGGCCGCCGAGGTGATCGGCAATGTGGTCGACCGGCTTTATGATGTGCAAACCGCCATTACTATCCGTGTCCTGAAAGACCTCAAAGGCAAAGGCCACAAAGGCAGCCTGTTGCAACGCTGGCGCGAAATCCGTCACAATGAAATCGGGGCGATCGAACAGATACTGGCAGATATCGGTAAGACCCCGGTACCGGACATTTCAATGCTGATCGTGGCCGAACAAAGACTGCGGGGATTGGTCGAGAACTAACCCTCTACCATCCCGCAGCCAGCAACAATATCAGACCAAAATCGCGATTGGAACGAAACGTCGCGAGCGAGCTGGCAGGATCATCACTCTGCCAGCGGCGACATTGCCATGCTAGCTGGAAAGCCGCTAACCCGAAAAATAATAGTGACCACCCAGCCCCAGCCAGCACGTAGCCCCACGCAATCAAGAACAGGGCCGCAGCATAAAAACCAATGACCCATTTTTTACTCGCGCTGCCAAGACGACGCGCCGTTGATTTCACCCCGATCAACGCATCATCATCCTTGTCTTGATGGGCATAAATGGTGTCATAGCCCAATGTCCAAAAAATCCCCCCTGCATATATCAGTAAAGCAGGTAGGCCAACCGCGCCCGTTACCGCCGCCCAGCCAATCAGGGCCCCAGCATTAAAAGTGATTCCCAAGAAAAATTGCGGCCACCAGGTCACCCGTTTCATCAGCGGGTAAGTGATGATCAAAGGTAAGGTCAGAATACCGAGGAAAATCGCCACCAGCCCCATCTGCAATAAAATCATCAGCCCGAGCAACAACAAAACCGTTAGCAGTATAAGGGCTGCCTGGGTGCTCACCACCCCCGAGGCCAGCGGCCTGGTACGCGTGCGTTCTACCGCGCAATCAAAGTCACGGTCCCACAGGTCATTAATAATGCAGCCCGCCCCGCGCATAATCACTGCACCCACGCCAAACAGCAGGAAGAGCCCAATATCGGTCGCGTTCATTTTCGTAAACCCGCCTGCGGCCAGCACCACCGCCCACCACCCCGGCAACAGCAAAAGCCATGTGCCAATCGGGCGATCAAGCCGCATCAGCAGGGCATAGGGCTGAACGCGCCCGGGCAAATATGAAATCCAGCCTTTGCGGTCAATATCGGTATGGGTCATAATAGGCCTTTCATCGGCAGGCGACTGCCCGCCCCAACGAAAGCATAGCCAGATGCACCCTCTCTATAAAGCTGCTTTGATCCTCACTGCTCTGTTTTTTCTGACAGGGCCGGCACAAGCCTGCCGCTTTAAGCCCGACGAACGCCCGTTGGTCGACAGAATGGCGGATTACCACACCGTTTTTATCGGCAGTGTTATGGATGCCGTCAATGAGACAGGCACGGGCAACACGGAGGCCACATTCACGGTACAATTGGCCATCAAAGGCGCCCTGCAGGACGGTGACACGGTTAAAGTTGAATCGCACGAGGGAAGTTGCGCACTCCGTTATGAAGCCGGGCAGGTCTGGCTGGTCGTAGCCGGAGAGGAAAAACCCCCTTATACAACACATATGGCCGATGCCTCGCTGCTAATAGCTGATGAAAAGGGGCGACCTGTGGCTGGATGGGAAATTATCAAGCCCTTGCTGACAAAGGGTACACATCTGGTCTGTGATCATAATATCTGCCACCTTGCCTCTGAAGCTCCTGCCCATGAATAATTCTGCCCTGCACCGCGCCCCGCGCCTCTATCTTGTCACGCCGCTGGCAGCCGAAAAATCTGTGGTACTCGGACCTGAGCATGCCCATTACCTCAAGCATGTCATGCGTCTAGCCCCCGGCGATCATGTCCGTCTGTTTAATGGTCAGGATGGAGAGTGGCAGGGGTGCCTGCAAACGCTTGATAAAAAGCAAGCACAGGTCGCACTGGTTGCTTGCCTCAAGTCACAGCCTGCCCCACGACGGGCCGTGCATTTGCTCTTTGCCCCGATCAAGAAAGCACGTATGGACTGGCTGATTGAAAAAGCTGTCGAACTGGGGGTGACTGACCTGCACCCCGTCCTCACCCACCACACTGAGATCCGCCAGATCAATCCGGAGCGGCTAACCGCCCAGATCAGAGAAGCCGCCGAACAATGCGAGCGCCTTGACCTACCGCAGCTGCACGGGATGCGCGATCTGAAAGCCTGCCTTGGCCAGTGGCCACACGGCATCCCCCTGCTGCTGGCGCTGGAACGGGCAGACGCCCCGGCCTTGCGTAATTATTTACCAGAATCTGGGCCACTGGCCTTCTTGGTCGGGCCTGAAGGGGGATTTAGCGCCGAAGAGCGCGAATACCCTGCAGATCTGCCGTTTTTAAGACCCATTTCTCTCGGGTCCGATATCTTCCGCAGTGAAACCGCTGCCTTGTTTATGCTGGGGGCGGCACGCCTATATATGTAATGCCCTAAAAAGCTGCACAGCCCTCCCCTGAGCTGAGTCCTACCCCCTTGCGCAAATTAGGTTTTTAGGTGTATCAAGGGGCTGAAAATAAGGCCTACACATGGCCATTTGTACAAGTTCCAACGTTCGCGATACTGATAACCATGCAAAAAAAATATCTCTGGCTCGTTCTGGCTGCTGTAGCCGCTGGCATTACGCTTTTCACTGGTCCGGTTTTCGCCACCGCAGGGGCTGACGCCTACCAGATGGGGTTCCAGGAAGCGGTCAGCCCGGTTGCTGAACGGATTCATGATTTTCATAACATGATGCTCTGGATTATTTCCGGCATCACTGCCTTTGTCACGTTGTTATTGCTGTATGTGATGGTACGTTTCAGAGCTGGCGCTAACCCGACTCCTTCCGCCACCACCCACAATGTTCCACTTGAAGTGGTTTGGACAGTAGTACCGGTACTGATCCTGATTATTGTTGCCGTTCCCTCGCTCAAACTGCTTTATTTTACCGACCGGGTCGAAAATCCGGAGCTGGTGGTCAAAGTCACCGGCAATCAGTGGAACTGGACATTCGAATACCCGGATCATGAGGGACTGAGCTATCTCTCGGTCATGATCCCCGACAAGGATATTGACCCTGCCAAAGGCCAGCAACGCCTATTGTCTGCGGATAACCAGATGGTGATTCCGGTTGATACCACAGTTCAATTTATCGTCACGGCCAGCGATGTGCTGCATAGCTTCACCGTACCGGCTTTTGGTATCAAGGTTGACGCAGTTCCCGGCCGCCTCAATGAAACATGGACCCGGGTTACCAAAACCGGCACCTATTACGGCCAATGCTCGGAATTATGCGGAAAAGATCATGCCTTTATGCCGATTGAAGTCCGGGTCGTGCCCAAGGATGATTTCAGCGCCTGGATTGAAGCTGCCAAAACCGGCACCACATCCTATGACGCCTTTCTGGAACAACGCGGCCGTAGCGCTGCCGTCTCTGAATAAGCTTTAGTTAAAGAGGATAGTAAGTCTATGAACGTTGCACATGCCGCAGATCATACCCATCACGATGATCACCACGACCACAAGCCTGGCTTCTTTGCTCGCTGGTTTATGTCTACCAACCATAAAGACATCGGTACCCTCTATATCATCTTCTCGATTGTCGCCGGCCTGATCGGCGGCGCGTTCTCGATGATGATGCGCGCCGAGTTGCAAAGCCCGGGCCTTGATTTCATTACTGACGGCCAGCAATGGAACGTCTGGATCACTGCCCACGGCCTGATTATGGTGTTCTTTGTCGTTATGCCCGGCCTGATCGGTGGTTTTGGCAATTGGTTCGTGCCACTGATGATCGGTGCCCCGGATATGGCTTTCCCGCGCCTCAATAATATTTCTTTCTGGCTAACAGTGGCGGCTTTCTTGCTGCTTGTCACATCTGCTCTGGTAGGCAGTGGTGCCGGTACCGGCTGGACAGTCTACCCGCCGCTTTCGAGCATCGCCGGCCACCCCGGCGCTTCGGTTGATCTGGCTATCTTCTCTCTGCACCTCGCAGGTGCCAGTTCAATTTTGGGGGCGGCCAACTTTATCGCCACCATTTTTAACATGCGCGCACCGGGCATGACCCTGCACAAAATGCCGCTGTTTGTCTGGGGCATGCTGGTCACGGCCTTCTTGTTGGTGCTCTCGCTGCCGGTTCTGGGCGGTGCCATCACCATGCTGCTGACCGACCGTAACTTCGGCACGGGCTTCTTTAATCCGGAAAAAGGTGGCGACCCGATCTTGTACCAGCATTTGTTCTGGTTCTTCGGTCACCCGGAAGTTTACATCATGATTCTGCCGGCCTTCGGTATCGTCAGTCAGATCATCGCCACATTTTCGCGTAAACCTGTGTTTGGCTATCTCGGCATGGCTTACGCGATGGTGGCGATTGGTGTAGTCGGCTTTGTGGTCTGGGCTCACCATATGTTCACAGTAGGTATGGATGTTGACACCCGCGCCTACTTCACCGCCGCGACCCTGATCATTGCGGTACCGACAGGGGTTAAGATCTTCTCCTGGGTGGCAACGATGTGGGGCGGCTCAATCCGCTTTACTACCCCGATGCTGTGGGCGATCGGCTTTATCTTCCTGTTCACCATCGGCGGTGTCACTGGCGTGGTGCTGGCCAATGCCGGGATGGATATCGCGCTCCACGATACCTACTATGTGGTAGCCCACTTCCATTATGTGCTCTCGCTCGGGGCTGTGTTTGCCCTGTTCGCCGGGTTCTATTACTGGATCGGTAAAATGTCAGGCCGTCAGTATCCTGAGTTTCTCGGCAAACTGCACTTCTTCATGACTTTTATCGGCGTCAACCTAATCTTCTTCCCGCAGCACTTCCTCGGTTTGGCCGGGATGCCGCGCCGTTACCCGGATTACCCGGATGCCATGGCTGGCTGGAACGAGATTTCGTCCTACGGTGCCTATCTCGCCGGGGCCAGTACCGTCCTGTTTGTGTTCATCGTGTTCTACACGCTGTTCTTCGGACGCAAGGTCGGAGACAATTACTGGGATGTCGAACCGCAAGTGATGACGTTGGAATGGACAGTGTCTTCACCCCCGCCGTTCCACCAGTTTGAAATTCAGCCGAAGATGAATTGATCACCGGCACAATAAAAACCCCGCCGGTTGGCGGGGTTTTTTATTTTCTGATTACATTTATACCTAGGCGATGCTCATACCTTCAACCCGCAAAGTCGGCACAGCCTTACTGCTGCGCAGTCGACGTAAATCATTAGCAACAGACATATTGAGGAACATGTCCTTGAGATTAGAAGACACTGAAACATTATCGACGGGGTGAGAAAAATCGATGGCCCCGTTTTTGATCCAGAATCCCTTGGCCGCGCGGCTGTAGCTGCCGCTGACGGTATCAACACCTTGCCCCATCAGGCTGGTCACATACAACCCATCCTGAATATCAGAGATCAGCTGGTCTGGTGTCAGAACACCCGGTTCAATCGTTAAGTTGGTGGCACCCCGTATCTGCGGTACATTTTCAAGACCCAGCCGACGGGCACTCTCAAGCGCCATCAACCATGATTTCAAAACTCCGTTTTCTACCAGAACAAGATACTCAGTGGGCAGTCCTTCACCAGAGAAACGACTGGATTTCATGCCACGTTTCAGATGCGGATCGTCGCAAACAGAAATACCGGGGGCAAAAACCCTCTGTCCCATCGCATCGGTCAGAAATGAGCTTTTTTCTCGAATGGCTTTACCGTTGATGGCCCCAGAAAAATGTCCCAGCAACGAAGCCCCAATATCAGGATGGAACACGACAGGGTATTTTCCTTGCACCGGTGCAGAGCCGGCATTGAGTGCACGCACTGCCTCCAGGCCAGCAGCGCGGCCAACCGCATCAGGAAGAAGCAGATCACTGGCATAAGTCGCGGACGTCCACTCTCCACCCACTTGCTGTTCTTCACCATCCTTGGCAATCACAGAAACACTCAAGGAGCGTGATGTTCTTTCGCTGATAAACTCAACACCTCGTGAATCAACGCCCACACTCAGATAACGACCATAACCTGAGGACGCCCCATCAGAATTGGCAACACCCGATACTGACAAGGCAACGGCCTCGGCCTGTTTTGCCTGGTCGGCCATGGCATCAATCGATAATTTGCTACGATCCACCAGATCAAGGGAGCGGTTATGCCTGACCTTTGAAAGCAGGGCCATATCAGCAGGGCGATTATAAGAATTTTCCGGCTTGAGCTTCAAAGACAACGCCAGCTTCGCTACAGCTTCCGATAAATCCTGCACGCTACGCGAACTGATCTGAACAGATTGCGAACGATCGCCGATACGCATACCCAGACCAATTTCCATTGATTTCGATGTTTCAATCCCCTCTACCTTGCCAAGCCGCACGTTAACACCACGATCCACCGCCGTGGAGAATTGAGCTTCGGCATATTCAGCCCCTTGTGCCTTCATCAGATCAAGCGCATTTGCCAATGTAGCCCTGATCGATTCTAATTCTTTTGTCGCCATCTCATATATCCTGTCTATCGTAATTAGTTTTTATGTTTTAGCCTTAGGAAGGCTGCGTGCCGCCGACCTTGATGCCGCGCATCTTAACGGTAGGTTGACCAACACCAACAGATACGCTCTGCCCGTCCTTGCCACAGCTACCCGTCAGACTGAGTTCAAGATCATTACCGACCATATCGACCATCTGCATGGAACGTGGACCATTACCGGTAAGAATCGCATTTTCAACAGGCGCCACGATTTTACCGTTTTCAATCAGATAAGCTTCCGTTGGGGCAAACACGTAGGAACCCGAAACCGTATCGACCTGTCCACCCGCAAAATCAACGGCATAAATACCGCGATCAACAGACGCAATAATTTCTTCCGGAGTATACTCGCCAGCCGCCATATAGGTCGTCGTCATACGTGGAATCGGCGCATGCTGATAGCTCTCGCGGCGGCCATTGCCCGTGGGGGCCACGCCCATCAGGCGAGCATTGATGCTATCCTGCATATAGCCTTGCAAGATACCATCCTCAATCAGGATATTCTTCTTTGTAGGATTGCCTTCATCATCGAAGTGAAGAGAACCGCGGGCACCGGGAATATTACCCTGATCGATGATCGTGACCCCTTTCGAGGCAACGCGCTCGCCGATTTTGTTAGCGTAAACCGAAGCATTCTTGCGGGCAGCATCACCCTCAAGGCCATGCCCTACTGACTCATGCAGCATCACTGCAGCCCAGCCATTTGCCAACACCACCGGCATTTCACCGGCAGGCGCCGGAATAGCCCCAAGGTTGACGATTGCCTTCCTGACCGCATTATCGACCGCCCCCTGCCATGAATTGTGTGTGAAAACGTCGCTCAGACTCATGCGCCCGCTCAGGATCGACATGCCTTTTTTCTTGCGCCCCGCTTCTTCGGCCACAACTTCAACATAAAGCTGGCTCATCGGCCTGACATCGTCAAAACGCTCTCCGTCCTTACGAATGATCGTAATCACATTCCAGCCTGTAGATACGCCAGCCGTCACCTGAATAATCCGCGGATCGGCGGATCGGGCGCGGGCGTTGACGTCCTCAAGGATTTTGATCCTGTCGGCATCGGAAATATCCAGTAGCGGATTATCGATTGCATAAAGCCGCGGCACAGTCACCCCTGAGGGGAGGGTCATAAATCCCAGTGTGGTGTCGGCATGCTTGCGTATTTCTTTGGTTGAACTCCCCAAAGAACGAATAGTTCTTTCACTTAAATCCTGTGAATGTGCATACCCGACTGATTCGCCGGAGATAAATCGGAAACCAAAACCCTGATCGAGGGACTCACCTGCGCTTTGCAAGCGGCCATCCCCGAATGAGGCTGACTTGCTCATGCTGCGCTGAAGGAACAGCTCTCCACCATCGGCACGGCGCAAAGTGCTGGTGACAATATCTGTCACACGGTCCGGATCCATGCCGGTGGCGCCAAAAAAGAATCTGTCTGTAATGCTACGGACGTCGGACATTCCTGATATTCCCTGTATAATTTGTTATTACTTATGAAAAGACTCTTAGCATAATCATGGCATTTGTCAAAACTTTGCGATTCGTTTGCACACAGGCTAGGAATCCACTACAACATCGCCCATGACCGATTTCAGTCCTGTTTATGATGTCGAGAATCCGCCGCTGCCGGCCCGTGAAAGCCGGGTCAGCGATTTTTGGGCCTTGCTTAAACCCCGGGTCATGAGTCTGGTGGTTTTCAGCGGGTTTGCCGGGATGTGGGTTGCCCCCGGGTTTAGCGAAACGCACCCCTTCCTGATATTTATTTCCATAATTACACTTGCTTTGGGTGCCGGGGCAGCTGGTGCGATTAATATGTGGTATGACCGCGATATTGATCTGGTGATGAAACGCACCAAAAACCGTCCAGTACCGGCAGGCCGGGTTGAACCCAGCGAGGCCTTGACCTTTGCCCTGTTTATGACCGTTGCGGCAGTTTTAACCATGGGCGTGGCACTGAACTGGGTCGCCGCCGGAATTCTGGCCTTTGCCACCTTCTTTTATGCCGTGATCTACACCATGTGGCTCAAACGCAGCACCCCGCAAAATATAGTGATTGGCGGAGCTGCCGGGGCCTTTCCCCCCATGATCGGCTGGGCCTGCATTACTGGCGATGTGACCCTGATGCCGCTATTGCTGTTTGCCATCATCTTTTTATGGACGCCGCCCCATTTCTGGGCGCTGTCGCTGTTTGCCTGCGAAGATTATCGTAAAGCCGGTGTACCGATGCTGCCAGTCGTGGCAGGGGAAGCGGCGACCAAGAAGCAAATGTTACTCTACACGCTGCTGCTCTTGCCTGTCACTCTGGCGCCGTTTATGCTGGGCATGACTGGCTGGATGTATGGTATCAGTGCTTTGATCCTAAGCAGTTTCTTCGTTTTTACTGCACTGCGCGTTTTGCAAGATCAAACTCACAAAAGCGCGCGGCTAATGTTTGGCTATTCGGTCTTTTATCTGTTTGCACTGTTTTTGGCTTTGATGATCGATGCCGCTTGATGAATTACATAAAAAGAAGCGTACCAAGAACCTGATGGTTCTTGGACTGGTACTGGGATGGTCGCTGCTGATTGCGATGGTCGCAATCGTCAGAATGGGAGGCGGATAACCTGATGACGACTGAGACAACGAAGACAACTATCATGCGCATATCCTTACCCCATCTGCTGCCTTTGATTCTGCTGCTTTTTGTTTTGCTGCTGCTAGCCCTGCAGCCTGCCCGCGCCGCAGAGACTGTTCCACCCTGCAAGGCCAATACCGTGACATTGTTCGGTGACGAACGTCGCGCCTATGCTCAGGAATATAAAGGCCGCATCGGAGAACTGCAGGAAGAGCGAGTCGCCTACCAGCAGAGCGCCGATCAATATGCCGACCAACTGCAGCAGGAAGGCGCCGGTTACATGGCTAATCATAAGGCCTGGGCCGAGGCCTACAAAAAGCAGGGGCAGCAACATCTCGCCGCTCATAACAATATGAAGGCCCGCCTCGCAGAGGATGCAATCAAACACCAGCAACAAATGAACGAGTCCTTCGATCAGTATATGGCCGAAGGATGCGATCTGACGCAGTGGATCGACCCGGCCTCCCGTACCAACGAATAAGGGCGATGAACCAGACCCCCGATATGCACGCCCGTAACCGCCGTACCGGTGTGCTCGTGCTGCTGGCAGTGATGGGCATGATCGGCCTCTCCTTTGCTTCTGTGCCGCTATACAGCCTGTTTTGCAAGGTTACCGGATTCGGGGGCACCACCATGCTGGCTGACAAGGCGCCGGATGAAATCACCGACCGCGATATCACAGTGCGCTTCAACACAGATACCAGCGCCGAACTGCCTTGGGACTTCAAGGCGGAAAAAAAATATGTAAATATTAAGGTCGGGCAACAGGCCCTGATTACCTATCAGGCGAGAAACTGGTCAGGGCAAACCAGCGGAGGCACAGCCGTTTATAATGTTACCCCGCCCAAGGCAGGGAAGCATTTCCGTAAAATAGAATGTTTCTGCTTTGGCGAACAATTACTTAATGCCGGACAAAGTGTGGATATGCCGGTGCTGTTTTTTATTGACCCCGCCTTTGTCACAGACCCGGATATGGAAGATGTGACAACCATTACCCTGTCCTATACTTTTTACCCGCTTGAGAGCGCGGCGCTTGAACGCGCCATAGAAGCCTTTTACAATCAGTCCGGTTCTGCTAAACCATCAGCGGCAACCTCTAACTAATCCTTTGTTTTGAGTAAGGAATATCATGTCCGAGAAGATCGAATTCACCACCACCGGCAAACCGCACCCTTATCATATCGTGCGCCCGAGTATCTGGCCCCTCTGCGGCGCTGCCGCCGGCGTCTTGCTGGCTTCCGGTGCTGTCATGTATATGCACGAAGTGTCTCTGGGTGGTTTTGCCGTAGGACTGAAAGGTGTCATTCTGGGCCTGCTGTCAGTGCTGGCCGTGATGTTCTTCTGGTGGAAAGATATCGTTCATGAATCAGTGATCGAGCGAGCCCACACCAAGATCGCCGAGATTGGCCTGCGTTACGGCATGGCCTTGTTCATTGCTTCGGAAGTGATGTTTTTCGTCGCTTTTTTTTGGGCCTTCTTCGATGCAAGCCTTTATGCCGGGCAGGAAAATATGTTCTTGCGTAAAGAATACACCCAAGGAGTCTGGCCGCCGCCGCAATTCCATGTCATCCCGCCGTTCGAACTGCCCTTTATGATGACTATGATTCTTTTGCTCTCCGGCTGCACAGTTACATGGGCGCACCACGCCATTCTCGAGGGCGACAACAAGAACGCCATCAAGGCGCTGGGGGTCACAGTCACACTGGGTTTCGTCTTCCTGTGCTTTCAGGTCTATGAATATGTTCATGCTCATTTTGGTTTCACCGAGGGCGTTTACCCGTCAACCTTCTTTATGGCGACAGGCTTCCACGGTTTCCACGTTTTTGTTGGTACGGTGTTCTTGTTTGTATGCTGGCTACGCGCCAAGAAAGGCCACTTTACTCAGGAGCGTCATTTTGGCTTTGAAGCGGCCGCTTGGTACTGGCACTTCGTTGACGTGGTCTGGCTGTTCCTGTTTGTTGCCATTTACTGGTGGGGCAACACGATCGGCACTGGCACGCCGCTGCCGCACTAAGCTCCCGTCTTTACCATGACCGAAAACGCACCCCTGCCTGATGTTTCGATCATCCGGCAGGCGTTTGCGTGTAAATGTCCACGCTGTGGGCAGGGCGATCTTTACCAGCCCGGTTTCATGAATATGAATCTGCGCATGGAATGCTCTTCCTGCGGTCTGAAACTCTCACAGGCCGACAGCGCCGATGGCCCGGCAGTCTTCCTGATTTTCATTCTGGGATTTTTGCTGGTACCGGCAGCTCTGGGTTTTGAATGGCTGGTACATCCCCCCCTGTGGGTTCACGCTGTACTGTGGGGGATCGTAGCCCTCGGGCTAACACTGGGATCACTTAAGCCTCTCAAAGCCTATATTATCGCCCTGCAATTCAAACACCGCCCGGGTGACTGGCAATGACAGACCCTCAGGCCCACCGTTTCCCGTTATGGGGCACATTACTGATGATAGGGGCCATCATCGTCCTCAGCACACTCGGTTACTGGCAGATGCAACGCTTAGAATGGAAAAACGAGATAATTGCCACTCTACAAGCCGCCTATGCCCGCAATCCGCTGACCCATCCACTGAATCAGGAACAGCTAGACAGACTGAGCCAACAACAAACCCCTCTCGCCTATGCCAGCCTCAACGGCCAGTTTTTACATCAGTATGAAATGAAACTCGGCCCCCGCACCCATGAGGGTACACCCGGCTATCACCTGATCACACCCTTTCATATCGACGCCGATAACAGTTATGTGTTGGTCAATCGGGGGTGGGTCCCCCTTGAGCAATCAAACACCGCTGACCAGACTATTGACCGGGTATCTACCCCCGTGCTGCTGACCGGATTGGTACGTAAGCCCGATCAACCCAACCATTTCACACCGCCGAACGATCCCGCTCAGGATACGTGGTACAGCTTGAATACCACAGAAATATTGGAAAAAACCGGACTGGCCGCGTTGCCTGCGGTTATTTTTTACGCTGAAAGCCAGTCTCCGGCCTTAACCGCCCCTTATCCCCAGATGGCCATGACCCGAACCATGCCCGCCAATAATCACCTCCAGTATGCCCTCTTCTGGTTTGGCATGGCTGCCCTCTTCAGCCTGCTCTATGCCTTGGTTATTCTTAAGGCCCTTAAAGCCAGACAGGCCCGCTGATGGCGATCTTATTCCGCCCTGTTTTTGATTACGATCACCGCGACTGGGTGCCTGCCTTGCATCAGGTGTTTTCTGACTATGATTTACGTGTCGCTCCTGAAATCGGTGATCCAGACGATATCACCTACCTGATAGGCTGGAAATTATTTCAGGGTGATCGCACTGCATGGCCTCGTCTTAAAGCCGTATTGCCACTCAGCACCGGAGTAGATCGTTTTATCGGTCACCCTGATTTTCCCATGGGG
>JAMPXY010000020.1 GCA_023700945.1 Alphaproteobacteria bacterium | reverse complement strand
TGATCAGGCTTAGAAAGAAGCATTCCTCTCATGGCAATCTCCAGCGAAATTCAGGCTCTAGCCAATCTGATCCGCCTTGTCACCCGTGAGGAATTACTACCCCGCCACGGACGCCTGCACGCTAGCCAGATCCATCAGCATGCCGATGGCAGTTTATTTACCGAAGCCGATTTACGCAGCGAGGCCCGTCTGACCGCCGGGGCCCGCATTATCTGGCCCAGCATCATCGCAACGGGCGAGGAAGAAATTACCGCTGATCCCAGTCTCTTGACCCGCATGGCACACAAACAGGATCTTATCGTTTTTGATCCGATTGATGGTACAGGGGCCTTCAAGCGTGGTGAAGACACTTACGGCGTAATGGGCGCCTATATCAAAAACGGACAAACCTTGGCAGGAATTATCTACACCCCCGGCCATGCTCAATTGCAGGCCGATGGCTCCTACCTACCCGAAAAGGACATCCTGATTATGGCCGAACGTGGTAACGGCTGTTACATCAACGGCAAACGGGTCTCGCTTAGCGGGCGTCCCACAGACATCAAAACAGCACAAATTGCCTTTGCCTGTCGCAATCAGGACAAGGCCTATGAGTCAATTTTGGCCAACGGTGTCAGCGGATATATGACACGCAATAACGCGAGCCATGATTACGAACGCCTGTTGAGCGGCGCCAGTGATGCCACATTCTACAGCGAAGGCCTAACCCCGACAGGTCTTGGCAAATGTCCGCCATGGGATCACGCTGCAGGCGCCCTGGCTGTTCAGGAGGCGGGCGGCATCGTGGCCCTGCCTTACGGCACACAGGGACAACCCTATACCCCGCTTCTCTGCCATTATCAGTTACTGGTCTGTGCCAACCCTGATTTATTTCAATCAGTCTTGCAGCATGTGCGAACCCGGGCCCCCGCGTTATGCACCTCCCGGCATATCCCGGCAGTCCTCCCCGGCACCCCCTCGCCTTGAGATTAAAATCGTATACAGCGGATTGTTATTTAGCGGTCTGCCTTTTACACTGTTCGGGTCATGAACAAAACTGCACCTAGACAAACAAGTGGCAAGCCCACCTTCTGGAAATCCCTGACCGCCGCAGTCGGGGGAGAATGGAAACTGGAAAAAGCCCAACTGGAGGCCTTCTTATCGGCGGCACCGTGCGAGTATTGCGGTTTTTCGCCCGGCGGCCAGATAGCCTATAGTCCGGGCTTCGCCAGCCTTTTGAATTTGCGCGAAGTCAGAACGATCGAGGATGTACAAAGTGCCCTGTGTGCTAGCGATGCGGCTGCTCTTGCAGGATTGTTCGAACGTCTACAAAGCGCGGGTGAGCCGTTTGTCCTGACCGCCCGTACGGCTGACCGCTCCCGAACCGTGCGCCTGAGTGGCCGTCATGGTCAGGCGGTAGCAGCCAATAATATCCATTTCAATATTCTCTGGGTCGAAGACATCACCTTGGTCACCCGCGAGCAGGATATTACCGCAGGTGCACGCAAGACCGCTGAAGAAGAACGCGACCGTCTGCAGGCAGCCCTCGACCAGCAACCCTATCCGGTATGGATGCGCAACAGCCGGACCGAGATTATCTGGTGCAACCGCGCCTATGCGCGGGCTCTCGACATTTCGCCCGCAACTGTCATTGCCGAACAGCGCGAATTGAATTTCAAACCCAGCAAAAAAATGAGCGGGCCTGCCACCCCCCGGGCATTGGCCCAAGCCGCCCTCGATCAGGGGCAAAACCAGTCATTGCGGGCACACCTGATTATTGGCGGACAGCGACGACTGGTGACGATTAGCGAACTCCCCATGAGCGGCCTCGGGCAAACGCTCGGTCTTTCACTCGATATTACCCGCGAAGAAGAGCTGGAAACCGAACAAAAGCGTTACGCCGCCGCCAACCGTGAATTGCTGGAACAACTGGGGTCAGCAATTGGCATTTTTGATTCTCAGCAACGGCTTGAATTTTACAACACGGCCTTCTCACAGCTCTGGAGCTTTGAGGAGCAATATCTCAATACCGGTCCCAAGCTCGGTGACCTGATGGAACGGATGCGCGAAAACCGCCGCCTGCCCGAGCAAGCTGATTTCCGACGTTTCAAGCAAACATGGCTTAATATGTTCACAGGCCTGATCGGCCCCCACGAAGATATGCTCTACCTTCCTAATGGTAATGCCTTGCGCATGCTTGTGATTCCGCACCCGTTAGGTGGTTTGATGATGACCTTTGAAGATGTCACCAGCCGCCTTGAGCTGGAATCATCCTATAACACCCTGGTCGCCGTACAGCGTGAAACACTGGATAATTTGACCGAAGGTGTGGTGGTTTTCGGTGGAGATGGTCGACTTAAATTGTGGAATCCCTCTTTCGCCACGTTGTGGAATCTGCATCCAGAAGATTTAAAGGATAACCCACATATCAATCGGCTGATTGAAAAGATGAAAGCCAGCTTCACCACTGAAACGTGGCCCGCTGCCCGCGAAATATTACTGCGCCAAGGTCTGGAGCGCGCCAGTCAGGATGGTTTGCTGATGCGGCACGATGGATCACAGATTTCATGGTCGACCATGCCCCTGCCCGATGGGGGCGTTTTGATTACCCACATCGATTCAACCGATAAGATGAGGGTTGAAAATGCATTGCGTGAGAAAAATGATGCACTTGAAACCGCCGAGCGGCTGAAACTTGATTTCCTCGCCAATGTGTCTTACCAGCTGCGCACCCCGTTAAGCGCGATTATGGGTTTTAATGAAATCCTGCAGAATGAATATTTCGGCCCGCTCAATGCCCGGCAAAAAGAATATACCAGCGGCACTCAGGAGGCGGGTGAGCGGCTGATTCAACTGATCGATGATATTTTGGACCTGTCCACAATTGAGGCCGGACAATTATCACTGACTCACGACACCATCAATATCAGCCAGACCTTGCACCATATTTATGACCTGACCCGTGAATGGGGTGGAAAGGAACGTATTCTGATCTTGCTGGAATGCGTGGACGATATAGGGACAATGAAAGCCGATGAACGCCGCCTGAAACAGGTACTGCTTAACCTGATGCGGAATGCCATCAATTTTACACCCGCCGGCGGGAAAATTATTCTGGCAGCCCGGCGCCACGAGCAGGGCATTCATATCAGTGTCAGTGATACCGGCCCCGGCATCTTGCCTGAAGACCAACAAAGGATTTTTCTGCCGTTCGAACGAGCACAAAGCGGATCAACTCCCGGTACCCGCGGTGCCGGCCTCGGGCTGTCACTGGTTAAAACCATTGTTGAATTGCAGGGCGGACGGATCACACTGGAAAGCGAAGTCAACAAAGGCACCACGGTGCATTTATGGTTCCCGCCGGAGTAATTTCCTAATCGTGACAGGTGGCCCAGCTCTGGGTGCCTCCGGTCTCCAGCACCTTACCGCGCAAATAGATGTCGCTGTGGATTGCTGTCTTGCAGCTGAAAATCGGCACCAGACTGCGCAAAACCAAATTCAGCTTTTGTCCCTCGTAAAACGGGCCATAGCTGCAATAAGGCTGTGACTGCCCTGGCTCAAGACGAAAGTTTGAGGTGTGACGGGCTTTCTGACGATCTTTGTCGGTATAGAAATTTGTATAAAGCGACCCCATCAGCATATAGGGCGCCTCATTGATCACGCGAAAACATAAAGGAGTCGTAACCACTTCGCCTTCCGCCGTCATCGGCACGTTGGCATTCGGGAACGGTGCATCCCACGGCTTACCCTCTGCGGCCCCGGCGGGTCCCGCAAGACTGATCAAAGCCGCACATAACAGGACATGTTTCATCCTCTCATTTTACCCGGAAACGGGTGGTTTTCCGATGGAAATTGTCTATAAACACCAAATGGACTGGATTTCACACAATGAGGGTGACACCGCACAACTGGCCCGTGTGCTGGCAAGGCACCTTAATCCCGGAGATGTCATCTGCCTCTATGGCACCTTGGGCATGGGCAAAAGCGTTTTTGCCCGGGCGCTGATTCGCATTCTGGCCGATGATCCAGCGCTGGAAGTGCCCAGCCCGACCTTCACGCTGGTGCAGACCTACGAAACGGGGCGGGGCATCTTATGGCATTTTGATCTCTATCGCCTGCGGACACCTGAGGAAATTTACGAACTGGGCTGGGAAGACGCACTGAGCGATGCCATCACCTTGGTTGAATGGCCCGAACGGCTTGAAGACTTTCTGCCAGCTAACCGCTTAGATATCCACCTGAGTGAAACCCCCGGAGGCGGGCGGCTGTTGCAGATTGAAGCCAGAGGCGATATGAAGGATAGGCTTTCCCTGCCGTTTAGTCTGGATGTTTCACCATGACCCCTGCCGCCCCGATACAACATGCCTTTATTACCGCCGCTGGGCGCGGGGAGCGCATGCGCCCGCTGACCGATTTGCGCCCCAAGCCGCTGGTCGAGGTGAACGGCCAGCCGATTATCGGCCATGTCCTTGACCGGTTGGTGGCCGCCGGGGTGCACACTGTCGGGGTCAACACGTTCTACAAACCCGAACCGCTTGAAGATTACCTGCAGCAATATGCCGCCCGTCATCCCGGACTAACCATTACGATTATCCGCGAAAACGAATTACTCGATACAGGCGGAGGCATCAAGAACGGCCTCAAGACCATGCCGGATTCACCTTTTTTTGTGGTAAGTGGTGATAGCTACTGGGTAGATGCACCGGGCACTTGTACGCTCTCGCTGTTGGCCCAGCACTGGGATAGCCATAAAATGGATATGCTGCTACTCCTGAAAAAGCTCAGCGAGATGTACCCAACCCGAGGCTCTGCTGATTATGATATTGATCAACAAGGAAAATTGATGCGGTCGCATAATCTGACCGGGTTGTATGCTTGGACCAGCGTACGAATTATTAAAAATAAATCCTTGTTCGATAACACTCCCGACACACCTTTTTCCTTCCGCATGCTGATGGATCAGGCCGAGCAGACCGGACGACTTTATGGCCAGATCCTCAAAGGGGACTGGCACCATTTCAGCACCCCCACTGATATTGATTTGGTCAATCAGCTCTGCATCCGGCAAAAACTCTCTTTGCCCTAAAATCTCGCATGGACATGACCCCGCCCCCCTCGCTGCCGCGCGTCTATAATATCCCCGCCGGGACTGGGTTTGCTGCAGCATTGGTCGCCGGCATCTATGAGCAAGCCCATCAGCATTACGGTAACGATCCCGCCGCCCTGTCGCACTTTCGCATTTTGCTGCCAACACGACGGGGCTGCCGGGTTATTCGTGACATGTTTTTGCAGCACAGCGAAGGCCGTCCGCTGATTTTGCCGCGCCTGCAAGCCTTGGGCGATGTTGATGAGGATGAGCTGTCGCTACACCTGCCAACCCCTGAAACTCTGGACAAATTTTTGCAATTGCGCCCCGCAATGCCGGCTACACGACGGCGTTTGCTGTTGGCACGACTGGTGCAGCAAAAAGTACCGGATATGGGGTGGGGACCCTCTTTGGGGCTTGCCGACACACTGGCGCGCCTGCTGGACCAGGTTGAAACCGAAGGGTTGAATCTGGCAAACCTGCCTGGTTTGGTGGATCAGGATCATCTGGCCCTGCATTGGCAAGAAACAGTTAATTTCCTTGATATCCTGAGCCAGTCATGGCCCGCCATTCTTGAAGAACGCGGCTACATGGGGGCCGCAGCCCGACGCGACGCCTTGCTGCACTTGCAAGCGGAGATCTGGCAAACCCATCCCCCGGCCGGGCATATTATTGCCGCCGGATCAACCGGATCATTGCCCGCCACCCGCCACTTGCTGGCGACAATTGCCGGACTGCTTCAGGGCTGCATCGTCCTGCCGGGGCTGGATCAGGATATGGCCGAGACCGACTGGAACGAGGTAGATGACAGTCATCCCCAAGCCACGTTGCATTTTTTGCTGCAGGAAATCGGTATCGGCCGTCACAACGTCCAACCTTGGCATGCTGCAGCAAAGAACTCTGATGACCGCAGCAAAAAATCTCGCCGCCAGCTGGCCGCACAAATGATGCGCCCGGCGGCCCAAACCCACAGATGGGCTGATTTGCAGTGGGAAGATCTGGGATTACATGATCAAACAGAAATCGAAGATCTGCAGCAAAAATTATGGGCTATTACCTGCGCCAGCCCCGAGGAGGAAGCTCGTCTGATTGCGCTAGCCTTGCGCCAGACTCTGGAAATTCCCGGACGGACCGCTGCCTTGGTAACGCCCGACCGCAATCTCGCCCGCCGTGTTGCCATGGCTTGCCGCCGCTGGGGGATCGAGGTCGATGATTCCGCTGGAATTCCCTTGGGTGACACACCGGTGGGCAGTTTTATTTTGCTGCTGATTGAGGCCTGTAGTCGCCATTTAGCTCCCTCGGCTTTGCTGCCATTACTGCAGCATGAGTTTATTGGACTGGATCTGACAAAACCGCAACGTGACACCGCTCTGCAATATGTCGATCACTATCTTCTGCGCGGCCCCCGGCCCGGCCCGGGCATTGATGGCCTGCGCATCAGGCTGGAAGCGGCCTGCCAAGGCCACGAGGGGCATAAAATTGAGCCTGCTTTAGACTATATAACTGATATTATTAATAAAATTGACAACATTTTATCTCCTGTGCTGCAGCAAGACCGTAAACCCGGTAGTGCTTTGCTGCGCGCTCTTCTTGAGGCAGCCGAAGCACTCGCCGCCACGCCTCAGGCCAGCGGTGCCGAGCGTCTCTGGCGCGGCACCATCGGGGAGGCTGCCGCCTTGTTCTTTGCTGATCTGGCCAGTCATGCCGAAGACATGCCAGTGCTGCAACTTTCTGATTTATTTGACATGTTAAGCCGGATGATGGCTGGCGTGACCGTCCGCACCCCGGTGGGCGTCCACCCCCGTCTGCGGATTTTAGGCCAACTTGAGGCCCGGCTGATTCAGGCCAACCTGATGATTGCAGCAGGCCTGAATGAGGGAGTGTGGCCCCCCGACCCCGGACAGGACCCTTGGTTGTCACGACCGATGCGCCGCCGCTTTGGCCTTCCCCCGCCGGAGCGCAGCACCGCGCTTGCCGGACATGATTTTGTCCAGTGCTTCTGCGCTGACCGCGTGATCCTGACCCGTACCGCCCGCGCTGATGGCAAACCCACCTTGCCCTCGCGCTGGCTGCAAAGGCTAGAAACTGTCTTCAAGGCAGCAGACCTGCCTAAAGATCTGACTTTTCCCGAGGGGGCGCAAAAGCTGCTGGCTCTGGCACGCGAAGGTGATCTCGCAGGAGAACCCCAGCCCGCCAGTCGCCCGGCACCTTGCCCCCCGGCAGATCGCCGTCTACAGGCTTTATCCGTCACACAAGTGGAAATGTTGCTTTCTAATCCCTACGGGATCTATGCCGGGGAGATTTTGCGCCTGAAACCGTTCGAGCCCGTGGAAAAACCTATTGGCAGCGCTGAACGTGGCACATTCGTACACAACGTACTCCATGAATTTGTAAAGGTATACAGTCAGCAACTACCTGATAACGCATCAAAAATCATTATAGATATTGCCTTGGCAAAGCGTACAGCTATGGCAGGGGACAGTGCCGATTGGGATTACTGGTGGCCCCGCTTTGAACGGCTGGCCGAATCCTTTATTACCGAGGAAATCAATTGGCGTACAGACTCAGCAGCCCGCTTCCCCGAAATCAAGGGGCAGCTAACGATCAATACGGGCCACATCCCTTTAATTTTAAGGGGTCGGGCTGACCGTATTGATCGTATGCATGATGGCACATACGCCATTATTGATTATAAATCTGGCGGAGAATACAAGGCGAAAGAGCTGGCCACGGGTGCACGGCCACAATTGCCACTGGAAGCTATGATTTTGCAGGCGGGCGGCTTTGACGGGCTAGGCACCGCGCCCGTCAGTTATATCGGCTACTGGAAACTGACCGGGGGGAAGGAGCCAATTAATACCTCCGCCCATTTAACCACGGACACTGATCTGCAAGACGTTATAGCCATGACTAAAGCAGGCTTTGAGGAACTGGTCACGATCTATGCCCGGCCTGATACCCCGTTTACCTGTCGCCCTGATCCCGAACGGCTGCCGCGCTTTGATGACTATAAGCACCTCTCGCGACTGGATGAGTGGGCTGACGGCGATGAAGACAGCGAAGAGGGGGCGGCATGACGCAAAATACCCAACTCAGCCCTCTTGCTACCGCACACCCCGACCCCAACCACGCCCAGCGCGCAGCAACGGACCCGGCAGCCTCGGTCTGGGTCGCCGCTTCAGCCGGGAGTGGCAAAACCAAAGTTCTGACAGACAGAGTCCTGCGTCTGCTGCTACCCCGGGCTGACGGTCAGCCCGGGACACCGCCGGAAAAAATTCTCTGCCTGACCTATACCAAGGCCGGGGCCAGTGAGATGGCCCTGCGAATCAACCACATATTGTCGCTATGGTCGACAATGCCGCTATTAGAGTCAGAACGGGGAGCAGGTCTGACGGAGGCCCTGCAGCAATTGCTCGGACGGACACCTCAATCCCCTGATATTGATGCCGCGCGGCGGCTCTTTGCTCGCGTGGTTGATGTTCCGGGCGGAATTAAAATTGTCACCATCCACGCTTTTTGTCAGTCAATACTGGGGCGCTTCCCGCTCGAGGCGGATTTGCCACCCCATTTCAAGGTTCTCAGCGATGACCACTCGCAGGAACTGATGCGACAGGCCCGCGATTCCATTCTGAAAAATGCCGGACGCGCCCCGGAAGGCGACCTCAACCAGGCCTTGAGCGCCCTGGCCCAGACACTCAACGATGACCGCTTCGCCGACATGCTGGCAACCTTGAGCAAGGAGCGCCAGACACTGGATGCCTTGCTGGAAAAGCATGGCGGGGCCACAGCCCTTTATCACCGGATGTGTCAAACACTGGATCTCAAGCCCGAGGACCGCCCACAGGACCTGATTTTAATCGCCTGTCAGGATAGCGCCCTGAACAGCGCCATGCTGCGGCAGGGGGCTACAATTTTATGCGCCAGCAGTTCAAAGACTGATCAAGCCTACGGGGAGGTGATGGCGCGGTGGCTTGCGGGCACACCTGCTCAGCGAATGGCACAGTTGACTGAATATCGTCAGGTCTTTCTCAAGCAAGACGGTGACCTCCGGAGCGCGGGAAAACTGGCCACCAACGGGTCAGAAGAAAAATTTCCCGGACTGAGAGAATATATGCAAGCCGAAGCCCAGCGTCTCAAGGATCTGGATGACAAAATCAACAGCCTGACCTGTGCGCGCATGACATACAATTTGTTGTTGGTCGGCGAAGGCATCATCCGCCAGCATCAAGAATTGAAAGGCCACGCCAGCGGTCTGGATTTTGAAGACCTGATCAGCCGCACCCGCCATCTGCTGACCAAAGCCAGTATGACCGCCTGGGTTCTCTACAAGCTCGATGGCGGTCTTGACCATATTCTGGTCGATGAGGCACAAGACACCAATCCGGAGCAATGGGATATCATTGAAAGTCTGGTACAGGAATTTTTCTCAGGACAAAGCGCCCGCGACATCCAACGTACCTTGTTTGTCGTGGGAGACGAAAAACAATCGATCTTCAGTTTCCAGCGCGCCGCGCCTGAGCGTTTCCGCCAGAAGCGCAATACCTTGCAACAAATTATCGAAGGGGCAGGCGAAGTCTGGAAAACCGTGCCTCTGGATGTTTCTTTCCGCTCGACCAGCGCCGTTCTGGATTTTGCCGATGCCGTTTTTGCCACAGAAGCCCTACGCCACGGCGTCAGTGAGACCCCCGTCCGCCACTTTAGTTTCAGGCAGGGGCATGCGGGACATATCGAACAATGGCCCTTGTTCCGCCAACCCAAGAAAAACAAAGATAAAAACGAGACTTATTGGGGGCCAGCACTAACACCGGCGCAACCGCTTAACGCCCGATCATTGCTGGCCCGTCACATTGCCGACACTATCGATGGCTGGATAAAATGCGGCGCACAGCTACCTTCCCGCGGACGGGCGATCCAGCCGGGTGACATCATGATTCTGGTCAGAAACCGCAAGACTATGGTGGGGCCATTGCTGCGTGAACTGAGATTGCGCAACATTCCCGTTAACGGCATTGATCGTATGAAACTGGGCGAACACATCGCCATACAGGATTTGATGGCAGCGGCCCGTTTTGCCCTACAACCCCGTGATAATTTAAGTCTGGCCTGCTTGCTGAAATCACCGCTGCTGAACTGGGATGACCAAAGGCTGGAGGATGTCGCCCTGGGCCGTCCAGATCTGCTTTGGGATGCAGTGCAAGTACAGGCACCAGAAACAGCCGCATGGCTAGCCCAGCTGATAACAGAGGCCCACAGCGTCCGCCCTTATGAATTTTTCAGCCGCCTGTTGCAATCACCCTGTCCGGCATCAACCATCAGCGGCCTACATGCCATGACTGCGCGCCTGTCTGCTGATGTGATTGATCCCCTCGATGAATTTCTCAATCAAATTCTATCATATGAAGGTGATCATGTTTCGAGCGTACAGGGTTTCATCCTGTGGCAAGAACGCAACCAGAGCGACATCAAGCGCGAACAAGAAGAAGCCGGTGGGCGCATCCGGATTATGACCGTCCATGCCTCCAAAGGTTTGCAAGCGCCGATAGTGATTCTCCCCGATACCATCAAGGCCAAGGGCGCCACCGGTAGCCGGGCGAGCGATCGTTTACTATGGCCTGCCAAAACCGGTTTGTCTTTTCCCTTCTGGTCACCGGATGCCGAGAGTGACTGTAACGCCTATGAAAAAGCCAGACAGCAAGCACGGACCCGTGACGACGAGGAATATCGCCGCCTGCTCTATGTGGCCCTGACCCGTGCTGAAGATCGGCTCTATATTGGCGGTGCCACAAACGCAAAAAATCCCGATGAAAATAGCTGGTATGAGCTGACGCAAGCCGCGTTCCATCAATTTACCCAAACGGAAAAAATACCCTTCACCGTCTCTCCCGCCATGCAGCCCCTTTGGCCCGCAGATGGCCCGGCACCGCTGACCTATATCCTGCAAACAAAGCAGGAGGCGGTCGCGATCAACAAGCAGACACAATCAGACGGCGCAACACTTACGCTACCCGATCTGCAACACCCTGACTGGCGCTGGTGCCGCACGCCGCCGCCGCCGGAGCCAGCCCTGCCGCAACCCCTGATCCCTTCCCGGGCCTCAGTAACGGCGGACGAAGCGGAGATGATGACACTCTCGCCGTTGCAGGCACAGAATAATTATCGTTTCCGCCGGGGTCATCTGACCCACCGGATCCTGCAGTTCCTGCCCGATCTGCCAACAGAGACCCGTGCAGAAGCGGCCCGTTTGTTCGCCAATCGTTACGGTCATGATTTACCTGAAGCCATCAGACAGGAGGTCGTCGCTGAAGTCATGGCTATCCTGACCCACCCAGATTATGCCGCCTTGTTCGGACCCAACGCACAAGCGGAAGTTCCCCTTACAGGCGTCATCGACGGCAAATTGCTGAGCGGCCAGATTGACCGTCTGCTGATCACGGCCAAGGACATAAAAATAATCGACTATAAAAGCAACCGCCCACCCCCACAGCACGCAAAGGATGTACCCCAAGCCTACCGCATACAATTGCAGGCCTACCGCGATACGCTCCGGCAAATCTATCCACAGCACACGATTAAAACCTATCTGCTATGGACGGACGGGCCCTGCTTGATGGAAATTTCCCTGTAATTTCAATATTAGCCCCTAGAATGATGGCAGGGGTGTGGACGATTTTTCCTGATTTTCTTGACCTTGGCGCACCGTGCTCCATATTTATAAGAGGAAATTTCAACGAGGTCATCATGTCCGCCAGTATGTATATCAATGATAATGAATTCGAAGCCCAAGTTCTTAAAGCCCAAGGACCGGTTGTCGTCGATTTCTGGGCTGAGTGGTGCGGGCCGTGCAAGGCCATGTCGCCGCTGGTCGATGAGTTGGCTAGTGAAATCGGCAGTGCGGTCAAGGTAGTCAAAGTGAATATTGATGAGAGCCCAAATGCCCCGACCAAGTATGGCGTACGCGGTATTCCGACTTTTATGATTTTTAAAGACGGGCAAGTGGTGGACACCAAGGTCGGCAGCATGTCAAAAACCGCATTGACTGAATGGGTCAAAAGCCGCGCCTGACATAGGCCGCTTCAGCACGATTTTTCAAAAGAGTTTTCCTCCTCTTTTGCCATCGCAACGGGTCAGGTCTCCTGGCCCGTTGATCTTTGCAGCTAATTATGGCGAAGGACGGCGGGCAAACGGCCCTTCATAACGCATATAGTCACAAGCACACCAATAACTATAAACCGCCTGTGCCACATAACGCCCGAACGGGCCCCCGGTAAAGAGCAAACCATAGCGGTCAAAATCGCGATAACCACCATCATGGCCAGCAATGGCCCGGGCAATCAATTCACCGCCTAAAGTCGTTGGCACCATCCCGTGACCACCGAAAGCCGTATTGTACCAGTACCCCGGCTTGCGTTGGCCGATCACCGGCATGCGGTATGGGGTATAGGCCTGCCGCCCGGCCCACGATATATCGGCTTCGACCCGACCTTTGAGTTGCGGATAGACCTTGAACATGTCGGCCAGCATCAATGCCGATATATCCTTGGGTTCGGCATGAAGACCCACGCGCCCACCCCAAAGAATGCGCCGATCAGGCAGGACGCGGTAGTAATCACAGGCAAAGCGCAGATCATAGACACAATACGGGGTATTGATGGTGGAATCGAGATCATGGCGATCCACCGGCTTGGTAACCATGACATAAGTCTGCACCGGGAATACCGAAAAATCGAGCTTGCGATCGAAGCCGCTGCCATAAACAGACGTGCAGACCACCACATGTTTAGCCTTAACCTGACCACCCGCGGTTTGTACACACCAGTCAGCACCATCTTTTTTGATTTTGAGCGCCGCACTTTGTTCATAAATGCGCGCCCCCTGACTTGATGCCGCGGCGGCAATCCCATGGGTGTAACGCAAGGGATGAAAGTGAAAATCCCATTTCGAGAAAACTCCGGCATAATAACGCGGAGTACGGCAATGTTCCTGAACCCGTTGCCGTGACCAGAATTCCAGACCCATATCAAAGGTATCGTTGGCGTAACGGACATCGTCTTCCAATTCCTTGGTATCCGTACCCCATGTCACCGCAAGTGAGCCTGAGACAATGTCACAGGGAATGCTGTAGGTCATGGAACGCTGGCGAATCAGGTCCTGCGCATCCAGACAACCTTTCATAATGCGGAATTTTTGATCGGGCGGCACGCGTCCGGGGATATCTATATCCCCGGCATCAAAGCCACGCAGGACAAAACCACCATTGCGTCCCGAAGCACCCCAGCCTATACGTCGCGCTTCGAGCAGAACAGGCTTGAGGCCGCGCTCAACCAAACCCAGCGCCGTATTCAGTCCCGCCAAGCCGCCACCGATAACACAGACATCGGCTTCGCAATTGCCCACCAGTTCGGGATAAGTTGCTACAGCCCCGAGAGTGCGGCTGTAATAGGTATCGATATAATCAATTTTTTCTGACATAGATCGTCCGTGCCGGTCAGACACGCGCCTCCTTCAGCCCTTCGAGAATATCACGACCGCGCCAACCCCAATAAACCAGCTGGGCAACATAACGCCCCAGCCTGCCTCCGGCATAGCTAAGCCCGAAAGGTGCAAAGAGCTTATAGTTTTGATCCGTGCCGGTCAGGGCCGCCGCCACCACTTCACCCCCCACAGTCGTCGGCACCAAACCGTGCCCGCCAAATCCCATATTATACCAGTAGCCCGGCGCCAATTCGCCGATCTGTGGCATTTTGTGAGGTGCGTAGCACAGCAATCCCGACCACGCCATTTGCGGTTGGGTCTTGCCCGCCAGTTGGGGATAGACCTTGAGCAGATCACGAAACATCAGAGCTGATAAATTATGCGGCGGAGCCCAGAGCCCCACGCGCCCGCCCCACATAATGCGCCGATCAGGCAGGACGCGGTAATAATCACTGGCAAAACGGGTATCATAAATCGCATGGGAGGTATTGATAGAGCCCGCCAGATCGACCGGATCAAGCGGATCTGTAACCATCACATAGGTCTGCACAGGAAAGGCGGCGCGCTCAAGCCGTGGCTCCAGCCCCTGAGCATAGATAGAGCAGCACACCACAATCTGGCGGGCTCGCACTGAACCTTCCGGTGTTTTCACCCGCCAAAACGAACCCTCTTGAGTGATCGCGAGAGCCTTGGAGTTCTCAAAAATTTTTCCGCCGCGCTGCTCAACCACCTGCGCCAACCCGTGCACATAGCGCAAGGAGTGAAACTGAAAATCATGAGGAGAAAAGACTCCATCAAAATAACGTTCCGTGCGGCAATGGTCGCGCACTTTTTCCATCGGCCAATATTCCAGACCTAACGAAAAATTACGGTTTGCCTCTTCAACCTTGGCGGCAAAAACGCCGGGGCGATTTTGCCATGACACTGTCAGAACGCCGGGAGTTAGTGGGCCACAATCAATCTGGTGGCGCGTGATACGATCACGGATGATCTGCCGTCCCTGCTGGGTGAGTGCCACCAGCCTCTGCGCAGGTTCAAGGCCTAACCGTTCGGCCAGTTCAGCTTCTCCCGCTGAATAACCTTTGGCCACAAAGCCACCATTGCGACCAGAGGCCCCCCAGCCTATGCGGTGCTCATCAATGACGATCAGATTATTCTGGCCACGTTCGCTTAAGCCATATGCGGTGTTGATTCCGGCAAGACCGGCCCCGACAACGCAGACATCGCAATCCACTTCACCCTGCAGCACGGGACGTAATCCCTGATCCGGCAAGGTGCGCGAATAATACGTATCTATATAGCCTGCGGCCTGCATCAATGCCTGCTGTGGAATGAAAGACATGACCGGCCTGCCGCCGGTCATGCATTTTATTTTTACTTCTGAACGTTCGAAGTCAGAATCATAATTGCCTGACGCCCTTCAACCCGGGCATCCATTTCAACCTTGGCCAGATCGCTGAGTTCCTCACGCACACGGTTCATCACCTTCATGCCCAGATCAAGATGGGCCATCTCACGGCCACGGAAACGCAAGGTGATTTTCACTTTATCACCATCTTCAAGGAAACGTCGGGCAGCCTTGATCTTGACTTGATAATCATGGTCATCAATGCTGGGCCGGAATTTCAATTCCTTAACCTCGATCACCTTTTGCTTTTTACGTGCCTCGGCGGCTTTCTTCTGTTGTTCGTATTTATATTTGCCGTAGTCGAGAATCTTGCAAACCGGGGGCTCGGCGTTCGGAGAAATTTCAACCAGATCCAACCCTGCCTCTTCAGCACGGGCCAAAGCATCTTGAATCGATACCACACCCACCTGCTCGCCATCTTCGGCAATCAGACGCACCTGACGAGCGCGAATCTGATCGTTGATATTCAATCCACCTTCTTCCTGCGGACGTTCCGGACGACGCATCGGTGGACGCGGCGGACGCGGTGCAGACGAATAGCCCCCCGATGACGGTGGACGCGATCCCGGAGGACGGCTCCCCCCGTAATTTCCTTGCGGCGGACGACTGGACGGCGGGCGACTGCCCGAAGGCGGTTTATCAAACGGCGGTATGGTAGGCTCCTATATGTGGTTATGCCAAAACAAAGCTGATTCATAGGACGGTTTGCACAATTAGGCAAGAGGGCAAAGGGCTGGATTTCCCCCCTTTTTCAGTCCTTTATCACAGTGACAGAGGCCATTTCCCAGACATAACAAGTAATTATTATCCATAATATTTACCAAAGCCACACGAACATTGTATGAAAAAGTTTCAAGCCTGCCACAATCCTGATAACATTCAGTCCTGCACACAGGTTCGAAAAGAATAAAAATAACCGGTAAGAGCCCAGGTACCGACCAACGACAGGGACGAAGGTGCGCGTAAGGAGATAACAGGTGACAAATGCCAAACAAACCCATCAGCCCCCGCCCTCGTTAAGGGAACAGTGGGTCGGGCATAAAAAAGCCCGCGAAGAATTACTCAACAGTGCCATACAAACTGTAGATGGCTGGATACAAGGCATTACAGATGTCGAAATCGGTGCTGTCGGTCATCTGTTTCAGCACGAAGTCAGCCTGAGCGGCTGCCGCCATGAAATCGATATCCATCACCCCAACCGCGCGGAATATGTATCTTTCTCTTACCGCCATACTACTGGTTTTGCCAACCACATCATTTATGGCCCCAGCGCCGAAGAAGATCTAAGTAAGCTGTTTTCGAGCAAGGTGCATGAAGCCACCCACGCCCTGCAAAAAATGCGCTCTGCCGCACTGCATGCCAGCCCTTTTAATCCCAACACACAGATCGTCATCTGTCCGAGCGACTGGATTATTCTGGAAGAGCGCTGTGAAGAGGACGCTTATGTGAAACAGGCTCTGTTTAACACCCTGCTGGCCAAACACTTGCCAGAAGTCAGGCGGCTGACCGACAATGACCCCCTTTCGGTCAAGACATTTGAGAGAATCAGGCTGGACGCCCCCCATGTGCAAGAAGCCGTGATCCAAGCTGCACGACAAGCGCTGGATAAAAGTTTTTACTGGGATAACCCTAAATCTGATTATCGCTTCCGCCATCATTATCATGATTTTGCCCTGAAGAATTACGAGGCAGGCATGAAGCTGCGCACAAATAACGGCGAAAGCGATCTGATCTTTGTCCGGCTGGAGCCAGAAGACATCACCGCCATCGGCGCTTCCTGCGGGCCCAATAGTTTTGGAGACAAGGACTTGTTGCCGGAATTTGCAAAGCCACCAACCCTGACCGAAAAAACCCAAAAGAAGCTGGATGATATTCGCAGCAGTATTGGCATCAAGGACGAAGAGACCCTGCCGACACTAGGGACCATTCTCGGCCGGTTGGGCTTAACACGCCGCCAATATATCGAAGCCTCTTATAGTCGGCCTCTACTGCAACAAAGTCCAGTAACGCCACAACCCCAAAGCCCCTGATATCATCAGTAAGGCGGCTGGCATTCAGCAATCAGGCTAGCCACCGCTTGCGGCAATTCTTCAAACTGCTGATCCTGCGACCCCAGACGACGAATCGCGACCTTTTCTTCTTCAGCTTCGCGCTTGCCCACGACAAACATCACCGGCACTTTGGCTACGGAATGCTCACGCACTTTGTAGTTGATCTTCTCATTACGCACATCGAGCTCAACACGCAGTCCGGCATCCTTCAGTTTATGATAAACCTCATGAGCGTAAGAATCTGCATCTGAGGTGATGGTCGCAACCACACACTGCACTGGCGCCAACCATAACGGCAATTTACCTGCATAGTTCTCAATCATGATGCCGATAAAGCGTTCCAGTGAGCCAAGAATAGCCCTGTGCAGCATGACCGGGCGATGACGACCACCGTCCTCACCAATATAATGAGCATCCAGCCGCTCAGGCAGGTTGTAATCAAGCTGGAACGTGCCGCATGTCCACGAGCGCCCGATGGCGTCGCGTATGTGAAATTCGTATTTGGGGCCGTAAAATGCGCCGTCTCCGGGAGCAATCGTATAAGGCAGATCAAGCTGTTTGAGAGCATCCTCAAGAGCCTTCTCGGCGCGATACCATTGATCGTCAGTACCCACACGGTTGGCGGGGCGCGTCGCCAGCTTGAGATCTATTTTGTCAAAACCAAGATCCTTATAGCAATCAAAGAAAAGACTCAGAAATAATTTAGCTTCTTCAAAAACCTGATCTTCACGGCAAAAAATATGCGCGTCATCCTGCGTGAATTGTCGCACTCGCATCAAACCATGCAGGGCACCATGAGGTTCATTCCGGTGACAGCATCCAAATTCAGCCATACGGATTGGCAGATCGCGGTAAGATTTTATACCTTGCTTGAAAATCTGAACATGCGCGGGACAGTTCATCGGTTTTAGCGCCAGAAGATGGTCAAAAGCCTTATTGCTGACAATCGGTTTTCCTTCCTCAAGAGACGGTATTTCATCAGGAACGATGAACATGCCATCACGGTATTTCTGCCAGTGCCCGGAAGCTTCCCAGAATTTTTTATCCATCAGCTGTGGCGTTTTGACTTCCACATAACCGCTATCATTCAGGCGGCGCCGGATATAGCCCTCAAGAGAAAGCCAGATTTTATAGCCTTTGGGATGCCAGAAAACCGACCCTTGCGCTTCATCTTGCAAGTGGAATAAATCCATCTCGCGCCCCAGTTTGCGATGATCACGCTTTTCAGCCTCCTCAATCTGGGTCAGGTAGGAATCGAGTTCTTCTTGCGTCCGCCAGGCCGTCCCGTAAATACGGGTCAACATCGCTTTCGAAGAATCACCGCGCCAATATGCACCCGCGACTTTCATCAGTTTGAAGGCCATCCCGACCTGTTTGGTCGTGGGCATATGCGGACCACGACACAAATCCAGCCATTCTCCTTGCTTATAGATAGTGATGGTTTCTGTGCCCGGCAGATCACGAATCAATTCAGCTTTGTACATCTCGCCCTTGCCGGTGAAATAAGCAATCGCCTGATCACGATCCCAGACCTCGCGCTCAAAAGCCGCACCGCGCTCGATGATCTTTCGCATCTCGGCTTCAATTTTCGGTAGATCTTCGAGCGTAAACGGTTCATTGCGGGCAAAGTCATAGAAAAAACCGTTTTCAATATTCGGCCCGATCGTCACTTGGGTTCCGGGATAGAGTCTTTGTACTGCCTCGGCCAGAACATGGGCACAATCATGACGGATCAGTTCAACCGCCTCAGCCTCATCGCGTTTCACAATAGAAATGCTGGCGTCTTCCTCAATCACCCGCGACAGATCACGCATCTGACCATTAACCTTAAGGGCCACCGCTGCCTTGGCCAGAGATTTGGAAATTGACTCTGCCACCATCATGCCCGTTATGCCCTGCGGATAGGTACGGGTATTGCCATCAGGAAAGGTCAGAGTGATGACAGAGCCTGAGGCAGCCAGTGCAGAAGAAGCAAGGTCTTGCATAATTGACGGTCTTTCTTTTGGTCGTTGGGCACGCGGGATATCCCTATATATAAGATTTCCCTGATCTTTCATACAAAATCATGACGCAACGCGCAAGACAAGGGATGGAGCAGAAGTTCAGTTTTTCCTTTATTATCAAGGCCTGATATACAGGTTTTCTATTTGATTTATTACCACAGCACGCCCTATAGTCTTCTGGTTAGTTGTTTTTCTTTCGCCGTGACCATAGCTTGTTCCCAGACCCAAACTGCAAGGTGCCATGAACGAAAAATTCAATACGATCATGCCGGAAACCACCGACCGCGTTCTTTGCATCATGGTCGATAAACCTGTATCCACAGAAGGCTATAAAGAAAACTTTTTGCCACGCATTGAAAAGATGATTGCCGATCACGGCGAAATCAGATGTCTGGTTTATTTCAAACATTATCAAGGCTGGGAAGAGGAAGCTGCCGCCCTCGATTTTACCATGACAGCCAAACTCGGCAACAAGCTAAAGCGCTTTGCCGTGGTCAACCCGCCCCAGAAACTTTTAGCCTTGCATAATTTAAGAAAACCACTAATCACTGGTGAAACCCGTGCATTTAACGAAACTGAACTTAAAGAGGCACTCCTCTGGGTTCAGGGAAACTGAAGGGGGAAACGGTATGTCGCGCACCGTTATCACACTGCCCGGCACATCAGAGACAACGTTGTGCCTGCAACTCACTGGCCTGATTAGCGCCGATGATTTTACCACCTACTTTGATGTGCCGGTACAACAGGCGGTTGAAAAGCACGGCTTCTATAATCTTTATATCTACTACGACCCACAGTTCGAAGGCTGGAGCCGGGAAGCGGCCGATCTCAGTTTTAAGTGTATTTCCCAATACAGCCCCAAGGCGCGACGCCTGGCCTATATCAATGCGCCAGACAGCCGGATGCTAATGATGAAGATGTTAAGCCCGATGATGCAGGCGGAAATCCAGTATTTCACTGAGACCCAAAAAGACGAAGCCTTGCAGTGGGTTTTGTCCTATCAACCTTGATAGTTTAGCAAACTAACGCTCACCCATTGATTCATGCAATGTCTTGATCACCGGTTTGAGGATATACTCCATCACAGTTTTCTTACCGGTCAGAATATCGACCGAGGCCACCATGCCAGGAATAATCGGCAATACTTCACCTTTACGCTTGAGAGACGCCTCGAAGGTACGCACCCGGACACGGTAAAAACTTTCACCCTCTTCATTTGTGATAGAGTCAGCTGAAATATCAATAACCTCACCCTTGAGACCGCCATAAATGGAGAAATCATAGGCGGTGATTTTGACCATCGCTGCTTGCCCCGGATGCAGGAAAGCAATATCTGCTGGCCGTATCTGGGCCTCGACCAGCAATTGATCATCCTTAGGGACGATTTCAATAATATTCATCCCCGGCTGCACCACACCACTGACCGTACTGATAGTAATATCTTTGACATAGCCGTTGACCGGTGACTTTATTTCGGTGCGGGTCTTACGGTCCTGCAGAGCGCCCAATGTCTCACCCAATGAATTGAGTTCAATCTGGGTAGCCGCCAGCTCCATCTGCGCCTGCGCCACAAAAGAACTACGGACCTCTTTTATGCGCGCCTCGGCTTCTTCAATCGTCGCCTGAATTCTTGGAATTGAGGATTCAAGACTATTAAGCTCGGTTTGCCGTTCCTTGATTTCACGCTCCTTTTGCAAAAGTTCGAGTTTAGGTGCTGACCCACGCTCGACCAACGGACGGATGGTTTCAATTTCCTGCCGTGCCAGACCGATCACCCCGCGCACATCACCAATCCGTCCACGCAATTCACTGATTTCCTGCTTTCGCTGGGTTAATTGCTGTTCGGTGACTGTCAACTGATTTTGGAGATTTTGTCGATTGGCGCGGAAAGTATTCATCTCTCCAGTAACGCTTTCCGGCACTCCTTTCATGAGTACTTCAGGGAAATCAGGCGTGGTTCTGTTTTCAGCCTCAGCCTGCAGCCGGGCAATTTTAGCTTCCAGACCAAGAATGCGTTTTTGGTTAGCGCCCAGCTCGGAAGTGGCCTGTATGTCACGCAGCCGCACCAGAATTTGCCCAGCCTTGACTTCTTCACCTTCCTTGACCAAAAACTCATCAATGATCCCACCTTCGAGACTTTGAAGCTTCTGAATCTCACTGGAAGGAATAACCCTACTCTCGCCACGCGTAACCTCATCCAACGTTGCAAAATTCGCCCAGACGATGAAAAAGGCAAAAAACGCCACAATACTCAACAGCAGGATATGCTGATGCAGAGGGATATCTTCATCCGTGGTAAAAAATCGATCAGCTCGCGCCTGCATTTTTTCAACCTGGGCCTTAGCCCATTCGGCTTGAATGCGTGTCCATTCATCGTTTTGATTAATCGAGGCAGGCGCTGCCTTTTTTGCGGCGGCCGCTTTACTTTTCTGTGCTGGCTGGTTCATCGTCTGATCCTCAAATCCTAGATATCCGACTGTTCAGCAGCCGTGCCATATTGACGGGCCTGCAGTTTGCGAATGATGTCATCTTTGGGCCCGTAATCAACCAAACGGCCCCGGTCCATCAAAATGAGCTTGTCAACCAGCCCCAGCATTGAGCCCTTGTGCGTGATCAGAATTGTAGTTTTATTGACACAAACATCCTGCAAGCGTTTACGCAGACGATTTTCAGAGGCCGGGTCCATCGACGCCGTTGGCTCATCCATAATCAAGATTGGCGGATCGTAAAGCAACGCACGGGCTATCGCCACGGCCTGACGTTGCCCCCCTGAAAGGGCTTCGCCCCGCTCACCCACCTGAGTATCAAGACCGTGCTGTGAGTCGCGCAGAAACTCCATCACTCCAGATAACTCGGCCGCCCGTAGCACTGCTTTCTCCGGGGCCATTTCATGACCCATGGTAATATTCTCCCGTACAGTGCCATAAAACAGATTGGGACTTTGCTGAACAGCCCCCACTGAACGACGCAAATCGCCGGGGTCGATCTGGCGCACATCGGCACCGTCAATTTGTACCGAGCCGCTATCGGGCTGGTACAAGTTAAGCAGAAGCCGTTCCAAAGTAGTTTTACCCGAGCCCACTGCACCGATGATACCGACACGCTCCCCCCGGCCCACTGAAAAGCTGATGTTACGTAGCGCAGGCACGCTCTGCCCGGGATAATGGAAAACAACATCGCGGAATTCGACCCGGCCGTCTAATGTCGGCATCGGAATAAAATGTTTCCCAGCCGGTCGCTCAACCGGTTTTTTCATCATTTCATCAAGTTGACGCAAAGCCTCACGGGATTGGTTAAGCCTCGTCAATAAACCAGCCACCTGTGTCAACGGGGCCATGGCCCGACTGGTGAGCATGACACAGGCAATCAACGCTCCCATCGAAATATGTCCCTCGGTGATCAGCCAGACCCCCATCACCACCACCAGCACACTGACGATTTGCTGGATCAATCCTGACATATTCATGGCGAATGCTGCCAAACGACGCATTTTCACCGAGGTGCCAGAAGATTTAATCGTCAATTCTTCCCAGCGCCTTTGCACATGACCTTCGGCAGCCTGCATCTTGATTGTTTCCAATCCGGATATAGTTTCAAACAAAAGTGCATTTTTGAGCGCACTCTCGTTTAACGACTCACGGGTAATTTTTTGCAAGGGCTTCTGCAGGAATAGTCCCATTGCAATAACCAATGGCACTGTTACCAACGGGATCAGGGCAATCGGCCCGCCAATCACCGCCACCAGTGCAATAAACAAGAACGTGAAAGGCAGATCAATCATCGCCACCATCGTGGCAGAGGTAAAGAAATCTCGCAGACCTTCAAATTCACGCATATTGCTGGCGAGCACACCGGCGCTGGCGGGGCGAGCCGTCATGGTCATCCCCATCATTTGCTCAAACAACTGGGCTGAAATTTTAATGTCAGCCTTTCGTCCGGCAATATCCAGAAAATGGGCCCGCAATCCTTTGATTACAAAATCAAACAGGTAGACAACTATCGCGCCGACCGAAAGCACCCACAAGGTTGCCCACGCACTGTTCGGGACCACGCGGTCATAGACGTTCATCACATAAAGCGGACTAGTCAAGGCGAACAAATTAATCATCACCGCCGCCAACACAATTTCTTGATAGATGCGTTTGCTGTTTTTCAAGGTCCCCCAGAACCAGTCACGCGCATTATCAATTTCTGCTGGACCGGCACGATCATCCGTCCGCGCCACGGGCCTGACAAAGAAGGCATAACCCGCATAAAGATCCTTAAGCTTATCCATAGTCAGGCTGATGCGGTGATCTTCCGCCTCAGGGAACTGGACGACAAACAGCGTTTCCGGGTGAATCTTCACGGTCGCTCCGGCTTCCTGCCGTGGCGGATGCTTGTCCGGCCATTTCACTTCCCAAAGGATGCAGGACTGGTTGGCAGCCAGAACCAGAACGCAGGGTAAAGTGGGGGCAATCGCAATCGCCTCTAGAGTGCGATCAACCAGACGCGCCTGCAAATCGGCACGAGCAGCGGCGCGCATAAACAAGTCAGGGGTAATACCTAACTTTGATATCGGCAAACCCGCCAGCAGGGCCTGCGTGCTGGTACGACGGCCATAGTGGCCCGCAAGCAAGCGTAAAGATTCGATCTGAGGAAAATGGATTGCCAGACGATCTGCCTCAAGGGGCCAGGTGCTAGGCGTTTCCTCTGCCCCCGTGGCAGGGGTAACGGAAGGTTGGGGATCTGATTTTGCTGCAGTCACGACAGGAATCCTGAACGGCGAGAGGGCCTGAAAGAAATTTAATCCATTCTAACAGAACTAGAATAGACGAGATACCCTAACAGTTTCTTATTTGACAGAAAAAACCCGCCGGTTGGCGGGTCTTAAAAAAAATTTACAGGAGCCTGAATTACATACGGGCCGGATCTGATTCGCGCGGCTTCTCAACACCCAATGTCGCCAGCATCTCACCCTTTAACGCGAGAATACGATAGACTGCAAACATCTCAAGAAACTCTGCATTGAGCAGATTGCTGCGTGAAACAAACAACTCATTCTGTGAATCAAGCACATCCAGCAGTGTGCGGCGGTTCAGATCAAACTGGTCTTTATAGGACTTGACCACTTCACTGTTGGCAGCAACTTGTGCTGAAAACTGACGGGCACGTTCACCAGCCGACACCATGCGGGCCCACGTCTGACGGACATCAGCTTCGACCTGCCGGGCCGCCTCAGCACGGGCTTCTTTAGCCTGCGCTTCGCGATTAATGTGCTCTTTAACCCGCGCAGTATCTATGCCACCGCGGTAGAGATTCCAGTTCAGTACTGCCAAGGCCGAAGCACTGGTGTCACGGCCATCAACACCATTCATATCGTTGCCGGTGCGAGCATTGAGTTGCAGATCAACCTGAGGATACATGGTGGCCTTTGAACCTTGAAATTCAGCGTGAGCAACGTTGATATCCGATTCAAAAATCGACAAGGTCGGACTTT
>JAMPXY010000124.1 GCA_023700945.1 Alphaproteobacteria bacterium | reverse complement strand
GATGGAGAGATCGGCCACCGCTGCAAAATCAGGTAAATGGTTTATGCTTGAAAGTACATCGTAAAGATCGCAAAAACCTTGACCAAAATCATGATAAAAGTAATGAATTTTATTCAGTTGGTATTTTTGCTCAAAAGCTATCCATTCTTGTGTATTTAATGCTGTAATTAGTTCTGCGATAAACGCAAGTTGCTCTTTGCGACCCATTCCTTTCAAAATATTCTGGTAGCTAATTACAGTTTTTATATCGTTTGTGGGCTTTGAAAATTCTCCTTCATAAGGAGCTAATGCAGTTTCCAATTTCTGATTAAATTCAGTCTTAGGTAATTTTTCAATTTTATCGATTATTCCAAAAATAACAGCTTGCTCCTCTAGGGTTTTAACTCCATTAGCGGCGAGAACTCCCGAATAAATTTTCCGGTTACTAATCCGAAGCTGCACACGCCCGATATTCAGAGACTCCAGCACTTCATACATCATGCTGGCGACTTCGGCGTCAAACGAGATGGGCAGGCTATCAATATTGATCACGTCGATATCACATTGGTAGAATTCACGCATCCGTCCCATCTGCGGGCGTTCGCCGCGCCAGACTCGCTGCATCTGGTAGCGTTTGAAGGGGAAGACCAGATCGTTAAAGTTTTGCGCCACGTAACGCGCCAGTGGCACGGTTTGATCGAAGTGCAACGCGAGGCGGGATTCTTTCTTGTCGTTTTCGTCCTTATGCAGACGTTCGATCACGTAAATTTCCTTATCGACTTCGCCTTTTGCAGCGAGAACATCAAGCTCTTCGACGCTGGGAGTCTCGATATTGCAAAAGCCATACGATTCAAAAACGCGACGAATATTGTCGAACCATTTCTGCTCGATCAAGCGTTCTTCGGGAAGCCACTCGGGAAATCCCCTGATCGGGCCGGGTTTATAGATTTTACGGTCGTTGCTCATAGCTTTGCTTTTAAACGATTTTATGGCTTATGGGAAGGTGGCTTATCGCTCGTCAAACAGCTCGGTCAGGCGGGTGGTCAGGGCGCTGGCGAGTTCGTCGGCGTCGGCGATGGTCACTGCCCGCTTGTAATAGCGGGTGACGTCATGGCCAATGCCGATGGCGGTTAGTTCGACATCGGATACCGATTCAATCCAGGCGATGACATGGCGCAAATCCAGCTCCAGAATATTCGAGGGATTGACCGACAGGGTGGAATCATCGACCGGGGCACCGTCCGATATGACCATCAGGATTTTGCGTTGTTCGGGCCGGGCCGCCAGACGGTTATGGGCCCAGACGAGGGCTTCGCCGTCGATATTTTCTTTGAGCAGACCTTCTTTCAGCATCAGGCCGAGATTTTTGCGCGTGCGCCGCCACGGGGTATCGGCGGCCTTGTAGATGATATGACGCAGATCATTGAGGCGGCCGGGGAGCGGCGGGCGCCCAGCCTGTATCCACGCATCGCGTGATTTACCACCTTTCCATGCCCGGGTGGTGAACCCGAGAATTTCCACCTTAACGCCGCAGCGTTCCAGCGTGCGGGCGAGAATATCGGTGCACATGGCGGCAATCGCGATCGGGCGGCCGCGCATCGAACCTGAATTATCAATCAGCAAGGTGACGATGGTGTCCCGAAATTCGGTTTGTCGTTCCTGTTTGAAGGAGAGTGGCACCGTGGGGTTGGCTACAATCCGGGCAAGGCGGGCACTATCAAGCATGCCTTCTTCAAGGTCGAAAATCCAGCTGCGGGTTTGCTGTGCCATCAATTTGCGCTGCAGCCGGTTGGCGAGCTTGGTAATAACCGATTGCAGATGCGTCAGTTGCTGGTCGAGCATGGAGCGCAAGCGGTCGAGTTCTTCCGGCTCCGCCAGATCTTCGGCTTTGACGGTTTCATCATACTGAGCGGTAAAAACATGATAGCGGCCATCGGGGCCAGCAATATAACCCTCTGGCCGACGATGACGGGGCATACCGGCGTCATCGCCCTCGGCATCGGATTTGACCTCGCTCTCGCTTAAATCCTCGGAGCCTGCTTGCGTGGCTTCGCCTGTATCTTCTGTATCTTCTGCGGCTTCGACACCTTCGCTGCCGCCGAGTGATTCAGGCTTTTCGTCTTGTGGGTTTTCATCCTCACCTGCGCCGTCCGGGCTTTGCTGGGGGCTGGTATCCGCCTGATCTTCTTCGTTCTGGCCTTCTTGCGGCTCTTCGCGGCTGTTCATTTCCATTTGCTCGATCAGCAAGCGCGCCTGCTGTGCGAAGGCCTTTTGATTATCGAGGTAGGGGGTAAGATTTGAAAATCCCTCTGTTCCCAGATGCGTTTCGACCCAGGGGGCCCATTGGGCGACGACTTCTTGCGCCGAGGGTGGTACAGGCTCCCCGGTCAGGGCCAGCCGCGCCAAAATATGCAGGGCATCGGCCATATTGGTTTGTTCGCGACTATCGATATTGTGATAGCCGAGGCGGTGGCATTTCTCCTCAAGTGCGGCATTCAGGTTCTGGGCCACGCCGCGCATCTGGGTTGCCCCGAGGGCTTCGCAGCGTGCTTGTTCAAGGGCGTCCATCACAGCCTGTGCGGTCAAATCCATCATGGTATTGCGGTTATGCCAGACCGGATCGTGATATTGCAGGCGCAAGGCTTTGGCATCGGCATCGCCGCGCACAAGGGCCTGATTATGCGGGTTCATGTCACGGTCGGGCAGGGGCAGGCGGGTGCGTCCGGGGCCGTGGGGATTGCGTAGGCGGCTGTCGCCCGCCTGTTCGGTGGTGCTGAAGCTGACATCAATATCAGGCTTGCGTGCCAGTGCCCGCAGGGCGGCGGCGGTGGCCGATTTGAACTGTTCAAACTTGTTGTCGTTATCGTTTTGCATGGAGGGCTAGGGTTTGGCCTGCCGGAACAGCCAGCTCCATATCTCGGGCGTATAGAGATTTTTCGAGGGGCAGTTATGGGCCATATCCTTGATCTCGGTGTAATAGGCTTTGCCGCCATTTTTTTGTATGGCGGCTACGGTGTTCCGGGCAAAGGAGGGAGGTATAACCTCGTCATTGGCACCGTGAATGGCCCACAGCGGCATCGTGGTCATTTTGGGGGCAAATTGTTCTTCCCATGCACCACTGATCGCCAGACCCGCGGCAAACACATCGGGAAACAGCATGGCGCTGCCAAATACACCGGTGCCACCGTCAGAGCATCCCGCGATATAAACGCGCTTGGGGTCAATTTGCTGGGAAGAAATAAGGTCCTTGGCAAGTGCGGCCACATCATAAAGGGCTTCGTATTTTTGGCCGCTTTGCTTTGTATCGACCCAGTGGCTGGTTTGAGACAAGACCGGTACGACAATAAAAGCCGGAAAGGCTGTTTTCATGTCATCGGAGGTTAGACTTTCGGCCCCATAGGCACGTCCGGGAGCCCCGTGGAGGACAAAGACCAAGGGGAACTTCAGATCTCTGGGGTAAGGTTCAGCCGGACGATAAAGGAAATAAGTCAGAATCTTGCGGGAAGAGTCCTGTGGGATGAAAGCCTTTCTTTCAAACAGAGGCGTGATCTCGCCCATCGGGGCGTCATTCCTGATTTTTTCCAGACGCTGCTCGGGTTTAAGGTTTTGCGCCATCACTTGCAAAGGGATCAGCGCAGCTGTTAGCAGAATATATAGAACATATATCCGTTTCATGGGGTTGGTTCAGGAATGGCTTTTTTCTGTGAGAACAGCCATTGCCACAACGCGGGTGTATAAATATTGGCGGCATTACAATCGTGCTTCATGCCATCAAACAGAGTAAAAAATGCGGTACCGCCGTGACTCTGCACCATCGTGATGGTATCGCTACTGTTGTAGTGTGTAAAAAACTCATCTTCAGAGCCGTGAAAGGCTGCCAGAGCCACTGTGCTCATCTTGTCTGTTTCCTTGGGATTCCATGTAGCTCCAATCGGAACGGCGGCCGCAAAGATGTCGGAGTATAGTTGCGCTGCCCCATAAGTGCCAGCACCGCCGGTGCCACAACCCATTACATAGATGCGGGCAGGGTCAATCGGGTTTTCTGCCATCATTTTCTTCAGCAAGGTAATGGCATCAGGCAGAGAATGCACGGGCTTGAGCTTGCCGGGGTCCGCCCATCTTTGTCCTGCAGGCAGGGTCGGCACCAGAATATAGGCAGGGTTGGGTTTGCGTACCGATTCCCTGATTAGATTATAAGCAGGTTCAGCGTATCCTTGGGTACCGTGCAGCACAAGCACCAGAGGGAATGTCTCTCCTTCTGCTGCGGTCACCTCTGGTTCAAACCAGAAATAGGTCATATTAACTTGAGACCCATCGGTGGATTCAATCGTGGCGGACTTTTGCTTGTAGTAAGATGTAAACTCGCCGATAGGCAAGAGGTTAGCGGGAATCAGTTTTTTGACATTTTCGGGTATTGTTTCTACTGCGGCAGCGGTTGTTTCCGCAGGGAGGGTTTCCGGTGCCGCTGCTGGTGTTTCCTGCGCCAGAGAAAGTCCGCTTGTAAAAAGGCCCAAGCCAATTATGAAGGACAAAACAGAGGTTTTCATGTCTATATACTCACGCAATTGTTAATTAAGAATTGTAGGGTTTAAACAGATCAACGCCAAAACAGCGTTGATAATACTCAGCGACAGTCGGGCGTTCGGCTTCATCACATTTATTCAGGAAACTGAAACGGAAAGCCAGTTCCCTGTCGTTGAATATCCGGGTGTTCTCAATCCAGCTCAAGATGGTACGGGGCGACATCAGGGTCGAAAGATCACCGTTGATAAAGCCTTGGCGCGTCATATCGGCCAGCCTGACCATGGCGCTAATATCCTTGCGGCCATCTTCTGTATCAAAGCCGGGATTTTTGGCCAGCATAATGCGGGTTTCGTCATCATGGGACAAATAATTAAGCGTAACGACAATGTTCCAGCGATCCATCTGTCCCTGATTAATCTGCTGGGTGCCGTGATATAGGCCGGTAGTGTCGCCCAGGCCCACGGTATTAGCTGTCGCAAACAGACGGAAGCCGGGGTGGGGACGGATCACCATATTCTGGTCGAGAAGGGTCAATCGCCCTTCGGCCTCAAGGACGCGCTGAATTACAAACATCACATCGGGCCTGCCCGCGTCATACTCATCGAAAACCAGCGCCACCGGGTTCTGCAGCGCCCATGGCAACAAACCCTGTTTGTATTCGGTCACTTGCTTGCCGTCTTTG
>JAMPXY010000123.1 GCA_023700945.1 Alphaproteobacteria bacterium | reverse complement strand
TTTGGCATCAACCACATCATATTGCTTGCCGGGGCCAATATGGGCACGGTGCTGGTCCAGCAGACCGCACTGGATTTGATCACCCAAAATCTCCTCAAGTGCGCCATAACGGGAATATGCATGATCCGCATGCAACATCATGGCAGCAGAATCGATTACACGCGGTCCCCACCAGCGCTCGAATGTCCAGTCCTGAAAAGTCGCTCCCTGCGACAGGGCATTATTGGTGCGGGTGGTGCGGATCGATCCCTCAAAACCAATGACCCCCATCACCCCTTTATCAGGATAAAGACTGCGCGCGATGGAGTTAACCACACCATTCTGGATGCGGTTGGGCAGCACAACGCGGTTCATCAGTTCTTCTGCGGCCACACGGTGCTTAAGACGCTGTGTCGTCTTATAGCTTTGCCCATCCTCACGAACCGTCGCCTGCCTGATTTTATCGCTGTAATCATCGGCCAGTGCATAAGCGGCATAGCCATTGGACATAGCCCCAGGCGGAAACACCAGCTTGACCCCGCGCGATACGGCATTGACAGCCGTATAAGCGACGACAGGTTGCGCTTTGAGCCTAGCCGCATATTCCCCATCCTTGGGCGGCGGAGGATCATAAAACAACGTATCGTTAAAAAAATCGAATGGGCAAGTAGGTTTACCAGAGAGAATGCGCTCAACACGTTGCAGTGCGGGCTCAGACATACTTAAGTCCCCATGTTTCCCAGTAGGCGTTAAAACCAGAATCCCTTTTTCTGACGTTTTTATTTGCAGTGCTGTGGTTGCTTATACTCAATTCCACGTCCAGTACTGTGTCAGATTTGAGGCAAGTATAGGTAATCCCCCCACCCCACGCAACAAACGATTTACGTGAATACAGTATCTGTCAGCAGAAAAATGAGGATAAAAAGCGAAGCGGAAAAAAGAGAAGTTTAACCGCTATTTTTTATAACCTTGAAAGATTATAACTCCTGAATACCCTCAACACCGGCACTTTTCAGCAAGGCATTGCGCGCCGCAGCAGAAAAATTCCACCCCCCCGGCAAACTGATTTCCGCCAGCAACCCCTGCCTGACCGGCACAAAAACCTTAATTGCCACCTTGCCGCGCCCCTCAACCCTTAATAACTGGTCGAGCTGCGCCAACGGCTTATCGGATGAAATATGGATATGGACTTCACTCAGGCGGCTGGCCAGAGACTCTTCCAGAGGCTTGACATCCTGCGCCGTGTACCGGGTTTGCTCATCACGCTGCTCGGCCATCACCTTAAGCAACAGGGTTTTGCCTTCCTCAAGATAATCACGGGCACGACTCAGCGTTTCCGAAAAAAGCATGACTTCAAAAATACCGGCAGCATCGGATAACTGCAGGAAGGCAAACTTATTGCCACTCTTTTGTGATACTTTGATATTCTTCTTGAGCAAAACACCCGCCATATCAACCATGGCACTCCCGCGGCTGTTGACGAGGTCTTGCACCTGCGCGGTATTAAGAATATTCATACGCTCTAACTGTGCAGCCTTGGTATCCAGCGGGTGTGCTGATAGATAAAACCCTATGGCATCAAATTCATGTGCCAGCTTCTCCAGCGGATCCCATTCACCGATATCCGGCAACTCCGGCATCAATTGGGAATTGCCCTCTGCCGGACCGCCAAACAGACTGGTTTGTCCGCTGACCCGTTCTTGCGCCAGTGATTGGGCATGGCGCAGCATCGTCTCGGCCGAGGCCCGGGCCTGCGCACGCTTGATCTTGAGGCTATCAAACGCACCCGCTGCGGCCAATTGCTCGAACTGCCGACGATTCATTAGGCCCGGATCTATCCGACTAGCCAAATCAGCCATGGACCGATAAGGCCCGTTCTGACGGCGCTCAGCCACCAAACCTTCCATCGCCAGCACGCCAATTCCCTTAAGTGCGGCCAACGCATAGCGCACGGCGTTACCTTCCACAGCGAATTCAACTTCGGATTGATTAATGTCAGGCGGCAACAGGGCAATGCCCATCTTATCAAGTTCTTGCTTGAAGACCGCGAGCTTGTCAGTGTTACCCATATCGAGCGTCATCGATGCCGCCATAAATTCAACCGGATAATTGGCCTTAAGCCAGCCCGTCCAGTAAGAGATCAGCGCATAAGCCGCTGCATGCGATTTGTTGAAGCCATAACCGGCAAATTTATCAATCTGATCAAAAATTTCTGAAGCCCGTACGGGCGCAACATCACTGTATGTCCCGGCCCCTTCAATGAATTTTTGTCTCTGCTCATCCATTTCCGCCTGGATTTTTTTACCCATAGCCCGGCGCAACAGATCAGCGCCGCCAAGTGTATAGCCCGCAAGAGCCTGCGCAGCCTGCATCACCTGTTCCTGATAGACCATGATGCCATAGGTTTCTTCAAGATAGGGCCTGAGCTTATCGTGCATGTAATCCGCCTCTGCACGGCCTTCCTTGATATCAATATAGCGTGGGATATTATCCATTGGCCCCGGGCGATACAGCGCTACCAGCGCAATAATATCTTCAAACCGGTTAGGCTTCATGCTCATCAGAGTATGGCGCATCCCTGAACTTTCCACCTGAAATACACCGGTAGTTTTTCCCTCGCTCATAATCTTGTAAGTCTTGTCATCATCCAGTGGCACTTGCAGGATGTTTACATCTTTTCCCTGTGCCTTCTTGATAAATTCAACGGATTTTTGAACCACGGTCATGGTTTTTAAGCCAAGAAAATCGAATTTGAGCAACCCGGCTTGCTCAATATATTTCATATTGAACTGGGTAACGGGCATATCAGATGACGGATCACGGTAAAGCGGAACCAGTTCCTCAAGCGGCTTACCACTGATCACGACCCCGGCAGCATGTGTCGAGGCATGGCGATACAGTCCCTCGAGCTGCAGAGCAATATCAATCAGTTTGGCTGTCGTTTCCTCACGGTCACGCTCCGCTCGCAAATCAGCATCCTGTTCAAGCGCTTCTTCAAGGGTCAACGGATTGGCAGGATTATTGGGTATCATCTTGGCAATGCGGTCGACCTGACCATAGGGCATCTGCAATACTCGCCCGACATCCCTTACTACCGCCCGTGCTTTCAGCTGGCCAAACGTAATAATTTGCGCCACACGGTCATTGCCATAGCGACGGCGGACATACTGGATAACTTCCTCGCGGCGATCCTGGCAGAAATCCACGTCAAAGTCCGGCATTGATACACGTTCCGGATTCAGAAAACGTTCGAACAGCAAATTAAAGCGTAGCGGGTCAAGATCGGTAATTTTGAGCGCCCATGCTACAACCGACCCCGCCCCCGATCCCCGGCCCGGCCCTACCGGGATATTGTTATCTTTGGCCCATTTAATAAAATCAGACACAATCAGGAAGTAGCCAGGAAATCCCATCTTAATGATGGTATTCAATTCAAATTCAAGACGATCATGATAGGGCTTGGCTATCTCGGCTCGTGTTACCTCATCCATATCATCGGTAAAAACAAAGTGTGTCAGCCGCCATTCCAGTCCGTCATGTGACTGTGCTATCAATTCATCAGTTTCATTGCGTCCACTTTCTGTTTTGAAAGGTGGCAACATTGGATTGATGGCCTTAAGCAGGTAACTGCAGCGCTGTGCTATCACCACGGTATTCTCAACAGCTTCAGGCAAATCAGCAAACAGTACGCTCATTTCTTCTGGTGATTTGAAATAATGCTCAGGCGTGACCTTGCGGCGATCAGCCTCTGTGACATAACGACCCTCAGCGATACACAGCAAGGCGTCATGGGCCTCATACATCCCACGCTCAGAAAAATAACAGTCATTGGTCGCCACCAAGGGGATATCATGCTTATAAGCCAAATCGATCAACCCATCTTCGATCTGGTTTTCTTCCGGCATATGATGGCGCTGGATTTCAATATAAAGCCGATCTATAAAAATCCTCTTCAGCTTCTTGGTGACGTCTTCTGCCTGTTTTGGCTGATTATGTAGCAAATACTGCCCGATGGGTCCCTTCATCCCGCCCGAAAGGCAGATCAGCCCGGCGGAAAATGTTTCCAGCTTGTTCCAGTCAATGTGCGGCTGGACATTGGATTCAGCCTCCATGAAAGACCGACTGACCAGAATACACAGATTGCGGTATCCTATCTCAGTTTGTGCCAACAGCACCAGCTGGTGACCTTCCAGACCCAACTGTATCTGACAGCCAATGATTGGTTGCAAGCCGCCCTTGGCCGCTTCCATCGCAAATTCGAGCGCACCAAAAAGATTGCCTGTATCCGTGACGGCGACTGCTGGCATGTCATAGTGCTGGCACAGCTTAATGATGGCCTTGGTCTTGATTGCCCCTTCCGCCAGAGAATAGGCAGAATGCGTATGCAGATGGATAAATGGGGCAGGACTGTCGGACATGGGGTCTATTAAAGCCCAAAAAGTACGGAAAACCAAGAGAGGGCTGCCATATAACCCCTGAAAAGCCTAGTAAACCAGCAACCGGCCACCCTTCAGCTCGAAAATGCGATCCATCTTCTCAGCCAGATCAAGGTTATGGGTAGCGACAATCGCGCCGATACCAGTGGTCTTAACCAGCTCAACCAAAATTTCGAACACATCGGCCGCCGTCTGCGGATCAAGATTGCCGGTGGGCTCATCCGCCAGCAATAGTTTCGGGCTGTTGGCCAGTGCACGGGCTATCGCCACACGTTGCTGTTCACCACCAGACAATCGTGCCGGACGGTGATCAAGACGGTGGCCCAAGCCTAAAGCTTTTAGCAATTTAGTAGCATGCTCACGCGCATCGGCACGCGTTTTACCCGCAATCATCTGCGGCAACACCACGTTTTCAAGCGCCGAGAATTCCGGTAACAAATAATGAAACTGGTAAACAAAGCCGATAAATTCACGTCGCAGCATAGTGCGCTGCTGATCGCTCTGGCCGCTGACTTCAATTCCGTTAATGCGAATACTGCCGCTGGTAGGGGAATCCAGCAAACCCACCATTTGCAGCAATGTCGATTTTCCAGCCCCGCTTGGTCCTACCAATGCCACCATCTCACCTTTATCGAGAGACAGACTTAAATCTTTCAGCACAGTCAGGGTTTCACCCCCTTGAGAAAAAGTGCGTTCCAGTCCCTGCACTTCCAACATTTTCTGGGATGGGACAACTGTGGGTTTGAATGCAGTGTCGCTACTCATATCTCAAAGC
>JAMPXY010000019.1 GCA_023700945.1 Alphaproteobacteria bacterium | reverse complement strand
TTAATGAAGTCATCACCGAAGAAAATGGCAAAAAACTCAAGGCTTACGTGGCCAGGCCCGCAGGCGGGCAAGGGCCGGGACTGATCTTGTTGCACGAAGTTTATGGCGTGAACGAGAGCATCAAGGCGATTGCCGATGACATGGCGACCAAAGGGTTTGTTGTTGTTTGCCCGAATATGTATTGGCGCCATAATGAGGAGGCCAGTTTTCGGCCGCAGGCACCGGGCGAAGATATGACGCCTGACCTCGAGCGCCAGCGTAATGAGGCCCGGGAGCTGATGTTCGAGAAGCTCGATCACGCGAGTGTGCCTGCCGATATCAAGACAGTAGCTGATAAAATGCGCGGGGCATCCCATTCGAACGGTAAGGTCGGGGCGATGGGTTTTTGTTTGGGCGCGAAGGTTGCTTATCTTGCCGCAGTTAAGGGCTATGTCGATGCAGCGGTGCCTTTTTACCCAACGCCGGAATTGCACAAAATGTTTGATCCTGCTGAGGCTAAGGCGACGGCATCACCGATTGTCTTTTTGCTGGGCGGAACCGATCCTTATGTCACGATGGAGGAGAAAAAATCCATCGTCGATGTATCAGCTAGCACCACTTATTATGTGCCGGGTCTGGCCAAGCCGATAGTGTCGCAGAATGCGTCAGGTAGTACGAAAATCCAGACTCATTATTTTTCGGCTAACGGCCATGCCTTTGCCCGTAAAGGGGGTAAGGATTATGATGCGGCTGTGGCCGATCATGCCTATAGTCTGGCCACTTCATTTCTAGCGGCTAACCTCAATTTGTGCCGTGCCGATGGCACTGTTCCTACCGTTAGTTTCAAAACACCAGCCTCACCCGCTTACGTACCGGAGCCTAAACGCTGATGACACAGGCATTGCAGGACTGGGTTTCACAAACCGGTTGGGGTCGCCTCTTGTGGGCAACTGATCTTGATTTGACGGTGCTCGATGCTGCTGCCGACCCAAGTAAGGTTACCGCTCCGCCGGAAATTGAATTCGCCTGTCATCAGATTGATCAACTGACACAAGGACGTTTTTACATCATCACCGGGCGCGAACTGGATTATGTCGATAAAGTCTTCCCGAATGTACCGTTCAAGGTTTCGGCTGAATATCACAATATGGCCCGTTTTGATGCAGCGGGTATTCAGGATCTGAACCCGCGCCCGCACTGGGCTCTGATCGACGCGGCGATTGATGCCATCGTTGCCACCCATGGCGGCATGGTTGTGCGTAAAAAGCCTTTTATGCGATCTATCCATTATACCCATGCGCCCGGCTTAAAGGATTTTAATGTGAAGGCACAGGTGCAGCAGCAATTGCAGTTGTTGCTTGATCAATTGGCACAGCAAACCGGGCAAGTGGTGGAAATCAAAGATGGTGGCAGTGTGTTTGATATCGGCCCGGCCGGGGCTGATAAGGGTGTGGCTTTTGCCGATATCTATAACCGTGTTAGTGGTGCACCGGTCCCGGTTTATTTTGGCGATAGCCCCGGCGATATCCCGGCGGCACAGTTTGCCAAAAGTAAAGGCGGCGTCTTCGTGGCTGTGGGGCAGGACCCGCGTGTTCTGGCGCTGGCTGATTTTACGCTGGCTGATCCTGCAGCGTGTCGGGCTTTTCTGATGAAAGTGAGCGGCGTCACGCCGGGCCGATTTCCCAGTCCGGTTATAACACCAAAATCGCCCTGAAATCGTTGACGTTGGTACAGGTTGGGCCGGTGACCACCAGTCCGCCAAGCGCAGCAAAGAAACTGTAAGCGTCATTGTTATCCAGATAAGCCTGCGGGTCGAGACCTTGCGCTTGTGCTTGTGCCCACATGGCGGGGGTGAAGACCGCACCCGCGTTGTCTTCGCTACCGTCAATCCCGTCAGTATCACAGGCTAGCCCGTAGATGCGGGGATTCCCCGCCGCCGCGATCATTGCTGCCAGAAGATATTCGGCGTTCCGGCCGCCTTTGCCTGAACCCTTGACAGTGACTGTGGTTTCGCCGCCAGAAAGCAAAATGCAGGGTGCCATCGCTGCCATCCTGATCGCTTTGGCGGTGTGTTCTTGTCCTACGATCTGGGCTTCGCCTTCGATGTCGTCGCCAAGAATCAGTGGAGTAACCCCGGATTTGGTGGCAAAATCGGCTGCAGCCGCCAGCGCGTCTGCGGCGCGCGCAATCACTTTGACCTGATGCTCTGTAAAAGCAGGGTTCTCTGGCTTGGGTGTTTCATGGGCGGGATCATTCAGCCATGCGCGCACAGTTTCGGAAACGGGGATCTGATAGCGGTCTATGATTGCAAGTGCCTGCACCTGCGTAGTGGGGTCAGGCAAGGTCGGACCGGAGGCGACTGTGCGAGGATCATCACCCGGCACATCTGAAATCACTAGTGTGATCAGCTGCGCGGGGGTGGCGGCCAAAGCCAGTTGGCCGCCCTTAACTGCAGAGAGATGCTTCCTGACACAGTTCATTTCATGAATCGTGGCCCCAGATTTTAAAAGAGCTTTGTTGAGGGCGCGTTTTTCGGTGCTACCAAGGCATGGTGCCGGGGCTGAGAGCAAGGCTGAACCGCCGCCGGACATCAGGGCCAGTACCAGATCGTCTTTGGTTAAACCCTCAAGCTGTTTGAAAATAAGCTGGCAGGCCTGTTCCCCTGCTTCGTCGGGGACGGGGTGGGCGGCTTCCAGCACTTCAATCTTGCGTGTGGGTTGGCCGTAATCATAGCGTGTGACCACGAGACCGCTCATTGCCTCATTTGGCCAATGGTCTTCCACTGCCTTGGCCATCGCTGCAGCCGCTTTGCCTGCGCCTATCACTATAGTCCGACCTTTGGGCGGAGCGGGCAGATGCGGTGGCACGACCCGTAACGGGTCTGCCGCCGCGAGTCCAATTACGAACAAATCGTGGAGAAATTCTGCCGGTTCAACTGCATAGGGCTTGCTGCTGTTTTGCCGTGCTTCAGAGGGTTTCGACATTGCCACAAACGCTAATCGGTTGGCCAGTGATGTTGATGCCAACGGGGGAACAGAGATAAAGAGCCATATTGGCGACATCTTCCATCGTGACCATGCGGCGCAGTGAAATCTTGTCCAGATATTGCTGTTCCATCTCGTCATAGCTCACGGCAAGGGCTTGAGCCCGGGCGGTGATGACCTTGCTCATACGCGGGCCCTCGACAATACCGGGCAGAATAGCATTGACGCGAATACCATCGGGACCCAGTTCTTGCGCCATGCTTTTCATGAAACCGATAATGGCCCATTTGGTGGCAGCGTAAGGGGTGCGGAAAGCATAACCGAGACGACCCGCAACGGATGAAATGCAGATCATGGACGCATCTTTGGATTCACGCAGTAACGGTACGCCGAAATGAGCGCAGTAATATTGACCGTTCAAGTTGACATTGATGGTCTGGCGCCATTCTTCCGGCGTAACTTTGTCTACAGCACCTGTCGGGCCTGCAATACCGGCATTGTTCACCAATACATCAAGGCCACCGAGTGCTTTCTTCACATCTTCGAACATCACTTCGACTTGTTTCTCGTTCGAGACATCGCATAAAGAAACACCCCAGCTGGGCCGTTCGCGTTTGCAGGAATCGACGGCCTCTTGTGAAGCATCGCAGACATAAATTTTTGCGCCAGCTTCATAGAAGGCATCGGCAATGGCACGGCCAATTCCGGCACAGCCTGCTGAAATAAAAACGCGCAGGCCCGGTTTGATACCGAATGTTTGTTTATTGTCGTTCATATCAGGCGGCTTTCTTGGTCAGAGAGGCGAGGTTGATTTTGCTTTTACCTTTGAGCTGTAGGATTTCGCGGGCTTCGTCCGGTGTAGCGATTTCGAGTGAGAGACCTTCGAGAACCTCACGGACTTTCAATACTTGCTCGGCGCTGGACTTTGCCAGTTGGCCGGGGCCAATCCACAAAGAGTCTTCCAGACCGACGCGGACGTTAGCCCCCATTGCCGCCCCCATTGCTGCCAGCTTGATCTGGTGTGCGCCGGTGCCGAGGATCGACCAGTGATAATTATCACCAAACAGGCGGTCAGCGGTGCGGCGCATATGCATCAAATCTTCAGGATGGCTGCCGATACCGCCGAAAATGCCGAAGACCGACTGTATAAACAGCGGGCCCTTGGCCAAGCCCATATCAACAAAGTGTTTGAGGTTATAGAGATGGCCGATGTCATAGCATTCGAACTCAAAACGTGTGCCGTTCTCATTACCCATGCGCAGCAACGCTTCGATATCCTCGAATGTGTTGCGGAAGATAATCGCTTTGTTGCTAAGGTGCGTACGCTCCCAGTCATGTTTGATGTCGTTTTCGTAACGGTTCAGCATGGGGAACAGGCCGAAATTGATCGTGCCCATGTTGAGCGAGGCGACTTCGGGCTTAAAGGTCGCGGCTGGACGCATGCGCTCCTCTACGGTCATCTGCGGTGCGCCGCCCGTGGTGATATTGATGACTGCATCAGTCGCGTCATAAATCTGTGGCAGGAATTGTTTGAATACTTCCGGGTCTTGTGTCGGGCGGCCGTCAAGCGGATCGCGGGCATGCAAGTGCAGCACTGCAGCTCCGGCCTCGGCAGCAGCAATCGCGGCCTCCGCAATCTCGTCCGGGGTTACCGGTAGGTATTCCGACATGGAAGGGGTATGGATCGCACCTGTTACGGCGCAGGTAATAATGACTTTACGGGGTGTGGCCATCTCGTCAGAAGCTCCTTGGCTTTATATTTATATATTGTGAAACCTGTAGGGAACTCTTCCATAATACCGGGTGTGGGGCAAGGAGCAAATATGGCTGGAAAGCGCAGTTTTCCCGGGTTTTTGCGCTGCCGTGCGGCAAAAAACTTGACAAGACGACATAAAATAACGCATGGTCTGACGCTATCGAAAATAGCGGTGACGAACAGCGATTCTACCTGAATTTAAGGAATATCAGAGGCTTAGCCATACTCAAACCATGATTATTTGAGTGCAAAAGCCGTGGAATCAGATAAATCGACCGACTATATGTAAAAACTTCCCAGTATGAGGCTGATAATGAGTGTGACTAAAGTTCTTTCCGGTTCCAAAATTGCTATTCTCGTTGCTAACGGTTGCACTGAACAGGATATGACAGAAGCGCAGCGCGCCCTGATCGAAGCTGGTGCCACCACAAAAATCGTCAGTCCGGATGCGGGTTTGGTCAATGGCTGGAGTGGAAAGTCCTGGGGTCACCATTACGCTGTGGACGCGGGTTTGAGCACAGCTCTGAGCGCAGATTACGACATGTTGGTGATTCCCGGTGGTCAGCGCAGCCTCGACAAGCTGAAACTGACGGCACACACCAAGCGTTTTATTAATGGCTTTATGGCCGCTGAAAAACCGGTTGTGGCTTATGGTGATGCCCTGCATATCCTTTTGACGACCGATAATGTTCGCGGCCGCACAGTAGCAGGCCCGGTTGATATGAAGGACGTGGTGGTACAGGCGGCCGGTAACTGGTCGGACGTCAGCCCGGTGCGTGAAAATAACTTGGTGACCGGGGCTGCGGATGACGAGACCCGTAAGGACATGATTGCAGCGATGCTGGACATTTTCGTTGAATCTGCCAGAATCCGCCGCGAAAAGGCGATGGCTGAGACGGCTGTGGCCGCTTAATCTCGGGGATGTTCAGGTAAGATGCGCGCAGAAATTCAGGCAGTGGTAGACGATATTCAATCGGCACTGGCACTGCTGAGGAGGCATCTTTGACTGGGAAGTTGCGTTAAGCCGCTTCGAAGAAGTTAGTGCCCTGTGTGAGGATCCCGGCATCTGGTCGGATCAGGAAAAAGCCCAATCTCTTATGCGCGAACGTACCCGCCTTGAGCAAATGATCAAGGCGGTGCGCGAGATTGAAGGCGGTGCCCGCGATAACGCTGAGTTGGTTGAAATGGGTGAGGCTGAGGGCGATGAGGGCATTGTCACCGAGGCTGCTGCGGCCCTGAATGAAATCAAACAACGTGTCGAAAAGCTGCAACTGGAGAGTCTGCTCTCTGGTGAGGCTGATAATTGCAGTGCCTTTCTTGATGTCCATGCCGGTTCTGGTGGCACCGAGGCGCAGGACTGGGGCGAAATGCTGCTGCGCATGTATGTGCGCTGGGCCGAGAAAAAAGGTTTCAAAATTTCAGTCCTTGACCGCAGCGACGGTGAGGAAGCTGGCATTAAATCAGCAACGATCAAAATCGAAGGCGAGAAGGCCTATGGTTGGTTGAAATCGGAGAACGGGGTACACCGTCTGGTGCGGATATCACCGTATGATTCCAATGCCCGCCGTCACACCAGCTTTGCTTCAGTTTCGGTGTCGCCAGTCATTGATGACACGATTGAAATCGAGGTGCTGGACAAAGATATCAAGCTTGATACGTACCGTTCGAGCGGTGCTGGCGGCCAGCACGTCAATACCACTGATAGTGCCGTGCGCCTGACTCACGTTCCCTCGGGCGTAATTGTTGCTTGCCAGAATGAACGCTCACAGCACCAAAACCGAGCCACCGCTATGGCGATGCTGAAGGCTCGTCTCTATGAGATGGAAGTGCAAAAACGTGAAGCCGAGAAGGCGGCGGCCCATGGCGAGAAAACCGATATCGGCTGGGGCCATCAGATCCGCTCATACGTGTTGCAGCCATACCAGATGGTTAAGGATGCGCGCACCTCTTTTGAAAATACGGATGCCTTCCGCGTGTTGGATGGTGATATTGACGGATTCCTCGAGGCCTATCTGGCGCACGGGGTTGAGAAGGCGGAAGAAAAGCGCCTCGGGAACGGGTAGGTTACAAATGCTTTCATATACGAGAATTTTACTGGCGGCTTGCATGATGGCGGGTGCAGTGTTCCCGGCGCAAGCGCAAGACATTACTCATATGCTGGTGCCATCCAACGCCTGGCTGGTGGGGCCCACCACATTGGCAGAGGGGTCTGATGTCGAGGCTGTGGGCGTGCCTTGCCTGATGGTCACCAGTTTCAGTAATGGCTACGAAATGCGCATTTCCGGTGGTAATCAGCAGATTATGGCGATGGCGTTGAATGTACGTGAAAAAAGTTTCACCCCCGGTGAAAGCTATCTGATGACTCTGTCGTTTGGCGAAGAAGAAGGTTTCCAAGCTGCGGCACAGGCCTTTAGCGAAGATACGCTGGTGGTAGGGCTGTCGCAGGAATCTGGTTTCTACAAGGATTTGAACAACTCTCAGTCGCTTTACGTTGCTTTAGGTGACAGTAAAATGCAGTTTTCCTTGCTGGGCGTGCCACAAGGCCTGAAACGTCTTGAGGAATGTTACCAGCCGCCTGCAGCTGCAGCACGTGAGGCTGCTAATGTTTCGTCCCCTCCAGCCAATATCCCGGCTCAGGGCTTGCAGACGCTGGGTGTAGACGACGTAGCAAAGGTCAAGGACATGGTGACCGGGGATGCCGCTCCGGATACTGTGGTCAGTGAAGAATTAAGTGAACCGGTATCAGATGCTTTGCCGTTGACCGCTGATATTTCTGAGGTGCCGCATCAGGCGCCTGAACCGCAAGAATTCGCCCCGCCTCCTGTCCGTGAAGTTAGTCCGCGCGACATACTGACAACGGGCATAGCAAAACCTGTGGCGCAGACCGCCCAGAATACCAGCCCGATTATGCAGTGGCGTGTAATGAAGGGTGGTGGACTTGAGGGGGTCCTCGGCATCTGGGCGCAAAGCGTGAATATGCGTTTGATTTGGCAGGCTGGACAATCCTACAGCGTACCGCAGTCGCTATCGATGCAGTCAAGCTTTGAGGATGTGGTGCAAGCTGTACTCGAGCAGTTTCCGACAGATCAGCCCCGGCCTGTGGGTAAAATCTATTACGATGCACCAACAGGGCAGAAAGTGCTTTTGATAGAAACCGTTGTGCCGGAGGCGGACGTTTTGGTTAAGGGTGAATACCCACCGATCCTCTCACCTTAATAATTGCCATAATTATAAAATAACTAGGTAGGCTTTTGCTTTTTGGATAAAAGCGGAGCGGGGCCAGTTCAGACTTTGCTTTCCAGAAGAAGACATGTATTCTTTTCACGTCACGGGTTTAGCGCCCGGATTCGTATTTGGGGGCCTGTCAATTATCAGGCAAAACAGGGATCAAAAAAATTCATTTCCGGAGCACAACGATGCGCATTCGTACCCTTCTTTTATCTGGTGTTGTTTTCGGCAGCGTTACGATGCTGTCTGCGGCCTCATGGGCGCAAATGGCCCCGAAAATTATCTACAACCCGCAGGGGGAATGGGCGGTTACGCGGGTTGCAGCTAAAGGCCCTGGTAAGGAGCCGTACTGCACGATGGCTCGGCGCTTTACAGACAATGTTATTCTGACATTTGCCCGCAATGCCAAGGAGGAAGCTTCGCTTGCGATGGACTTCCAGCCGAATACGCTGGCCAAAGGACAGAGCTACTACGTGACTCTGGCAACGGGTGCCAATGAGAAACGCGCATTTGATGTGATTCCAGTATCCGATAAGGCCATGGTTATTCGTCTGGGGCAAGATCCCGCGTTTCATAATGCGCTAGCCCAATCAGGTAAACTGGACATTGATGTGGCAGGTTTGCAGTTTGAATTTAATGTGCCTGATATGGCCAAGGGCCATCAGGATATGAGCGGTTGTGTCACCAGTATTGTTGAGCCTGCGGCAGGTGAGCCGATGCAACAAGCCCAAGCTGTTGCCGTGGGTAAACCGGCTCCCGAGGCTGTATTGATGGCGCCCGCGAGCAAGGTAACGTCACCGCAAATTCCGGCCCCGGTAATGCATGATGCTCAGTTGGGTGAAATGGAGGCGCTGAGAGAAGAAAATATGCGGCTAAAAAGCGCTCTTGAACGTGAGCGTCGTGAATATGAAGATCGGTTTATGAAGGAAGGCTCTGGCAGTAGTCAGGTTTCCGAAGTCATGGAAAAACTGAAGCTGCTTGAAAAAGAAAATGGTGATTTGAAGTATCAGTTGGCTGATGCACGAAGCATGGCGAATGCCAAACCCGCGGCACCTGCAACCCCGTCTTGCCCGGCAGTTTCCGACAATACCGCTCAAGCTGCAGAGCTATCTTTGCTGCGTGAAGAAAACGCTCGCCTGAAGGCCGATATTGCTAGCCAAAAAACGGCAATGATTGAACTGGAAATGAAATCCAAAAGCGTGTCTGCGGGCGATGACAAAAAATCAGCCCTGGATATGGCCACGATCACGCGCTTGCAATCTCGCGTTGATGAATTGATGGCCCAGAACTCAGAACTGCAATCGAATTTGATGTCAGCGCAAGCCGCGGCTTCTACGGCTTCGGCAGCCCCGGCGGGCGAGACGATTTCATTGTCGCAATTGCGCTCGGTTGAGCAACAGCTACGTTTGGTAGAAACAGAACGAGATACTCTTCGCTCTCAAATTGAGAAAATGAATGCGGGCAAGGAAGAGACTCTCGTCAACCTGTCGGGATCTGACTGGAATTTGGAACAGGCCACCCGGCGCTATAACGAAGCTGAGCGTGAAATCCGCCGTCTAGGTACCCAGCTGGAGCAGTCGCGTGCTAAATGTACGGCTGAGAAAAAAGATATTGAATATATGTTGTTTGACCCTGAAATCGCGACACAGGAGCAAATCAGCAAACTAATGACGCTGGAAACAGAGCTTAATGCTGCAAAGGCTGAGCTGTCTCGCAAGGATACGGAAGTCAGCGAGCGTATCAGTTCATACGAGCAGCAGATAACCGCCTTACAAGGACAGGTTGAAGTTGAAAAGAGCGCAGTATCAAACCAGATGAGTCTTGAGGTAGCCCGCGCGATTGCAGAAAAGAATGATGTGACACAGCGCCTGTCTCAGGTTGAGTCTGAAAAAGTGGCACTGGAGCAAAAATTGGCAGCGGCTATCCAACCGGCAGCCGGGGCGCCTTATGAGGGGGCTGATAATATCTCTATTGAGCGAGACGTGGCTGTGCCACGTGCCGTTGAAGTTGTGAGCGTAGATCCGGTTAGCACGGAGCGGCGTGCTGGCTATGTTTCGGCCCGTGAAGAAGGTATTGCAGGTCAACCGATTGCCTTAGCCCCCAAATCAGCTGTTTCTGCGGATTCGTTTGTCCCGACAGAAAATATTGTAGCACCGGTTGTGGCACAGGCTCTGCCTGTTGTACAAAAAGTTGTACCCAGCACCAATCTGGTGACGGCCGAGGCCTTGTCCGGACTGTTGCGTCAGGCAGGTGTCGCCCTCAGCAGTGATGTGACCAAGGTTGAAAAGGCTTCTGGGCCTGCACAGGTTGCGTATAGCTGGGATGCTAGCGGTCTGTTTGGCAGCGCCGAGCAGAAAACTATGGATCGTCCCGAGCAGTTCCCGACCATGGTTAACCAGTACCTTGAGAAGACAAAGGCCCGTTGCAATGGCGACTTTGCCGCTTCTCCCGTTCCTGCAGCCGACGTAGCCGGAATGCAGGTTTCATCCTATGAGATTGCATGCATTAGCCCCGAAGGTAACGGTGCTACGGCGGCTCTGGTTTTCTACGGTCAGAATGGATTGTTTACCACCGTAGCTCATGAAGCCGGTATGGATACCATGGATATGGCGATGGATGCCCGTGATCGCGTTATTAGCAGTTTGACCGTAAGCAAGGTCACCCGCTAGCCCTGATTTATAGCTGTTTATCATGAAAACAGGCCCCATTAGGGCCTGTTTTTTTGATTTGGTGAAGAAACCAAAAATTTATCTAAAATTTTATTTAAATTGTAAAGGAGTTGGTAAGCATTCGCTGTTTACAATGTATTAAGGTTCTTATTGGCGCCATGCCTTATATTGAGTAATGCTGATGACAGATATGTGGTTCAAACATTTATCCTCTACCTTGGCCAATAACGGTCTGACGGCGTATGTCTGGCACTTATCCGATGACCGGATGGAGTGGGCCGGGGATGTGTCTTCGGTGTTTGGTAGCGATACACGGGCGACGCCGCTCTCGGGACAAGATTTTTCCCGCTTGATCAATCCACAATTTTTGCCACAACGTCTGGCGGCACTCCATGATATGAAGGCCCAGACTGCGGTAGGGGATCATCAACCGGGGATGACCAGCTATTACAGATTTCGCCGTAACGATGGTGTGCAAATTGGCCTTGAAGAAACGGCGCAGCTATATCGTGACGAAGAGGGTGGTATCACTATTCGCGGTTTTCTGCGGCAAGCAGATGTTGCGGAGACGTCAGCTCCAGCCCCAATGATTCAAAAAAGCAAATCCGTAGCCACCCCGGAGAGAACCAGTACCAATTTTGGTCGTCGGCACATCATTCACCAACTGGATGAATGGCAATCGCGTCATATGAGTGAGGGCGAGGGCAATAATTCTCTGGGCTATCTGTTGGCGGCGGGTATAGACCGGATTTCAATGTTCAATGAAGCTTATGGGCCGCGCTATACTGATGAATTGCTTGAAAAAGTGGCGCAGCGTCTGGCTCAGATTGTGGGGCCTAACGCCCTTGTGCAAAGGCTGGATGGGGATGTCTTCTGCCTCTTTTTTCCAGTGGCGCCGCATAATGAAATGGCCGCAGTGGCAAAATATATACTGGGTAATTTTCAAGAGCGCCCGCTTATGACCAGCAGTGGTCCTGCCGGGGTTAGCCTGTCAATCGGCGGAATTCAGCTGGATCCTACTCACAGAGCTGATCCGGCCAGCTTCGTGGTCAAGGCTGAACTCGCCATGCGGGGTGCCAAGGATCAGGGTCGCGGATGCTTTGTGTCCTATGCCGAGGCTTCAGATCGATCAGAAAATAATCGCCTGCTGCTGTCATCTGGCGATCAGTTTTTAAATGCCTTGAAAGACAATCGGGTCAAATTGGCGTTCCAGCCGATCATAGGCTCTGCCGATCGTGAGGTTTCATTTCATGAATGCCTGATCCGTCTGATTGATGAGAAAGGCAAAATTCATTCGGCGGGACAGTTTTATCCGGCGATTGAAAAACTGGGTCTCAGCCGTCTGGTGGATCAGTTTGCGTTGCGCACAGCCATTCATGAGTTGGCGTTGTTTCCGGATCTTAGTCTCTCGGTTAATGTGTCACCGGCTACGCTCATGAACCGGGGTTGGTTGCGAGGTCTGGTTCTGGCATTGCGTGACAGTCCGAGCGTGGCTGAACGCTTGATTGTCGAGGTCACGGAAAGTGCGGTAATTGATAATCCACAAAGTGTGACGGTGGTGGTGAATACCCTGCGTGATCTGGGGTGCCGGGTGGCGCTTGATGATTTTGGTGCAGGTTATACGGCTTTTTCACAGCTCAAAGATCTTGATCTCGATATCGTAAAAATTGATAAATCCTATGTACGGGGTATTGGTGAAGAGACCAATCGGCTGTTTGTTAAGACACTGCAATCACTGGCAGACGGGGTTAATGTTGAAACAGTAGGTGAGGGTGCTGAAACCATGGGCGAGGCTGATTTGCTCGCCAGCGATGGGATTGATTACATTCAGGGTTATATTTACGGTTTTCCTCAGGTCGAACGGGTCTGGTTACCTAAGGAGCATTCACATCGCCGTATCCTGAAAGGCAAGGAAGATCACTATACCGAAAGTGATTTCGATGAAGATCTGAACGCAGATATTGCTTCGTTGGTGGGTGCGTCTTGAGCTTAGGAACGGTTGCCGGTCATTAGCTTGTTCAGCTCGGTTTGCATGGAAGCGATGTTCTTTTTCAGCATTTCCATACGTTCTTCGGCATTTTTAGCCATAGCCTGACCCATGAAGGGCGTCCAGGCTTTCATGGCGGCTTCAAACATTTCCATGTTTTTCCGGGTCAGATCTTCCATCGCCGACATAGCGGTGGTCGGGTTAATCATCTGGCCCATAGGGTTGTTGATACCGCCCATGGACTTTCCAACTTGTTCGCGGAATTGCTCCTGATTTTTGGTAAAGGCTTCAAAGCTCTGCTCAAGATAATTCGGCACCAGACCTTGCAGGCTATCGCCATAGAAGCCAATAAACTGACGCAGGAAATTGGTCGGCAGCATGTTGTGGCCTTTGGACTCCTGATCCACAATAATTTGCGTCAGCACGGATCGGGTCAAATCTTCTCCTGATTTAGCGTCATAGACAATGAAGTCGCGGTTTTCTTTGACCATTGTGCACAGATCATCCAGCGTGACATAGCTGCTGCGCCCGGTGTCATACAGACGGCGGTTGGCATATTTTTTAATCACGGTGGGTTTGTCTGATTTCGTTTTTGCAGTCGTCATGGCCATACCTGTTTCTGGTAAATCATTATAACAAAGCAGTGGAAGTCGTTGTCATTATGCACAAATTGGCCCTCAGGCAAAGAGATTCTGTGGTTTGATTCCTTCTTATACCCTATAGTCCGGTTATGTCTTCGTCATCGGTTGTTGAACAGGAACTCAATACTTTGCGCCGCGGGCCACGGCCGTTACCCGTATTTGTTGGTATGGCCGGGATGCTCGCGGCCTCAGAGGCTGAGCAGCGAGCCATGATTGAGGGGCTGAAGCTTTATCAGGCCCATCCCTTCAGGCGATCAGAGCCGGAAAGAGATGTTTTATGGCAATCAGGATGCGTGACGTTACGTCATATCCCTGCGCAAGGTCAGCATCACTTGCTGCTGATTCCGTCGATGATCAACCGTTCGATTATTCTCGATTTGCTGCCTGAGCGCTCTTTTGCCCGGTGGCTGGCGGCGCAAGGGATAGATGTGCATATCCTTGATTGGGGCGATCCTGCCCATGATCCCGGTCAGCAAAATATTGACAATGTCTTGCTTGAAAAATTAATGCCATGTCTTTCTTTTTTAAAGAAAAAATATGGTTCTTATGATGCGCTTGGCTACTGCATGGGTGGCACCTTACTGGCCGGGGCAGTACAATTAAAGCCGCCGGGATTGAACAAGGTGATTTATCTGGCAAGCCCTTGGGATTTTCATGCCGGGAACCGCCAGTTGCAGCAACAGGTGGTGATGGGTACGGCTTCAGCCCTGCAAATGACGGAGGCTGGTCGCGCTTTGCCCAGCCACTGGGTCCAGTCGGTTTTTGCAGCAGTGAATGCGCAGCGTAATATTCATAAGTTTGCTGATTTTGCCAAATTGGAACAGGACAGTGATCAGGCGCGCCTGTTTGTGGCGCTTGAGGATTGGCTCAATGACGGGGTTGATCTTCCCGCAGCTCTGGCCCGCACCTGCGTGGTTGACTGGTACGGACAAAATAAGCCTGTGCAGGGCGGCTGGCAGATAGGCGGTCAGGTCGTTGATCCCGCAGCCACTGTCAACCCGGTCCTGGTGGTGGCCTCATCCACTGACAGGCTGGTGCCCGAGGAATCTTCTCATGCGTTGGCCCGTCTTATTCCGGGGGCGGCTTTACTGCAGTCTCAGTGTGGCCATATTGGTATGATGTCCAGCCGCCGCGCCGAGGCGGATGTCTGGCAGCCCCTGTATGACTGGATTGTTGCGTAGCAGCAAAATACGGGAAGAGACCGGGGGTTGCGCTTGCAATCCCGGCTGATCTGGCAATAATGGGCCTGTCATTTTTCTCCCCACATAAGGAGTGTTCTCATGTCACAGGATCCCATAGTTATTGTTGCCGCCAAACGGACGGCTATTGGAGCATTCAATGGTGGTCTGGCCAATGTGCAGGCCCACGAGCTGGGGGCTCATGTCATCAGGAATGTTGTCACAGACGCCGGACTGGACATCAAGGATGTTGATGAAGTTTTGATGGGGCAGGTACTAACTGCAGGGCAGGGGCAAAATCCGGCCCGTCAGGCGGCGATTTTGGCCGGGGTGCCGCAGGATCGTACAGCCATGACCGTCAATCAGGTGTGTGGTTCAGGTTTACGGGCGGTGGCCTTGGGTTTGCAGGCGATTGCGAATGAGGATGCTAGCATCGTTGTCGCGGGGGGGCAGGAAAATATGAGCTTGTCGCCGCATTGCCTGCATTTGCGGAATGGTACAAAAATGGGCAGTGCTGATTTTACCGATACCATGATCAAGGATGGCCTGTGGGACGCGTTCAATGATTACCATATGGGGATCACCGCTGAAAACATCGCCGAGAAATATCAGATCACCCGCCAGGATCAGGATAACTTTGCGGCAGGTTCGCAGCAAAAGGCTGAAAAAGCCATCAGTGAAGGTAAATTCAAAGCTGAGATCGTGCCGTTTACAATCAAGACTAAGAAAGAAGAGATCGTTATTGATCAAGACGAATTTCCCCGCGCGGGTGTGACCGCCGAGGGGCTGGGCAAGTTGCGTCCAGCATTCAAACCGGACGGGACAGTGACGGCGGGCAATGCTTCGGGTCTTAATGACGGTGCCGCTGCCGTGGTGTTGATGCGTGCCAGCGAAGCAAATAAGCGCGGCCTCAAAGTTCTCGGCACTGTTCGGTCCTGGGCCACGGCCGGGGTTGATCCCACGGTCATGGGTACAGGCCCGATCCCGGCGTCGCGCAAGGCGCTGGAAAAGGCAGGCTGGACAGTTAAAGATCTCGACTTGATTGAATCAAACGAAGCTTTCGCTGCGCAAGCGTGCTGTGTGCTCAAGGAGCTGGGCTTTGACGAGGCTAAAGTGAATGTCAATGGCGGCGCGATTGCACTCGGACATCCGATTGGCGCATCAGGCGCGCGCGTGCTGGTGACGCTGCTGCATGAAATGGCCCGCCGTAACGTTAGCAAAGGTCTGGCGACATTATGCATTGGTGGCGGCATGGGTATTGCGATGTGTATCGAACGTGATCAGACACAGGATTTGAAATCAGTTGCGTGATGATTTTTTTATGAAGGGGATATTTCAAAATGACAAAAGTAGCGGTGGTGACGGGTGGTACAAGGGGGATCGGGGCTGATATAACAGCGGCGCTGGTGAAGGACGGGTACAAGGTGGCTGCCTTTTATTTTGGCAATGAGGAGGCCGCACAAGCTTGCGCCAAAGCCACCGGGGCCAGTATTTATAAGGTGGATGTCACCCGCTATCAGGACTGCATGGACGCGTGTGTTCAGGTTGAAAAAGATCTGGGGTCGATTGCGGTGCTGGTCAATAATGCCGGTAAAACCAATGATGGCATGATGCATAAAATGGGCGCAGAGGCTTGGGATGACGTGATCAGCACCAATCTGACTTCCTGTTTTAACATGTGCCGCAGTGTTATCAACGGTATGCGCGAACGTGGTTATGGTCGTATTATCAACATCAGTTCGGTCAACGGACAAAAAGGCCAATTCGGACAGACCAATTATTCAGCGGCCAAGGCCGGGATGCTCGGTCTGACCAAGGCACTGGCGATGGAAAGTGCCGCCAAGGGGATTACAGTCAATGCGATTTGCCCCGGTTATATCCGCACGGAAATGACCGGCAAGATGAAACCGGAAATTCTCGAGGCGATTGTCAAACAAATCCCGGTTGGGCGTTTAGGTACGCCTGAGGAAGTAGCCGCTGCAGTGGTCTTTCTCGCCTCAGACAAGGCCAGTTTTATTACCGGATCGACGTTGTCCGCCAATGGCGGCCAGTATATGAGCTAGAAGTGGTTTTGAAATGACTGAAGCCGGAATACTGGAGCGCCGTGCCGTCCCTCGCGGGGAAACAATTATCTGCCAAGGTGAGGTGGGTGTCTCTGCCTTTCTGGTGCAGTCGGGCGAGGTTGTGGTTTTTACCGAGTCAGAGGGTAAGAAAATTGAATTGGCGCGCATGGGGCCGGGTCAGATTATCGGTGAGATGGCGTTGGTAGTCGATAGCCCGCGCACCGCAACAGTTCAGGCACTGAGTGACTGTAATTTGATTGTGATTACCCGCGAGGTTTTACAGGAAAAGCTGCACAAGAGCGACCCGACCATTCGTGCTCTGGTGCCGATGTTGATGAAGCGCATTTCCCAATCGAATAAGGCCTTGTTGCGACAGGGCGGACATCTGGAAGATATGGATAGTTTGATCCGCTCGCTTTATCAGGAGTTGCATACTTCGCTGCCAGCGGCACAGAAAAAAAGTCTCGAGATGGCAGTTGAAGGCCCCATGCATGATTTTCTTAAAGCAATTCAGGATTTTAGATCACGCTACGATATGTGATCATCTTGGGATATGTCTTGATATCTCCTTCATAGTTTTGCCTTACTAACCTATATAAATAGGGCTTCTGTTTATGGCTGACCGTGAGGTATCTTGTGAAAAAAGTAATTTCCATATTTTTTGTGCTGGTGATTGTGGCTGTGGCGGGGTTGTTGCTCGGCCCCGGTCTGGTGGACTGGAACCAGTACAAGCCTGAAATTATCTCGCGCCTGCAGGATGCTACTGGGCATGATTATGCGATAGAGGGCCCCATAGATTTGGCGTTGCTGCCAATGCCGCAGGTTAAGATTGAAAAACTCACCATCCGTATGCCGCAGGCGCAAGGTGGTAAAACAGTGGTGGCGCTGGAAACGGCGGCGGTCAATGTTGAGTTGATGCCGTTACTGCAAAAACAGGTTGTGGTCAAAAGTGTCGAGTTGGTCAAACCAGTATTTAATCTTGGTGTTGCCGCTGATGGTACGCCACTCTGGATGACATCGGTGCTGCAGGAAAAATTTGATGCTGGTAAGGCTATATCGGGTCAGCCTAAAAAAGAGATGAGCGGGGCGCTGGGTGATGCTATTGCCCTCAACGAAGTCAGCATTCGCGACGGGGCATTCTCTTATAGCGATGCGCGTAAGGACAGTCAGTTGGCGCTGGATAAGATTGACCTGACCATTCGCGGGGATAGTCTGAAGGGGCCCTACAAGGCGGATGGGTTAGTCACTTATAGGGGGCAGCCGGTCAAGCTGTCGGTTAAATCAGGTAAAGTTGGCGATATGGCCGCAGCCTTCCCGGTGCAGGCTGATATCAAACTCGCCAATGATGCCACTGCGATTGTCTATTCGGGGGTAGTGGCTATTAAGCCAACTGTTGAACTGCAGGGCGAAACCACTTTGAAGTCTGCCAATCTGTCAGAGGCCTTAAAAGCCCTGACTGGTGTGGCCAATCCGGCCTTGGCCAAACCAGCCACTGCTACAGGGTTGTTGACCTTCAATGAGCAAGGCATGGACTACAAAAACATGGCGATCAGCTATGCCGGGGTTGAGGCCACGGGCAGCGTAGGGCTGCGCAATCTCAAAAAGGACGGTGGCAAGCCTTTAGAGATGACGCTCACCCTGAAATCAGAAAAATCATTCAAGCTTGAATCATTGCTGCCGTCGACTTCGGGCAAAAGAGCGCGGAGTTTTATTCCGCCGACATTGGCTTTGCCGATGGATATGCGTGCCAACGTTGATATCGCAGCGGCGACGGTGGAATTCAAAGGGGCTTCCTTCACAGATGTGTCTATGAGTGCTGTTCTGGGGGCCAAAGATATCAAGGGTGTTTTGAAGGCGGTAACGCCGGGACAGGGCAAAATTGATAACCGTTATACGCTGACAGCGGGGTCTGTTTCGCGCACAGATAAGGGCGGGGTCATTCTGTCTGATTTGAATCTGGTGCTTGAGGGAACAATGCAGGCTAGTGTGCCGCAGGCCTTGCTCAAATCGTTTGTGCCGACTGAGAGTCTTAAGGGTTTAGGGACGGTTTTAAGCACACCGGCTACTGCCGCCTATAAGGCAAGCTTGTCACAGGATACGCTCAAGCTCAGCGGGGCCAAGGTTAATCTGCTGGATACGGATTTGTTGCTTGATCTGGGCTATGTCATGGGTAGACAGGGGGGGCGGGATCAGGTCAGCGTGACGGCCAATGCGGCGACGCTCGATGCTGATGCCTGGCTCAAACGTCTGCAACCGCAAGTAAAGGAAGCTACGGCACCCGTGACCGCCGGGCAGGGCAAAAAAATTGATGTGGCGACTCTGGCCAAGAAAGTATCTCTACCATTTGATCTGGACGCCAATTTGTCTTTTGGCTCTCTGGTTCTGCAAGGGCAGACCTATGATAAAGTTGGTTTGAAAGGTCGGTTATCTGGTCAAAAACTGACGATTGATAATGCGGGGATGCAAGCCACCGGCGGCAATAGTCTAGTGGTAGCAGGCACTATCGGCAATGTCGCAGCCCTTAAGGATATCGATATTACTATTCAGGGTAAAACTCCGGATACACAGAAGACCCTTGAAGCCTTTAAGGTGGAAACTAAAAATCTGCCCAAGGGGATTGGGCCGTCCGAGGTTCTTGCTGAATTTAAGGGCCAGTCAGATAATCTGTCGTTTGTGGCCAATATTAAGGCTCTGAAAGGGACGGCTGAAACCTCTGGGGCGCTTGATAATTTGATGACAACGCCCAAACTCAGTAATTTGACATTGCGGGTCAAGCACCCCAGTTATGTCGAGGTGGCGCGGATATTTAATCCGGCCTTCAAAAGCAATGTTGGAATGAGCAAGACGCTGGATATCTATACCAGCATGAATAGGCAGGATAATCTTTATACGTTCAAGGATTTGCAAGCCACCATTGGGCCTTCGACTTTGAGTGGCCTGATCTCATATGATGCGGGAGCTGCACGCCCCAAGTTGACGGCAGAGCTGTCGGCGGGTGATCTGGCCTTAAGCGACATTGTCGGATACGAGAAAAAGCCCAAAGGTAATAGCGGCGGAGATAATGCGCGCTGGTCGCGCAATGCCCTTAATGTTGGCTGGATGCGAAAATATGATGCCGATATAAAACTGACCGCCCAAAGCCTGATCTGGGTTAACTGGCGGATTGATAGCGCAGTCTTGCAAGCCAAACTTTCTAATGGCTTGTTGGATATTTCGCGCCTGACAGGAGATATGTATGGCGGGACTATGGTCGCTAACGCTACGGCTAGCGCCCCGGCATCTGAACGTGACCCGCTGGTGATATCGGCATCGACCAAACTTTCAAATGTGGTGCTGGAATCGTTTGTCAGTGCTTTTAGTGGTGCGCAGCTGGTAAAGGCGCGTGGCAAAGTCAATTTTGATGTTGCTGTAGAAACTGCTGGGATTAGCCCTTCGGCCTTGATTTTTGGTTTAAGAGGCAACGGCACCACCACCGGAGAAAATCTAGTTTTTGAAGGCTTTGATCTGGTGAGGGTATCACGGACGCTGGCTCAACCCTCCAGTAGCCTGAAAGAAAATGTATTGTCTTTGTTGGATACCTCGATGGCGGGCGGCCAGACCAGTTTTGATACGCTGGATGGCGCTTTTACGATTACTGAAGGGGTGATCAATTTTGAAAAAATGCAGATGATGGGTGAGGCTGCAACTGTCAATACTACGGGTAAGATTAGTCTACCGCTTTGGACAATGGATCTTGAAAACGTGATTACCTTGGCGGAACCTGTCGATGCCCCACCGCTGAAAACCAGTTTCCGTGGCCCCTTGGATAATCCCGGCAAGACTATCGGTAAAAGCGCTATGGATAGCTATATAGGAAATCAGCTGGAAAAGATGATAGGGGATGCCATTTTTAACAAGGCGAAGGATAAAGGCTTGGTACAACCGACTGAGCCGGGTGAGGTTAAACCCCAGAATGCTGGCGATGTTCTGCAAAATATCCTGCAGCAACAATTGGCACCGAAGGCTAAGCCCCAATCCCAGGTGGTTCCGACACCAGCGCCAGCGCCTACGCCTGTGCCAGCGCCCGTGACTGAAATTATTACACCGCAGGCCCCGGCTATCCCATCAGCGGCAGAGTCTCCTGTGGTGCAGGATGTTTCGCCACCCGCCCCGGCACCTCTCGAGCAGGCGACTCCTGCACCCGCAGCGGTCCCGGAGGCTGTGCTTGAACCAGCGCCTGCACCTACGCCGGAACCGTCAGCGGAAGAGGTTTTGGATGATGCTATAGGAGGTCTGATTCAAAACCTGATGGATCAGTAAGCTCGAACAGGCGTCTTTGTAGTTCGGACAGAACGTAAAGACGTAAGGCGCTGGAGAGGTTGGTTTCCTCGCGACCTTTGTCGATGTATTCGACCAACGCATTCAAAGACATGCTTTGCTCGTCTGCCAATTGCTTCAGCACTATCCAGAAAGGCTCTTCCAGGCTGATGCTGGTCGAATGTCCGGCGATTTTAATCGAACGTTTTTTCATGAAGTGATTAATCCTTTGTCCTGATCATATCTTCAGGTTTTACCCATTCATCAAACTGGGATTCTGTCAGTAAGCCTAAAGCAATCCCGGCTTGTTTGAGAGTACTACCCTCGGCGTGAGCCTTTTTGGCGATCTTGGCGGCATTATCGTAACCGATATGCGGGTTGAGGGCGGTCACCAGCATCAAGCTTTCGTAGAGCAGCTTTTCAATGCGATCGCGATTGGGCTCAATCCCGACAACGCAATTATCGGTAAAGCTGTTGCAGCCGTCAGCTAGCAGGCGGATCGATTGCAGCACATTGAAAATAATTACGGGCTTGAACACATTGAGTTCGAAATGACCGTTACTGCCTGCAACGGTGACAGTCACATGGTTGCCCATCACCTGAGCACAGACCATAGTCAGGGCTTCGGATTGGGTCGGGTTGACCTTGCCCGGCATGATCGAAGATCCTGGTTCGTTTTCCGGCAGACTGATCTCGCCGATCCCACAGCGCGGCCCCGATCCTAGCAGGCGGACATCATTGGCGATCTTCATCAAGGACGCTGCCAACACGTTGACTGCGCCGGACACCTCGACCATCGCATCGTGGCTTGCCAGTGCTTCGAATTTGTTCTCGGCGCTGATGAAGTCAAGATCGGTGATGGTGGCAACATGCGCCGCAAATTTTTCGGGGAAGCCGGTTTTGCAGTTAATGCCGGTACCGACAGCGGTGCCGCCTTGCGCCAGCTGCATCAAACGTGGCATCACGGCTTTGACCCGGGCAATCCCGAATTCAATCTGTTTGGCATAGCCCGAGAATTCCTGCCCCAGTGTCATGGGGGTGGCGTCTTGCAAATGGGTGCGGCCAATTTTGACGATATCCATGAAATCGGCTGACTTTTGTGCCAGTGCGGCATGCAGATGTTCGAGCGCCGGTATCAGTTCATGGTGCAATTGCTCTGCGGTGGCGATATGCATTACGGTGGGGAAGCTGTCATTTGATGATTGTCCCATATTCACGTGATCATTGGGGTGAACCGGTTTTTTGCTACCACGTTCCCCACCGAGAATTTCGATGGCACGGTTCGAGATTACCTCGTTGGCATTCATATTGGTTTGTGTGCCGGAACCCGTTTGCCACACGACCAGCGGAAATTCATCAGCCAGTGTGCCGTCCAGAATTTCATCAGCGGCCTGAACAATTGCTTGACCAATTCGGCGATCAAGGGCACCCAGATCCATATTGGCCAACGCTGAGGCTTTTTTCTGGATACCTAGCGCACGTACCAGTGGTTTGGGCATGCGTTCCTCACCAATACGAAAATTCTGGATTGAGCGTTGTGTCTGGGCCCCCCAGTAACGGTCGGCCGGAACTTCGATTTCACCAAATGAGTCGGTTTCAATCCTGTATTCTGCAGACATGATATTCCCTGTGTTGATGGTGCGGGCGGAGGCTGTTGTCATGGCTTAAAGTTCCTGTTGCGGTTTTATCGTCACTTCTGTTGTACATACTGATTTGATAATCTGGGGACCGATGCCCGGTGTAAAAACTAAATCATCTGTGCAATGGGTCACTGAATCAGCCATCATTGATTGTGTAGGTTGTTCATTAAAACTGAATGATTGATTGACGATTGTCATGGTGTAGGCCACAGAGGCTTTCTGCTGATCTGGCGCCATTGTTATTTCGCTGATGATTTGCTCAAGCTCGGCATTCTGGACGCTATTATAACCGTCACGCCCGCTTTGTATAAGCTGCTCATAACTCATACTGACATTGTTTTTTACAGGGGCTTGACCGGGCAGGGTAATGGTGAGGTCCAAGGTTCCAATAAAATTCTTGTGTGAAGAGCGGCGCAGGAAGGCCTCAAAATCAGGGTAATCCAGCATGTAGGATTTCAGGCTTTCTTCCATAAAGGCACGGATCGAGTCATCAGTCAGGAATTTATCCGTCTGCGCCTGTACCGGAGAAATATTCATGACAACAAGCACTGTTAGTAAAGCAGGCCATAAGGCAATCTTTCTCATGAAATCCAAATTTTCCTATCGGTTCATTAGAGGGTACTAAGAATTAGCATTCTGTAATGCAGGGGTAAAGGAAAGCCATGTGAACCATACTTAATTTATGCATGCTTTTTTATCTCGGACAGGATAGTGACATGACCCATTTTTCGTCCTTCCTTAATATCATCTTTGCCATAAAGGTGCAGGCAGGCATTCTTCATGTCTATCCAGCGGCTAATTTTCTTGGCATCCATGCCGATAATATTAAACATAACCGCATCTGAGTGGCGGGCCGGTGTGCCGACCGGCATGCCCGCGATGGTACGGATGTGTTGTTCAAACTGGGACACGGCACAGGCATCAATCGTCCAGTGGCCTGAATTATGGGTACGCGGGGCGATTTCATTGGCCAATATCTGGCCATCACGGGTGATAAACAGTTCAAGCGCAAGGACGCCCACCAAATCGACAGCATCCGCCAATAGCTGGGTCATGGCGCGGGCATTATCGCTCATCTCTTGCGGAATGGGGGCGGGAATAGTGCTTTTGGCCAGAATATGGTGGCGATGTTCGTTTAGGATTGGCCCATAGATGGCTGTTTGCCCAAGCTTGTCACGGGCTATAATCACTGAAATTTCACAGACAAAATCGACCAGTTCTTCAATGATCAATTCGCTGCTACCCAGTTTTTTCCAAGCCTCCTTGGCATCATCGCCATGGACAAATTTCATCTGGCCTTTGCCGTCATAGCCCAGACGTGTGGTTTTCAGCACAACATGGGCCACCTTCATCTCGCTCATGACGGCATCGATTTCGGCAGCCTTGGTGGCAACCCCCCAGCGTGCAGTAGAGATGCCAATATCATTGAGGAATTTCTTTTCAGTGGGCCGGTGCTGGGCAATCTCCAGCAGGTGGTCGTCTGGGTATACCGGTTTGATTTTTTGCAGATAGCGAACGGTTTCAACCGGGATATTTTCGAATTCATAACTGATGACATCGACACTGTCGGCAAACTCTTTGAGCTTTTTTTTATCTTCATAGGCGCCGATAAAAGTGCGGGTGGCCACCTGACTGGCGGGGCTGTCTTCCTCTGGGCAGTAGATATGCACTTTGACACCCAGACGTGCCGCGGCTAAGGCGCTCATGCGGCCCAATTGCCCGCCCCCTAGAATGCCTACAATCTTGCGCTCAATTTTCATGCCAGTTTCATGTGGGGCTGTGCGCAACACCAGCGGTTTGGCGGGTCCTGAAATCATCCAGCTGTGCGGCCAAGGCTTCGTTTTGCAGCGCCAGAATGGCAATGGCCAGCAGGGCGGCATTCTTGGCCCCTGCCTGCCCGATCGCAAGCGTACCAACAGGAATGCCTGCAGGCATTTGCACGATCGAAAGCAGGCTATCCAGACCTTTGAGCATTTTACTTTCTACCGGAACGCCAAGGACGGGCAGGGGGGTCATACTGGCGCACATGCCGGGTAAATGTGCCGCGCCGCCGGCCCCTGCAATAATCACCTTGAGGCCGCGTTCGCGTGCTGTGCGGGCATACTCATGCAGACGCTCAGGGGTTCTGTGTGCCGAAACGATCTGGG